>JBDSNC010000135.1:0-7661 GCA_039915545.1 Luteolibacter sp.
CAAGGCGATGATCCACCAGCGCAATCCGCGGATGATGAAACATTTTTTCCGACCGGGGCCGGCTGTGTGTGCATGCGCTTTTTCTGACGACGAGGAATGCACTTGGGTTGAGAAATTGGGATGGGATTTTTGTCGGATGCGATCCCGTGGCCGCAGTCCGACTCTGCGATACTAAACCGAATTCGCCTTGCGGACACTGCGAGAATGCGCATTATTTCTGTGATTTTGCGTTGGTCCCTAATTCCCATGTCCGAGCTCGAAACCCACGTGGAACCCGTCAAGCGGGTGGCGATTCTCGTCGATACCTCAACGACCTGGGGACGCGACGTGATTGCGGGCATCCATCGCTACAGCCAGAACGTAGGGTGGCAGTTGCTCGTCGAACCACGTGGAGTGGAACAGCGCCGCTGGCTGCCGGCCGCGTGGAAAGGGGACGGGGTGATCGCGCGGGTCGGATTCGTCGATTTGGCGAAAAAGCTGAAGTCGCTGAAGCTGCCGGTGGTGAATGTTTCCGGGATCACTCTGCCTGGAGTGAATTTCCCGCGGGTGGTGTCGGACCAGGTGGCGGCGGCAAATCTGGCGGCCGAGCATCTGCTGGAGCGGGGCTTCCGGCACTTCGGTTATTTCAGTTTGTTAGGTCTGGAGTATGTGGCGGAACACCGGCAGTCGTTCGTGGATGCGTTGCGGCTGGAAGGGCATCGCTGCGAGGTCTTCGCGGTAAGTCCCCATCTGGGAGCGGCGCCGGATTGGAATCTCGACCTGAAGCGCCTTGGAAAGTGGTTGAAAGCTCTTCCCAAACCGCTGGCCGTTTTCACTTGGAACAGCAGCAGCGCTCGGGAGCTGATTTATGCCTGCATGCAGGCCGGTCTTGCGGTGCCCGAGGAGGTTGCGGTGCTCAGCGGCTCTGACGATGATTTGTTTTGCGTGGTGACGCCGGTGCCGATCTCGGCGGTGAAACTCGGCTGCGAGCAGCTCGGCTACCAGGCGGCGGAGGAACTGCACGGGTTAATGAAAAGTCCCGACGGTCCACGGCACGCCGAAGTTAGGATTCCACCCCAGGGAATCGTGGCAAGGCGGTCCACCGACACGCTCGCAGTAGGCGACGCCGCCATGGTGAAGGCACTTCGTTTCATCCGCGAAGACCCGGCGCGGATCATGAATGTGAACGATGTGGCCCGGCAGGCGGGACTTTGCCGCCGCGCCCTTGAGTTGCGCTTTCAGAACCTGCTCGCCCGCTCGCCAGCAGCCGAGATCCGGCGCGTGCGCATCGAGCACGCGATCGACCTGCTCCAACGCACGAACCTATCAGTGGCGACGGTGGCCGAGCGATCCGGTTTCAGCAGTCCGGAATACATGGCTTCGGTTTTCCGGTCCCAGCTTGCGACAACTCCACTTCACTATCGCAAGCAGGATACGGCGGGGTGAAAACGGCAAAACTCCATGTGTCAAATTCGCAGCTTCGCGACAATGTTTGAGAGACGACCATGGCCGCTTCCCCACCAGACCCCGACGATGAACCTATCTGGCTTCGCGAAGCCAGCACGGGGGATCTCGGGGCGTTTTCCAAGCTGGTCTTGAAACACCAGTGGTCGGTGAGGGCATTTCTCCTCGCCCGGCTAAGCCGGAAACACGAGGCCGAGGATCTGGCGCAGGAAACGTTCCTCACTGCCTGGCGTCGCCTCGGGGATTTCGATTTGTCCCGCCCCTTCTCCCCATGGCTGCGGGGAATCGCCGAAAACCACCTCTGCAACCACCGGCGGAAGTTCCGCGTCGAACCGATCGGCGGAAACGAGGCACTTCAGTTGCTTCTCGACAGTCACGCCGAATCGCAGCCACCCGGCGAAGACGATTCCGATTTGGCCGATGCCTTGAGGGAGTGTGTCGCGCAGGTCGATGGCGAGGCCCGCGACCTGTTGATGTCCCGCTATGGCGAGGGCCGCAGCATGGCCGAAATCTGCGCCAGCACGGGCAAAAAACATTCGGCCGTCACCATGAAACTCCACCGCCTGCGATCGGCCCTCGCCGCTTGTGTGGAGGGCAAACTCGCTCACCCGCACTGAGGAACCGCCATGGAAATTTCCGACATCGACCTCCTGATCACCCGCGTCCTCGAAGGGGACGCGGCACCCGCCGAGGTGGCGGCCTTGGAGGCCGCGTGCGGCAAGGACGCCGCCCTCGGCCGACGGTTCGCACGCGAGGTGGCCTTGCACCGCCTGACGGGTTCAGTGATCGGCGGTGCTGATGGAGAATCACGTTTCGCGGCGGAAGTCGTGGCCCGCATCCAGTCTTCGCCAACGGATCAAACGGAAGACGTCCCGACGCCGATCCAACTGCATGTCGAAAGACGCCTGCGCCGGACGATTCTCTTCTCCCGCGTGACGAGATCGCTGGCCGTAGCCGCAGTGCTCGTCCTCGCTGTCGGACTGACCATTTTCATGAACTCCCGTGACGGAGCCACCTTTACGCGCAGCGAGTCCATCGTTTGGGCCGGCAACAAGATTTCGGCCGGGGAAGGGGATCGCTTGAAAGAGGGACGCGTGCTGGAAATTGCCTCAGGACTTGCGGAGTTGAAGTTTTCCGCCGGAGTCGTCGTCCTGCTGGAAGGTCCCGCCCGCTTCGAAATCACCGGGCCGAAGAGCGCCAGGCTCGATCACGGGCGGCTCGTCGCGCGGGTCACCGATGTGCAGGGTAGGGGCTTCGTGATTGATGGTCCGAGCGGACGCGTGGTGGATCTCGGCACCGAATTCGGTGTCAACGTCGAGCGTTCGGGTGAAATGGAAGTCCACGTTCTCGAAGGGACGGTCACCGCCGCATCCCATCAGCGGGAGGAATCCGTGGTCACGCTGCACCAGCACGAAGCCGTGCGGCTGGGGGCCGGGCCATCGCAGCGCATGCCTGCCGATGATGGCGTGTTCATCACGGATCTGCCACCGGTGCCGGGCCGTGTTCCCGGGTTCATCCGCTGGAGTTTCGAGGAAACGGACGGCGTGGATCTGCGCAACAGCGGCAAGGGACTCGCCGAGACGGAAGCCGGCGCGCGGCTGCTGTCCGGCCGCGATGGCGGGGAAACCGCCAGGCGGGTCGATGGCCGGTTCGGCAAGGCCCTGACATTCGACGGTATCTCGAATTTCGCCGAGAGCGGATACGAGGGGATTTCCGGCCAGGCCCCGCGGACCGTTTCCTTGTGGGCGAGGATTCCGGCCGATCTAACGGTCACGCAGAGCTATGCCATGATCGGCTGGGGGAAAGTCGAGGGCAGTGGCAGTGCCTGGCAGATTTCCATCAACCCCGCGCCCGACGAAGGTCCCCTCGGAGCCTTGCGCGTCGGCACCGGCAGGGGAGCGGTCGTAGGAACGACCGATCTGCGCGACGGCAAGTGGCACCACCTGACCGCGGTGATGTACGGCGGTTCCCCCACCACCGCCACCCACGTCCTGCTCTATGTGGACGGCATGCTTGAACCGACCACCCGGAAGTCCGTGCGGACGATCAATACCCTGCCCGCCACGGAGTTTCACGGTGTCTGGATGGGCCGCAACCTTTCGAGGTCAAATCCCGATCCTCCGGGGGCCTCCTTCTTTCGAGGTGATCTCGATGAAGTCCACATCTTCGCCGCCGCGCTCGATCATCCGATGATCCTCCAGGTCATGGGCGGCGCTTCGCCCGAATTCTGAGCTTTTTCCAACCTATTATGAAATTGTTAGCCATCCTGTTCCTGTCCGCCCTTCCGCTTGTCGCCGCGGAACCTCCTTCCTGGAGTGGCATCTATCCGAATCTCGCGTGCTTCAACGAGGAAGGCGAATGTGGCACCGGTGCGGTGGTCCCATGGGCGGACCGCCTCTGGGTCATCACCTATGGCCCGCACCTTCCGTTTGGATCGACCGACAAGCTATATGAAATAACCCCGGAGCTCAAACAGATCGTCCGGCCCGAGAGTGTCGGCGGCACGCCCGCCAACCGGATGATCCACCGCGAGTCCGGCCAGTTGATCATCGGTCCCTATCTGATCGACGGGAAACGCGAGGTGCGTGCGATTTCACCCAAGCTCATGCCCGGACGCCTCACCGGCAACGCCCCCCATCTGACGGATCCGGCGGGCAAGGTTTACTTCGCCACGATGGAAGAGGGTTTGTATGAGGTAGATGTGAAGACCCTCGAAGTCACCGGTCTCATCAAGGATGGCAATGGCGACAAGCCCGGGTTTACCCAACAGAAGAATCCCGCACTCGTTAGTTCGCAGCTTCCCGGCTATCATGGCAAGGGTCTCTATTCCGGTCAGGGCCGCGTGATTTATGCGAACAACGGCGAGCGCAGTAAGGACGCCGAACGCGATCCGCGGACCGCCAGCGGAGCGCTTGGCGAATGGATGGGCGAGGGCGATTGGAAACTCGTGCGCCGCAACCAGTTCACCGAAGTCACCGGACCGGGCGGAATCTTCGGCAGCGAAAATCCCGAAACCGACCCGGTCTGGAGCGTCGGCTGGGACTCGCGTTCGTTGATCCTGATGGTGCTCGACGGTGGGAAATGGAATCCCTATCGGCTCCCGAAAGCGAGTCACTGTTACGACGGCGCGCACGGCTGGAACACCGAGTGGCCGCGCATCCGGGACATCGGCGAGAAGGACCTGCTCATGACCATGCACGGCATGTTCTGGAAATTCCCGAAAACCTTCACCACGAAAAACGCCGCCGGCATCCGCCCGCGCTCCACCTATCTCAAGGTCATCGGCGACTTCTGCAAGTGGAACGACCGTCTTGTGTTCGGCTGCGACGACACCGCCAGGTCGGCTTTCCTCAATACCGCTTCCGGCGACGACTTTCTTGCTAGTCCGGGGCAATCCCAGTCGAATCTCTGGTTCACTTCCGCTGCAATGCCAGATTTGTTAGGTTCTGCCATCGGCCGGGGCTCGGTGTGGCTGCGGGAGGATGTGAAAGCGGCAACCCCGTCAGACCCGTTCCTCTTCGCCGGATACCAAAGGCGGACGCTTCATCTCACCCACAAGTCACCGCAAGCGGTGGAATTCACGCTTGAAACCGATGTGCGCGGCGACGGAACCTGGCAAACCTTGAAAAAAGTCACCGTGCCCGCCGGCGAGTCCGCAAGGGTGGATTTCCCCGAGTCGGACCAAGGCGAGTGGATCCGCGTCCGTCCCGGCAGCGACTGCCTTGCGGCAACCGCCGCGTTCCTCTATGCCAATCCCGATTTGCGGGAAACCAAGCCGGACCCGATCTTCGAAGGCATCGCGGAGGCGGATTCAAAAAAGGACGTCTCATCCGGCTGGATGCGCGCCCGCGGAAACGACAAGCGCACGCTGCTCCTTTCGATGGCCGGACAGCCGGGCCAAGCGCCCGCGGGCAACCTCTGTTACGAACTCGACGGTGAAATGAAACTCCGTCCTCTGAAAAGCCCGCCCGACGCCGGGGAGATGAAGCTTGGCACCGCCCTGCTCCGCGGAAGCCTCAAGGTTGAGGACGCTTCCGTCGTTTTCACCGATGAAGCGAAATCCAACTGGCGCCTGCCACGGGGATCGGCCGCATTCGACCACCTCACCGCCAACGGAATCATCCGGCTTCAACGCGAAGTCAGCACCGAGCGGTATCTGCTCAACTGCCACGGAACCTTCTACGAGTTGCCTGCCGAAAACGCCGGTGGTTTCGCCAAGATCCGCCCGGTTTCCAGCCACAACCGGGTGATCGGAGACTTCGCCTCCTATCGCGGGCTGTTCGTGATGACCGGCATCGAAAACGGTGTGAACAGTCCGCACATCATCCGCTCGGACGACGGGAAAGCCGCGGTCTGGGCTGGTGCCATCGACGATCTCTGGAAATTCGGCAAACCCACCGGCACCGGTGGCCCTTGGCTGAAAAGCGATGTCAAAGCCAACGTCCCGTCCGATCCCTATCTCTTCACCGGCTACGACAAAAAATCGTTGTCGCTCTCTCACAATGGCAAGGATGAGGTATCCTTCAAGGTGGAACTGGACGTCACCGGCGAGGGGGATTGGCTGGCCTATCAGACTTTCACGGTGAAAGCGGGCGAAGTGCTCAATCACGACTTTCCGGAGTCCTGCCAGGCCTATTGGGTGAGGATCATTCCTTCCGCCGACACCAACGCCAGTGCCCGGTTCGACTATTCCGCCGGAAATCTTCGGGAAGGCGACCGCATTCCATGCTCCCAATTCGCGCCGCGGATTGGGAGGCTAGAGCATTTTAAAAAGTGCATGGCCATCTTCAAAGGCCAAAATGGCTGATCCATAACCAGCCCGGCCCGTCGGGCCGGGGTTGATCGCGAAGCAAAGATACGCGCAAGCTTGGGGCGTTGGCAGTCACACAACCTCCATCGCAGCGCGCAGAGGAGGCGCTGCTGGCAAGCATCGGGTGTTGGCGAGATCGGCGGAGCTTTGAGTTGAGAGACAAGGATCCGCGGAAGCGCTTGCTAGTGCGACGGGCTCTGCTCGATTCATGTTCGAGCACCTGCTTGTCCGCCAACAAACGCTCGCGGAGCTTGGCGTATTCGATCTCCTGCAACGACGTGCCGTCCTTGATCGCGATCATCGCCGCCGTCGCGCCGCTTTGGGCGAGGATCATGAAAACCGGCTCCATCCGGATACTGCCGAAGGCGATGTGGGACGAGCTCAACGCGATCGGCACCACTAGGTTCGCGCATTCCTTTTCCCTCGGGAAGAAAGACCATCGCGGGAATCGCGCCCACCCAATAGAAGTCGGCGGTCATGATCCCGTATTTGGCACCGGACGCCGCCATGCCGATGACTTCCTGGGCTCCGAGGTTGGCGGAAAGGAAGGATTGGGAACATGAACACAAGCGAGCATTAGAAGAGATCTGCCAAATGCAGCGGCGAGAATGGAAAGATCCAGAGCAAGTGTCATTTTCCTTCCATGTTCACTCGAATTCACGTAAATTTACGTTAGGTTATGCACGCCACCTTTGGCAAGGGTGCACTAATTACACAGTTAGGACGACTATTATGCTTGTAATTGGAGGTTTAATTGCTGCCGGGGGTGCTTTTTGCTGTTCTATTTGTGGGTTGTTTTGTCGTGGCTAGTGGCGTGTGCGGAGGAATCGCCGGTGCCAGAGCTACGAGTGCCTCGAGGCCACGGATTACCAGTCGGGTTACACAGTTGGGCGCGACGCGGGCGCTGAGATGGGCAAGAAGTATGGTTCGATAATTATGCTCGGTTCGGCCGGTGTTGCAGCCATAGCATCGATCGCAATTTCGTTTTCGGGCATCATTCCGTGGTGTCGCAGACGAGCGGAGTGAGTGGAAGGAAGAACCCTATCGAAAATCACAGCCATCCCACAGCATGGGAGTGATGCGTCCTGGCCCTGATTTCTCAAGGTGGAGTGCGGGTGCGTGGGGTGATGGCGATTGCGGATTTTTGCGGATGAGTTGATATACCTTCGGTCTGACGGGCCGCTGCTGTCCCACAGGATCAGGTTCTGATAAGCGCGAATCCCGGCAACCACGCGTCACTGGGCGCTCCGATCACCCTCATCCGCCCGGATGCTGTCCCATAGGATTTGAGCAGTGCCAGCAGGTCCAGCCGCTCCCACAACGCCGAGCGCGTCACCGCGAAGAGCCGCGTGAAGCTGTGGCACCATCCCGACAGATGCGCCATGAAGCGCAGCAACACATACACCAG
>JBDSNC010000190.1:0-15283 GCA_039915545.1 Luteolibacter sp.
GGGCCGGAGATCCCGCCTCTTTGGTGGCCGATCCGGAGCTTGCGAAGGAGCTGCTCGGCTGGGTCGCCAGCCGTAAGGACATCCGCGATATGGTCGGCCCCGCTTGGACTTGGATGAGTGGTCCCAATTCCGGAAGATATCCTCCAAACCAGAACCCCACGTAACTGCGATGTATTGACATTTGCGCTTGCGATCAAAAAAAAATAGCGCCACTTTAATCCAACACGATTTTCAAACCCATGAATTCCATTGTTTCTAAAATCCAAATCAGAAGGCGAGGCCAAGGCTTCACCTTGGTCGAGATGCTCGTCGTCATCGCCATCATGTCCATCCTTATGACCGCAGGTGCGATCGGCTTGGGTGGACTCGGCGGAAAAGGTGTTACCAGCGGTGTCGCAACGGCTGAGTCATTGTTTGACGAGGCCAGAGCCACCGCCATCGGCAAGAACATGCGGGCTTGCGTGTTGGTTGCCAAAACGCTGACGAATAATCCGGCCGACGATCTTAAGCGCATCATCGTCGCCTATGAGGAAACCGAGACCAGCACCACGAACCCTAACTTCGGGCAGGCGAAGGACCCTACCAACGCGAGTCCCAGGTGGGAGCTCTCCAGCCGAGGCGCGGTGCTTCCCGACCAGACGTTTTTCAGTAATACGCTGAGCAAAAAGAATCACGATGATGGCACTGGTACGATCGAGATCATTTCCTCTTCCAAATTCGTCGCACCGGTCAAAACCGCATTTGCGGGCGACTACTACATCTATCAATTCAACTCGCAGGGCATCTGTACCACCCCGGGTGCCAGTTTCATCATCGGCACAGGTGCCCGCAGCATGTCCAAGCCCTCAAACACCGCTCCCCCCAAGGTCACCGCTACCAGCAAGCGCGATTTCGGCGGATTTGTCGTCTGGCGCAATGGCCGGACTTCGGTTTTCCGCAGCCCCGATCAGATGGGAAGTGGGATCAGCACACTGACAGCAGGCAAAGATTTTTAAGTCATGAAATTCTCCACATCCATCCGCCAGCGCGGTTTCACCCTCCTTGAGACCGTCATCGCCATCGGCGTTCTTGCCGTCCTTCTCACGGGTTTCATGGTGGTCTTCGCTCCTGCCGCCGCAGGCATCCGCAAGTCCATCAACGTCCAGGAAGCCGACCGGCTTGCCTCCACGGTCGAACAGGAGATGGTCACCTTTCGAAAAGGCGATGAATCAGGATTGCCCTCGAAAACAGCTTACACCGGATTCGACAAGGCCTACACTTGGATCGAAAACTCGTCCGCTGCGGCATCAGCCATTTTAGTTTATCAATACCGTGGTGAACTGGGAGGAACTGCCCGGCCCGATGGGACCCCGGAGCCAGTTATCGATGTTAAAAACAAGCTAGCGGGTAAGGACTACGTGGTGGTTCCGATGGCACGAAGGGTGGATAGCGCGAATTTCACCAAGGACATCGCCGCTCTCGAAGGTGGCGTGTATCTGGTCAAATGTACCCAACTCGTTTTCGGTGGCGCGACCGCCGGGTTGACTCTGAGTACTTCCAAAAAAATCGTTGATCCGAAAGGAACTGGCGGTGGCGCAGTTTCGGGTACTGACACCTATCCGGAAGCGGTCATCGCCTTTGCTGCTGATTTCTATATGCTTCCCGGAAAGTCATCCTCATTTTTCGGGGGAGGAAGCGCTGCATCTTATAAGACGGCATTTGACAAAGCCAAGACCCCGGTCTTCACCCGCAATCTGGCCGTCCGTCGGTGAGTTTCTGACAAAATCCATTTATGAAAACCCATAGGACTTCTCCCGCCAAACGTGGCTTCACCCTGATGGAACTGATGGTCGCCATGGCGATCACCACCATCATCGTCACCGTTTTGGTCTCCATCACTTCCATCGCGCTCGATACCTGGAACCGCAGCCGTGCCGAACTCCGGGCCGCACGCCAAGGGAAGACCATGGTTGATTCCATGGCTCGTGATTTCGAAGCACTCGTAACCCGCCGCGGCAATACCAATGAATGGTTGTCTGCTATCACGGCCACGACCCTGCCCGGTAAAAAACTGATAAGTACCAATGCCTGTGACCTTATTTTCTTCACCGCCGCCACCGACCGCTACGACGGGCAGATCGGCACCGCCACCGATAAGGGCGGCGATGTTTCCTGCGCTGCTTACGGCCTGAAGTATACCGACCCGATCGAAGGCACGAGCGGCAAATTCGACACCTTCGTCCTCAATCGGCTGCTGGTGAATCCGGACGACACCTTCAATGATCTTTTGGGGAAACCCGATCTCACCGCCGCGTTCACCACCTACAGCACCAAGCTCTCGAAACCCGAGAACTTCGTCTGTGAGAATATCTATCAATTCTCGCTGACTTTCCATGTGCAGGTCGCCAAGGTTTCCGGTTCCGGCACTACCGCCACGACCACCTTGATCGATGTGCCGATTACTGTCGGTGATTCCGCATCCACCAAAGAGTTCCGAATCCAAGGCTCCGGGCTGGTTGCTGATTCGTCCGTCAAATTGCCCGCTTCCGTCGTCATCGCAGACCTGAAGGCCGGCCGCCTGACGGCAGTGGAGATCTCACTCACGGTTGTTTCTGATTTCGGTATCGACCAGCTCCGCACCCGCAGTGACTTGACCGGTGCCAAGCAAGCTGAGTTCCTCGCGAAGAACTCCTATCAATACACCAAGCTCGTTCAGGTTCCGAGCATGTGATCCGGTAGCCTTATAAGAGCGGCAACATTTCCAGAGGCCGGACTTCATTGTCCGGCCTTTTTGTTTCACAGCGCTCCGAAACGCCGGTGGCGGCGCTGGTATTCCTTCACGGTTTCGAACAGATCTCCCTGACGGAAATCAGGCCAGAATTTCTTCACGATGACGATTTCCGCGTAGCTGATCTGCCAGAGAAGGAAATTGGAAACACGCATTTCGCCTGACGTTCTAACCAACAGATCCGGATCCGGGATGCCGGCGGTCTGCAGGCGGGAGGCGAACAGCTCCGCGTTGATTTCGTCAGGCTCGATCTTGCCCGCTACGGCATCCACCGCAAGCGAGCGGGCGGCGGAGACGATTTCCTCACGGCCGCCGTAGGAGAGGGCAAGGACGAGGGTCATTTTCTTGTGATCGGCGGTTCGGGCCTTGATCCGCTCGATGAGGGCGCGTGTGCTTTTTGGAAGTCGGTCCAGTTGGCCGATGGCGAGCAAGCGGACCTGCTGGCGATCGAGATCCTTGGCTTTTTCGTCGAGAAATCGGTCCAGCAAAGTCATCAGCGCGGAAACCTCCGCTTCCGGGCGGCTCCAGTTTTCCGAGGAAAACGCGTAGAGGGTGAGATATTCCACACCCAGCTCGATGCAGGCTTCCATCACTTCCCTGACGGACTCTGCGCCGGAGCGGTGGCCCTCCAAACGCGGCAGTCCGCGTTCTTTCGCCCAGCGGCCATTGCCATCCATGATGATGGCGATGTGCCGGGGGATTTCGGGGTGATCGGCCATGATCGGGTTTTGCTGAGCTGGGAGCGTTTTCACGAGCGCATCAGAACCGTCATGTGTGAAGGCATGATGAAAACCGGGTAATTTTTGATGAATTCAAACTCAGGCGATGAGGGTTTGGACGCGGTCCGGGCCGACACCGACAAACGCCACCGGGGCACCGCACAGTTCCGAGAACCGGGCGAGATAGGCTTTCGCGTTCGCTGGCAGATCCTCGTAGCGGGTGATCTGGGTCGTGTCGGATTTCCAGCCGGGAAGGGTTTCGTAAACGGGCTTCGCCTTGTTCCATGCGTCGCGGTTGGCGGGTGGAAGTTCGTGGATCTCTCCGTCGATGTCGTAGCCGGTGCAGATTTGCAGCGTATCGTATTCGTCGAGGCCATCGACGTTGGTGATGGCAAGTCCGGTGACGCCGTTGACCATGCAGGCAAAGCGGAGGAGCACTGTGTCCAACCAGCCGCAGCCGCGCGGGCGACCGGAAACGACTCCGAACTCGCGGCCGAGGCCATGCAGGTATTCGGACAGGCCTTCGTCCACGGTAGGGAAGGGGCCGGAGCCGACACGGGTGGTGTAGGCTTTGCAAACGCCGATGACGCGCTGGATGGCGTTCGGCGGCAGGCCGGAGCCGGTGCAGGAACCGCCGGAGGTGGTGTTCGAGGATGTGACGAACGGATAGGTGCCGAAGTCAATGTCGAGCAGCGTACCTTGGGCCCCTTCGAAAAGGATCGTTTTATCTGCTTTCCACGCCGTGTGGAGAACGGGAATGGTGTTGGTGACGTGAGGGCGCAGACGCTTGAAGGCGGTGTAAACTTCGTCGATCACCTGCTGCGCGGTGAACTGAGGCAGATCGTATTTTGCGAGAATTTCATTCACCTCCGCAACACGGCGGATGACTTGGGCACGGGTGAATTCCTCGTCCATCAGATCCGCGATGCGCAGGCCGCAGCGGTTCACCTTGTCGGCGTATGTCGGGCCGATGCCGCGTTTGGTGGTGCCGATTTTCTGGTCGCCGAGGGAAATTTCGCGGGCGGCGTCGAGCTCCTTGTGAAAGGGGAGGACGACGTGGGCTCTATCCGAAATGAGAAGTTTGTCAGGAGTGATGGAAACACCGAGTGCTTCGTTGCGCTCGATTTCCGCGACGAGTCCGGTGGGATCCACGACCACACCATTGCCGATAATGTTGACTTTGCCATCCCAGAGGATGCCTGAAGGAAGCAAGTTGAGAATGTAGCGCACGCCTTTGGCGATGACCGTGTGGCCGGCGTTGTTGCCGCCCTGGCCGCGCACGACGACGTCCGCGGTTTCTGTCAGATAGTCAACGATCTTGCCTTTTCCTTCGTCTCCCCACTGGAGACCTACGACGATAGTGTTCATTATGAGTTAAAGATGGGTTCTATGCTTTGGCGCTGTCGATCAAAGCTGCGAACTCCTCGAAAAAGTAACTCGCATCATTCGGGCCGGGGGCTGCTTCCGGGTGGTATTGCACACTGAAGACCGGTAGCTCGCGATGGCGCATGCCTTCGACGGTGCCGTCGTTCAGGTTCACGTGGGTCACTTCGATTTCCGGCGGGAGTGAGTCGGGGTCGACCGCGAATCCGTGGTTCTGCGAGGTAATCGAAATTTTTCCGGTGCGCAGGTCCTTGACCGGCTGGTTTCCGCCGCGGTGGCCGAATTTCAGCTTGAAGGTGTTGCCACCGAAGGCGTGGGCGAGAAGCTGGTTGCCGAGGCAGATGCCGAAGATCGGTTTTTTGCCGATGAGTTCCTTCAGCTCTTCGTGGATGTAACCGAGGGCCGCTGGATCGCCGGGACCGTTCGAGAGGAAGATGCCGTCGGGATTTTTCGCGAGCACTTCTTTGGCGGAAGTGGTCGAACTGACGACTTCCACTTCGAAGCCCGCCTGGCGCAGGCGGCGGAGAATGTTGAATTTCAGACCGAAATCATAAGCGACGATCCGATGGCGCACGGGGGGCAGTTCCTGATAGGGGCCGGGTTGTTCGGTGGATGCGTTCGGCAGGATCCATTCACGGGATTCGTCGGTCCAGAGGTAGGATTCCGGGGTGGAAACTTCCTTCACATAATCCATGCCTTCCATCGAGGGCGAGGCTTTCGCGGCGGCGATGGCGGCCTCGGCGTCGAGCTCGGTGGTGACGCAGGCGCGCATGGCACCGAGCGAGCGGAGGTGTTTCGTGAGAGCCCGGGTATCGATGCCCTCGATGCCGAGAATGTTGTTTTCCGCGAGGTAAGCGGAGAGCGGCTGGGTGGAACGCCAGTTGGAAGGAACCTCGCAAAGCTCGCCGATCACGAAGGCCCGGATGTGCGGGCCGGCGGACTCGGCGTCCTCGGGGTTGATCCCGTAATTTCCAATCTGCGGATACGTCATCGAGACGATCTGCCCGCGATAGGACGGATCGGTGATGACCTCCTGATATCCGGTCATGGAGGTGTTGAAACAAATTTCTCCGGTAGTGGTTCCGGTGGCTCCGAAGGCGGTTCCTTCGAAACAGCGTCCATCTTCAAGGGCTAGAATGGCAGTATTCGGCACGGCGGCGGCAGGCTAGGCAGCGGTTTCCGACGATGCAAGAGAATGCTCATTCCCGGGCGCGTGTATCGATGAGAATTGTGACAGGACCGTCATTCACGAGTGAAATTTTCATGTCCGCACCGAAGACGCCGCGGCCCACTGGCTTGCCGAGTTCGATTTCCATGGCGGTGCTGAAGGCTTCGTAAAGCGGTTCGGAAACGGCCGGAGCGGCGGCACGGAGGAAGGACGGGCGGTTTCCTTTTTTCGTCGAGGCGTGGAGCGTGAACTGGCTGACGACGATGATCTCTCCACCGATGTCTGTCACGGCGAGGTTCATTTTGCCTTCGTCGTCGGAGAAGATGCGCATTTTTGCGATTTTTGCGCTGAGCCAGGCGATGTCTTCGGGGCCGTCGCTGTCCTCAATGCCGAGGAAAATCAGCAGGCCCGGACCAATTTTTGAGGCTGTTTTACCGCCGATCGTTACCGACGTTTCAGTCACTCTCTGAATCACTGCCCTCATACTGGAGTTTCCGATTTTCTGCCTGGCGAGCAACGATTTACAAGCGGCGTTTCCAGTAGTCCGGATGTCTGCTTCCATGGGCTACTGCTGCGATCACGGCCGTTTGACCACGGAGGTAGTAGCCAATGTAGTAAGGAAACACCGGGCAGTTTACTCTCCGGAAGCCACCCTCCCGTTCCCGCCAAAGGAGCGGATGATCCAGAATCGTTGAACATGCCTCCTCGATCTCGGCTTTGAATCTCTTCCCGAGACCGGTCTCCTTGTCCTCGTAGTATTCCGCCGCCTCAAAAAACTCGGCCTGAGCTTCCGGGAGAAATTCTAGATTCATCGGGTGAGACGGCGGTCGATTTCTGCAAAAACCTCAGCTCCGGGAATTCCTTTGGTCTCGCCTGAGTCATATCTTGCGATCCGCTCCCGGATTTCCGCCACCCACGCTCTGTCAATCGCTGGGTCCTCTTGGGGCTCGACACTGGCCAGAATGCGTTGTGCAAGGGTGAATCGCTGATCGGGTGGCAGTTGAATCGCACTCTGGGCAAGATCATCAACGGTTTGAATCATGAAAAAGATCTTAGAAGATTCAGGTCGTATTTCCAACCTCATTTTCCCGTTCTGAAGGGGAATCCAACCAGCGTATTCACATGTTGTTACCAAACAGGCGCTTTGAAGAAAATGTCATTGTCGCATAAGGAAAATTTGAAAAACGCCTGATGGTGTCCGGCTTCTGGGTTGCGATTTGGGTTTGGGCTGGCCATCCTCCCGCCCCACCCATGGCCGCCGACAACAACGCCCCGATTCCTTTCCGCAAGACAACAGATCTTCAACAGGGAGCCGCCGCGGTGGACGATGTGACCCGCGCCCTGCCGCATGCGCTCGGGCCGGAGAAAAGCCTGCTCTCCTCGATGCTGCAGGACCCGCAGGAATACATCGGCGTGGCGATCGAGGAAAAGCTCACGCAGGACCATTTCTATCTGCCATCGCATTCCACGTTGTTCGGTTTCCTCATCGAGTTGTTCGAAGCGGGAAATGAAGTTGAGCTGGTGTCTTTGGTTCAACGCTTGTTGGACCGGGGTCTGTTGGACCGCGTCGGTGGTCCGTCGGCACTGACGGATCTTTACACTTACGCGCCGAGCCCGGGCCATTTCCGCCACCATTTGCAGCACGTGAAGGACAAGTTTGTCCTCCGTTCCATCATCCAGAATTCCAACGAAGCCATCGCCCAGGCCTACGATTCGCCGGATGAAGTCGCTTCGCTGTTGGATTCCGTCGAGGCCAAGGTCCTCGCCATACGCGAAGGCTCGGAAACGAACCGCGCCCCCTCCGTCAAACAGTCCGTCACCGAAGTCATCGAACAATTCCAAGCCCTCCTCGCCGGGGAAAAAGGCGCGCAAGGCATCGCCACCGGATTTGAAGAACTCGACCGGATGAGCAGCGGCCTCAAAGCAGGGGAAATGTTCGTCGTCGCCGCCCGTCCATCGATGGGTAAAACCTCCTTCATGATGAACATCGTGGAGCACGTCTGCATGAACGAAAACAAGCCCAGCATGGTGTTTTCCTGCGAAATGAGCGCCTTCCAGATCGTCCAGCGTCTCGTTTTCTCCCGCTCGAAATTCGCGATGAGCCAGCTCTCCCGCGGCTACACCCCGACCAAGGGCGACCTCCAGCGCATCCAGCGCGCTGCGGTCGAAACCTCCTCCGCCAAGCTCTTCATCGATGACACCGCCGGCATCTCCATTAATGAACTCCGCGCCAAAGCCCGCCGCAAGAAGCGTGACGAGGATATCCAGTTCATTGCGATCGACTACCTCCAACTCATGAAATCCCGCACCAAGCAGGCTGAAGGCTCGCGCGAACGGGAAATCGCCGAAATCTCCGCCGGCATCAAGGGCCTCGCCAAGGAACTTGCCATCCCCATCCTCATCCTCGCCCAGCTCAACCGGGGACCGGAAAGCCGGACCGGGAAAAACGTCGGTGTTCCCCGCATGTCCGATCTCCGGGAATCCGGCTCCATCGAGCAGGACGCAGACATGGTCGGCCTGCTCTATCGGACCGCCTACTACGCCGAGGATGCCGAGGAAAAGGAAGCCGAAGCCGGAAAAGCCGAACTCGTCCTCGCCAAAAACCGGAACGGCGAAACCGGCCACATCCCGCTCACCTTCATCGCCGATCTCATGCGCTTCGAAACCGGCGCCCCCGCCCGCGAAGGCGAAGGCGGCTGAACGTGGAGTATAATAAGAGGTGAACTGCAGAGGCGCAAAAGTCGCAAAGGGACGCGCAGGTTGAATTTTGAAAAACTGAAAAACTGAGATCCCAACCGCTCTCCGTTCCATTCCAGATTTCCGCATTGCCTCACCCTCTCTTTCTCCGCGTCCCTTTGCGGCCTTTGCGCCTCTGCGGTTCCCTCTCCGGCAGGCGATGCCAGGTCTTCGATCTTCGAACAGCAATTTTGGCTTTGCAGGACGCGCTCCCGGATTCAGCCTCCCCGCGCCATCATGTCCACCCCCACCACCACTCCCAGCATTGTCATCGGCGGCACCATCGCCATCGATCACGTCAAAACTCCCGAAGCGGAAGCCCAGAACCTGCTCGGCGGATCGGCTGCTTACGCCGCCCTCGCTTCGTCGTTCTTCAGCCGCCCGGTCAACCTCATCGGCATCATCGGCCATGATTTCCCGAAGGAGCATCTTGAAATGTTGGAAACCCGGGGCGTCTCGTTAGGCGGCGTCGAACGTTCGGAAAGCGAATCGTTCACTTGGTCCGGCGAGTATCACACGAACATGAACGACCGCACGACGCACCGCGTCGGCCTCAACGTGCTGGAAAGCTGGCAGGTGAAAGTGCCCGCCGAATCCGCCGGTTCCGAAATCGTCGTGCTCGCGAACATGTCGCCCGACAACCAGCTCGAAATGCTCACCCAGTGCGGTGCGCTCAAGGGCGGCGAAAACGGCACCGGACGTTTCATCATCGCCGACACGATGGACCTCTGGATCGAAATCGCCAACGACCGCCTCCACGAAGTCCTCCCGCACCTCGATCTTTTTGTCCTCAACGAAGGCGAGGCCCGCGATCTCGCAGGCACCTCGAATCTCGTGAAAGCCGGCCGCCTTCTGTTGGAAAAAGGCCCTTCGTATGTCGTTGTGAAACTCGGTGAATTCGGCGCCATGCTTTTCTCCAAGGATGGCAGCATCTTCCGTTGCAGCGCCTATCCGCTTGAACAGGTCGCCGATCCCACCGGTGCCGGCGACACCTTCCTCGGCGGCATGGCCGGCTACCTCGCTTCGAAAGGCCACCCGCCTTACTCGGACGCCCATCTCCGCGAAGCCATCATCAAAGGTTCCATCCTCGCCTCCTTCACCTGCGAAGCCTTCTCCACCCGCAAGCTCGAAGGCCTCACCGAAGCGGACATCGAGGCCCGCCTCCAGACCTTCCGCGAGATCACCAGTTGGTAACAGTCCGGCGTTGTTTGATGCGGTGCCTGCTGAGAGGCGCCGCTCCAAGCGATTTTCGACTTCCGAATTTTTTCCCGTCATCCATCCTCCCCGCATGAGCTACGCGGAACGCCTTCAGAAACGCATCGAGAAAACCGGGTCGCGCCTTTGCGTCGGCCTCGACCCACGCCCCGGCGATGGTGGTGCGGATTTCGCACGGAATTTTCTCGGACAAGTCATCGAGGAAACCGCCGTCTGGGCCGCCGCCTTCAAGCCTAACATGGCTTACTTCGAAGCCATGGGCATCGAGGGCATCCGGTTGTTGGAAGACCTGCTGGCGAAGATGCCGGACGACGTGCCGGTCATCCTCGACGCGAAACGCAGCGATATCGGCGAAACTCAGAAATACTACGCGCAGGGCTATTTCGGCGGCTGGAATGTGGACGCCGTCACGCTCAATCCTTTCCTCGGATATGACTCCATCGAGCCTTTCCTGGATTGGGAAGGGAAGGGGATCTATCTGTTGGCCGTTACCTCGAATCCCGGCTCCGCGGATTTCCAACGGCAGAAACTCGCTGACGGCCGCTCGGTTTTCGAACTCGTCACCGCCCTCGGCGAGCGCGCGATTTCCGAAGGTCGCAAGACGGACGTCGGCTACGTGGTCGGCCTGACCAACGCCGCTGATGTTCTCGAAAAAATGCCTGACGCTCCGCTGCTCGTACCCGGCCTCGGTGCCCAAGGCGGCGACCTCGCCTCACTCGCCGCCGCCGCGCGGACCGCGCCGGACGTGATCAACGTTTCCCGCGGAATTCTCTACGCCGCCGACGAGCGCGGCTTCGGCGCACGGGCCGAGGCGTGGGCGGAAAAAATCTCGGCCGCCTACGCAAAGTAAGCGGGAATTTTCCATGCAAGTCGGCCGGGCATGGCGTAGTAATCACCCCAAGTGGAAAAAGACGGCCAATCACCGATGAACGAGATCCCCGCCCGCTACTCGGGCCTGCTCCCGCAGAAAGGATGGCCGCGGCGGAACCTCCGCTTTCTCCGCCACCGCATTGTTCCCGGCATGTTCCGCAAGGCCGGTGGCGATGTGCTTGAACCGGTTCTCGATCCGCCGGAAACCGACAAGGTGCGCGTCACCTGGATTGGGCACGCGTCGTTTTTCCTGCAATTCGCCGGCCACTCGGTGATCGTCGATCCGAACTGGGCGAAATGGCACGGTCCGGTCAAACGCCAGCGCAAACCCGGCCTCGAACTGAAAGGTGTGCCTGAGGTCGATCTCGTGCTCGTCACCCATGCCCACTTCGACCACCTCCACAAGCCGAGCTTGAAAATCCTGCAGGCGCGCGAGGGGATCATCGTCCCTCGTGGCAGCGGATCTCTCGTCAAGCGCCTCGGATTTCCGGCCACCCATGAAATGCAGATCTGGGACCACCTCAATTTCGACGAACTCGAAATCATCCACACCCCGTCCCACCACTGGGGAGCGCGTTTCATCCACGATACCCACCGCGATTTCGGCGGCTACATCGTTCGCGCCGGTGGCAAGAGCGTCTTCCATTGCGGCGACAGCGCCTATTTCGATGGCTTCCACGAAATCGGCAAACGCTATGAAATCGACATCGCACTCATGCCCATCGGCGCCTACGAGTCGCCGAGCGGCCGTGACGTGCACATGAATCCCGAGGAGGCGGTGCGAGCCTTCGCCGACCTCGGGGCGAAGGTCCTCATTCCGATGCACTACGGAACATTTCCGTTAGGAAACGAGCCGCACCACGAGCCGGTCGAGCGCCTGCTGATGGAGGCGGACCGCTTGGGCATCAGCGAGCAGATCCTCATTCCGGAAGAGGGCGTGGGCATCGAGTGGTGAAACTTTTCGGGAACAAAAAGCGATCTGATGTATCCTACGATCATGAACCGTCGAACCCTACTCTCCCTGTTGTTGCTGCTTCCCACCCTCGCTTCCTGCGAACCTCAGAAAACCGCCATGTCTCCTGACTCCAAAACCGCCGCCAAAATGCCCGAAGTCCCCGCCGGTGCGGAAGTCACCACCCTTGGTGCCGGTTGCTTCTGGTGCATCGAGGCCGCCTACCGCCAGATCCCCGGGGTTTACTCGGCGACTTCCGGCTACATGGGCGGGTCCACGAAAAATCCGACTTATGAGGACATCTGCAGCGGCTCCAGCGGTCACGCCGAGGTGGTCCAGGTTGTCTTCGACCCGAAGAAGGTGTCCTACGAAAAGATCCTCACCTGGTTCTGGAACCTTCATGATCCCACCACGCTCAACCGTCAGGGCAACGACGTCGGCGAACAATACCGTTCAGTGATTTTCTATCACTCCGAGGAGCAGAAGAAAGCCGCCGAGGCCGCGAAGATCGCCGCCAAGGACAGTTTCAAGGATCCCATCGTGACCGCGATCACCAAGGCCAGTGAATTCTATCCGGCCGAGAACTACCATCAGAACTACTACAACGAGAACAAGTCGAAGAACCCTTATTGCCGCTTCGTTATCGAACCGAAGCTCAAGAAGCTGAAGCTGGAACACTGATCGAAGTCAGTCTCCCGACGGTGGACGGCGCATTGACTTCTTCTGCGAGGTGATGCGCTTGTCCGCCACCGACCGTTGTTTTGATCGCTGCGAGCGAGGTCGTTTCTGACGGCGCATCTTCTCGATCGCCTGTGTTTTAGCGATGGCCCGGCCATCGCGGATCGCCTCCAACTGGTCGCACAACTCACGCCGCGCGAGGAAGCGGTTCATCTCCCGCGACCGGTCCATCTGGCACTTGATGCAGACGCCGGTCGGCAGGTGCTTGAGAAAAACGCAGTTCGAAGTCTTGTTGATTTTCTGCCCGCCCGCTCCCGAGCCGCGCACGAATTTTTCCAACAGATCCGCCTCCGTGATGCCGAGCACGCTCATCCGTTGCGCGAGCGCGTCGGTCTTTTCGGATGAGATCGGGTTTTGCACGAGGTCACTTGCCGGGCTTTGCGTCCGGCGAAAGCTTTTCGAGAATACGGTCGCGCGCGGACTCCTCGATGATACCGGCTTCGTAAAGGTCGCGTGCGAGCTGTTTGGCGGCGGCGACTTCGACATCGGACGGCTTGGCGTTTTCAGGCCGGGCGGGGCGGAGTTCGAGGTTCGCGATGACGCGTTCCATGCCTGGAGAGAGTGCGGGATCGATGATCGTGCCGATCTCGGGTTTCTGTCCGGACTGCGGGCCGCTGGGGATCGCTGGCAGCTCGCCGGTTTTCATGCCCTGCAGCGTGTGGAAATCGGCGGTGTAGCCGAGCTTGCCGAAGTTCTCATAGTTGCTCCTGAGGCTGGAGCGGATGATCTTGTCGTGCGCCGACGGTTCTTTCATTTCCTCGTCGGTGGTGAAGTACTTGCGTTCGATACCCAGCCCGCCGTCGATCGACTTGTCGGGTGAGAGGCCGAGTTGGTTCGCTTCGGCCATCAGGGCGATGGCTTTAACGAGCGACTTCTGCGCGTCCGCGGCGTAAAACTGTTGGAAGAACGAACTGTCGCTGGCGATGGATTTCAGCTCTGCGACGATGGCGGACTGGCGCTGCTTGCGCTTGATGAAACTGACGCCGTAGAGCACCACAACGACTGCTGCGATGAGAAAAACGGCGCGGGTGAGGATGTAACGAGGGCTCGGTGCTTCCATGATAGATCAGGTCCAGATTGATTTCGGTTTTTTTGGCTCTTTCGGCGGCTCTTCGAAGAGCTTGCGCTCCCGGCAGTTGAAGAGCGCTTCCTCGCGGGTGATGATGTTCGATTCGAAAAGGTGGGTGATGCTCTGGTCGATGGTGCGGTTGCCTTCCTTATAACCGATCTCCATCAGTCCTACGATCTGCTCCAGCTTGCGGTCGCGGATGCAGTTCCGCACGGCGTGGCTCGGTCTCAGGATTTCCGATGCGAGCACCCGGCCCTGTCCGTCCGCCCTGGGAATCAGCCGCTGGCAGATGATGCCTTCCAGCGCGCTCGACAGCTGCGTGATGATCTGCGGCTGCTGGTCCGCGGGAAAGACATCGACGAGGCGGTCGATCGTCTGCGGTGCGTCCGCCGTGTGCAAGGTGGCGAGGACGAGGTGGCCGGTTTCCGCTGCGGTTAGCGCGATGCGGATCGTGTCGAGATCGCGCAGTTCGGAAACAACGATCACGTCCGGATCCTGGCGCAGCGCCTGCCGCAGGGCGCGGGGGAAATTGCGGGTGTCATTGCCGACCTCACGCTGTTTGATCAGGCAGGAGCTGTGGTTGAAGACGTATTCGATGGGATCCTCGAGCGTGATGATCACCCCGTTCCGGCTGTCGGAAATGCGCTTCACCATCGAGGCGAGCGTGGTCGATTTTCCCGAACCGGTGATGCCCGTCACCAGCACGAGGCCGGAGCGGAGATTGCAGAATTCGTGGACGACGGAGTGATGGCCGAGGGTTTCGAGTTCGGGAATGACCTGGGTGATGAAACGGAACGCCGCCTCGGCGTGGCCGCGTGCCATGTGGACGTTGCCGCGGAAACGGCCGACGCCATCAACCTGCAGCGCGTAGTCCAGCTCCCACTCCTCCTCGAGCGTGGCGCGCTGGGATTCCGTGAGCGTGTCGAGAATCAGATTGCGGACCGTGGTGGGATCCAACAGTTCCTCGTCGAGCGGGACGATGGCTCCGTTCACCCGGGCGCAGGCGGGGGCCCATGCGCTGAGGTGCAGGTCGGAACCGCCGCGGGCGACGGTTTCTCGAAGATATTCAGTGATGTCGCGGGCCATGACTTGGGTGGTTTATCCGGTGATGCCGCGCATGGCACGATCAAAATCCTGCGGCCGGGCGCAGGCGGCGCGGGCGACATCCGGTTCGAGGTAACCTTGGTTCACGGAGGCCACGAGGTATTCCAGCAGCGAGCAGTTGGTTTCCTCGGTGCTCTTCAGCAGGTGGTCCTGAATTTCAGTCAGGCGGTTCTCGGCGATCCAGCGGCGGGTGGCGGCTTCGTTCTGAAGGTATTCCAAAGCCGGAAAAACCCCGCCGCCCTTGCGCGGAAGGAGCTGCTGGGAAATGATTCCGACGAGCTGTGAGGAAAGCAGGTTCACCGCACCGGATGTTTCCTCGCCGAGAAGGTGGGAGAAGCGGTCCAGCGTTTCCATGATGCCGCTGCTGTGGAGCGTGGAGATCACGAGGTGGCCGGTGGCCGCGGAATGCAGGGCGGTTATGGCGGTTTCATGATCGCGGATCTCGCCGAGGAAAAGCACGTCCGGACTCTGCCGCAGGGCGGAGCGCAGGCCGCTGGCGAAATCGACCGAGTCGTGGAAAATCTCGCGCTGTGAGAAAAGCGAGAGATCGTTGGTGAAAAGG
>JBDSNC010000257.1:0-8057 GCA_039915545.1 Luteolibacter sp.
TCAAGGTGACCGTCCGCTTTCAGGCAAACCACAGTGCCATGGCCGGTGGCTTGTTCTCCCTGCGTGTGGCACTTTCACCGGCAGCCGACGAATTCTTGAAAGCCGACGTCGCGCCATAAAATAGCCGCAGTTGATGGAAAATCAGCGGCGCGCACGCAATTCAGTCTGAAGCTGCTCGACCTGATCCATCAGGTCGAGGATGAGCTTCAGGCCGGAAAGGTTTGCCTCGCAGGTGGTTTTCAGGTGCTCGATGCGGCGGAGCGTGTGGACGGCTTCGTCGTCGAACTCATCGGGAGCGCCGTGCGGGTGGATGAGGCCGTTCTCCTGATAGTGGAGGATGGTCCGGGAGGAAATGCCGGTGAGTCGCGCGACGATCTCCAGATGATAGGTGGCGTCGGCGTCCGGCTCGTAGAGTGGGAGTTCGGGGTTCATCAGGCGGATGGGGTGCGTGGGTTGAAGGACGAGGCGGCGCGGAGTTTTTCCCAAAGGGCTTTTTCCTCGTCGGTGATCTTGCCGGGGAGATGGATGGTGAGAGTGGCGTGGTAGTCGCCGCGCTCGCCGGTTTTGCCCTTGGGCAGGCCGCGGCCGCGGACCCGGAGCTGCTGGCCGTTCTCGCTGCCGGGCGGGATGCGCAGTTTGATAGAGCCATCGAGGGTGGGGACGCTGAGTTCCGCGCCGAGCACGGCTTCCCACGGGGCGATGTCGAGGTCGTAGTAAAGGTCGTGGCCCTCGGTGTGGAAATCCGGATGGGCGGCGTGGCGGACGCGAAGATAGAGATCGCCGGATTCGGCGCCGCCGATGCCGGGTTCTCCCTGGCCGGGGACGCGGATGCGCTTGCCATCGGTGACGCCGAGCGGGATGCGGACTTGGAACGAGTGGGTGGTGGTTTTGCCGGTGCGCGGATCGGTGGTCTGGAGGCTGATAGGGCGGATGGCGCCGTGCATGATTTCCTCCAGCGTGACGAGGATGTCGCCCTCGATGTCGCTGCCGCGGCGGCCGTGTCCGGCGGTGGAGGCTGAGCCGGGGAAACCGTGACGACTGGCTCCGCTGAAGTATTGTTCGAAGAAATCACTGAAGCCGGTGCCGCCAAAGTTGAATTCCTGATCGTAACCGGCTGCCGGACCTTGTGTGCTGCGTCCGGCGTGGGGATTCTGCCAGTCCGCTCCGAGCTCGTCGTATTTCTTGCGTTTTTCGGGATCGCTTAGGACTTCGTTCGCCTCGTTGATTTCCTTGAATTTCGCTTCGGCGGTCTTCTTGTCCTTGGCGACGTCCGGATGGTGGATGCGGGCAAGCTTGCGGAAGGCCTTCTTGATGTCAGCGGTGCTGGCGTCCCTTGCGACTCCGAGGGTTTCGTAGTAGTCTTTGAATTCCACAGCCATGGTTGTGAGCGCACTTTGGACCCGTGTGTGGCGGGTGTCCAGTCACCACCTGCTATTTGAGTTTCCTCAATTGCTTGAAACCCAGCAGCGCGAGCCAACCGACGACGAACGCGACCGGTGCCGCCGTGATCAGCATCCAGCGGGGGATCGGAATCTCTGCGACGAAACGGGTGGTCACGGGTGTGCGGATTGCTTTTGCCAGCGGAAAATCCCACACCAGTGTGCGCCCGTCGTCTGCGGTGCGGGTGGCGTTGGACTCCTTTGCGGCTGTCGGCAGATGGATGACGTAAACCAGACGATGCCCCTCGAAAGCGGACGCGGGCATGAAAGCCGCACCCGGCAGCGCCGCTCCGGGGGAAATCGTACGGGTGAGATCGACGGTCCGGCCTTTCACGCTGACCTCGACTTTCCCTGCGAGGTTGGTAGCGGAGGAGGGGAGTTCGTCCATTGATCCGCCGGTTGAAATCTCCTTCAGATCGAGGGCGGAGTCGAACGCTCCGGACACCCGGATTTTCAGCCGGTCTCCCTCGGTGCTCACCTCGCAGGCGGACGACTTGATCTCCTTCGTTTCTGAGAGGAATTTTTCGATCTGTTTTCTAACTCCAGTCTCGCCGCCCTGGAATCTCGCTGCGGCGGCAGGCAGGGTGTAGGAAATGTCCGCGTGTCCGGAGCCGTCGGCTTCCAGCCAGATTTCCTCGTGGCAGTCGATGCACGAAGTGAGCAGGCAGGCGACGAGCAGGGCGATGACGTGGAGGAATTTCATCTCACATCCGTTGTTCCCCGCTGCGTATCAGGATATCGCCGATCTCGACGTGCGCGGGTGCTTCAAGGATGGTCAGGATGGCCCAAGCCACGTCGCGGGCATCGAGCATTTTCATGGCTGCCTTCGTCTGGGCGAGGGATTCCTCGCGGCCGCGGAAGTATTGTTCGAGCAACGGGGTGTCGACGAAGCCGGGGGAAACGCAGGCGACCTGGATCGGCGAGTGCACGGATTTCAGCTCGGCGCGGAGGGCGTCGGTGATCGCTCTAACTGCGAACTTGCTCGGCGCGTAGAAACCGCCGCTGGGCGGCACGCGGTGGCCGCTCATCGAGGATACGTTGACGATGCGGCCGCCGCTGGCAGGGAAGTGTTTCAGCGAGAGCTGGCAGCAGAGGGTGAGTGCCATCACGTTCACCCGCCACATTTCCTCCCAGTCGGCGGGATTGCCGTCGATGATGCGCGAGAGGTAGGCGACGCCGGCGCAGTTCACAAGACCGTCTATCTTTCCCAGCCCTTGGAAAATGGCGGAAACCTGGTCGCGCTGCGTGAGGTCCGCAAGGATGGGCGAGACGTTTTCCGATAGTGCCGAAGGCCTGCGGGTGACGCCGAGCACGTTCGCGCCACGCTCGATGAGGAGGTCGCACAAAGCCTGGCCGATCCCGCTGGAGGCGCCGGTGACAAGCAGGGTTTTGCCTTGCAAGGGTGTCATGCCGTTACCGTGCCATGGCCGGCGGGCAAGGGCAATGTTTTGAAAAGCTGCGGGAGATCCGGCAGGTCCGACGCCGAGTGCGCGGGCTGTGCGGCGACGATTTTCCCTTGGTGAAACAGGAACGCACCGGGCATCTGGAGTCCATCTCCGGCGAGGTGGCCGACGCCGCAGCCTTTGAAAATAGAGACCGCGCCGCGCCACCAGACCTGTGGGCCGAAGAGTTCGAGGAAGCCACCCTTGCCCAGACCGAACGCCCGATAGAGTTCGCAACGTGGATCGGCGATGCGCGGGACACCGCTGCGTTCGCCGAGGTATTGCGTTTCCTTGCCGCCTTGCAGCATGTGCACGAGGACCAGTTCCGCGCCGTGCTGGCGGGCTTCCTTTTCGATGCCTTCCAGACCGCGGAGGATCTGGCGGGTGAAGGTGCAGCCGAAGTGGCGGAGGAAAACCAGGGCTAGCAGTTTGACTTCGGACGCTTCCGCCAGCGTCTTGCCATTGGAAAGATGATAGGCGCCGGCGGCTTCGGCGATGCTGAACGGCTCCGAGCGCGTCGGTGGCACACCGGTGTGGGCGCGGATGCAGGCCCAGAGGATTGCGGCGAAGGGCGTCCACCAGATGAGATCGTCGGCACCCATGATCCAGATCGAGCGGAGGGGGATTTCCCTGTGATAGAGCGCCATGCCGAAGCCGATGATGCCGAGCGTGAATTTTCCCAACCCCGTGAGAACGATCAGCCAATGCTGGATCGGGTTCTTCGCGGAGAGGATCAAACTGACGCCGAAAACCCCCATGACCAGTCCCACTCCCTGCCACAGCAACGGATGGTTCGGGTGCTCCATGCCGATCATGTCGAACCAGACGCAGGGCCACAGGATTGCCCAGATGGCGAAAGCCAAATGATAGATTCCGGCCGCCAGCAGGACTTTTCTCATCCAGCATGGCGTTTCGCAACGGCCGTTTTTACAAGCGAAGGGCATGGCGGATCGTAAACGTCTTTCCGGTGCGCGCAAGAGACCGTTTGAGTCTCATTTCCCCAGACCCGCGATGAATTCGGTGAAAAACACGGCTCCCTTTTCCAGCGCGGCGATGTCGATGAACTCATCGATCGTGTGCGCCTGGTCGATCGAACCGGGGCCGATGCAGATGCTCGGAATGCCGCCGCTGGAGAGGTGGGCGGCGTCGGAAAACCAGGGAGCGCCGGCGAGTCCGGTGGCGGAATCGGTGGCGAGCAGCGCCTGGATCATCGGGTGACCGGCGGCGGTTTCCATCGGCGGATTTTCGTGCGGTTTCACGATGGAAACGGGCAGATCGTGGAACTCGATGGTTTCGGTGAGCAACTTCAGAGCGCCGCCAGCCGCAGCGAGGGCGGGGGTGATGCGGATGTCGATTTCCGCCTCGGCGAGGTCCGGCACGATGTTCGGCCGCGCGCCGCCGCGGATCATGCCGACGTTCATGGTCGAGCGGCCGAGCACGGGGTGGGTAAATGTGGCGAGCCGGCCGCCGAGGTGGTGGTCGAGCTGGTCGAGCGAGCGGGTGAGCTTCAGAATCGCGTTCGCGCCGCGCTCGGGTTGCGAGCTGTGGGCGGCTTTCCCGGTGGCTCGCAGGGTGGCCCAGAGCGAGCCTTTCGTGACGTGGACGACCTGCATCGAGGTCGGCTCGCCGACGAGGGCGAAGGTGTAGTCCTTGCCATGTTTTTTCGCGAAATCCTTGGAGCCCCACTGTCCGGATTCCTCGCCCATGAAGGCGACAAAATCGACGGCGACAGGCAAATCCGCGAGGCGTTCGCGGTGTTCGTGAAGCGCCCAGAGCATCGCGGCCATCGGGCCTTTCGTGTCGGACGCGCCGCGGCCCCAGAGCCGGCCGTCCCGGATTTCACCACTGAAGGGATCGATGATCATGCCGCCGACGCCAACGGTGTCGAGGTGCGGTCCCAGCAGGATCCGCGGGCGGCCGTCGAGCGGGGCGAAGCGCGCGATCAGGTTCGGGCGGCCGGGTTTGATTTCCTCAAGGGAAACTTCCGCGCCGATGGATTCGAGCCAGCCGGAGAGGAAAACGGCGATTTTTTCCTCACCGATCTGTTCGGTGCCGGGGGCGTTGTCGGGATTGACCGAGGGGATCCGGACGAGTTGCTGAAGGAGGGTGACCACATCTTGGCTCATGGCGGGAGAATCCACATTCGGCGGCGCGGACGCAAGGTCTTCGTTTACGGCCTAACTTTTCAGTCATTCACCTTTTCCACAAGCACATCGTGGCGCTCGCCGTTGATCGTCATCACCATGTGCTTCCTGCCGCTGCCTGAAACGGGATAGGAAACCGGAACTGCGACGGGCTTTACCGGTGCGGGTGCGGGAGCCGGAGCGGGGACTGCCGCTGGTTTTGCCTGAGCGGGCGGCGTGCCTTTGACCAGCGCCTCCACCTGCTGCGGAAACATTGCGAAAAGCACGGCTGTTTCATCATCCGTCGGCAGGCCCTTTTCCGCGCACTGCTTGCGATAACCTTCGAGTCCGGGAGCCAGCAGATCCGCCGGCCGCTCGGTGATGACCTTTTGTCCGCTCTTCATCACCTGCGCGAGAATCTCCGGATGGATCGGGCCGGGCGTTTTGCCGTATTTACCGAGCGCAATGTCCTGCGCGGGCTGGCAGATCATTTTCCAACGGCCGAATTTCACGTTCATCATCGCCTGCGTGCCGACGATCTGAGAGGTCGGAGTGACTAACGGAATCCATCCCAGCGCCTCTCGGACGACGGGAATCTCATGCACCACTTCGTCGAACTTGTCCGCCATTCCTTGCTCGGCGAGCTGGTTTCGGAAATTGGAAAGCATGCCGCCGGGCACCTGGAAAACGAGGATGTCGGAATCCACCCGTTCGTTGGCGGGACTGGTGAACTTCGCGAGCTGGTGATAGACCTCCTCGAAATGGAGGCGGAGCTGTTGGAGTTTTTTAGGATCGAAATCCGGCCGTCGTGGATGGCCTTCCAACAGAGCCAACATGCGCACCGTATCCGGCTGTGAGGTGCCGTTGGCGAAGGGGACGATCGACGTCTCCACCGTGTCCACTCCGGCATCAATCGCCGCCAGATAGGCGGCCGCGCCGAGGCCCGCGGTGTCGTGGGTGTGCAGCGTGATGGGAATGCCGACCTTCTGTTTCAACTCCTTCACCAGATTGAAAATGACGTGCGGCGTGATGATGCCGGACATGTCCTTGATGCCGATGGAATGGCAGCCCATCCTCTCCAGCTCGATCCCCATCTGCACGAAGTTGTCGATGGTGTGCACCGGGCTCGTCGTATAACAGATTTCTCCTCGCGCGTGTTTTCCGCAGGCGATCACCGTGTCGATGGCGGTCTTTAAATTCCGCGTGTCGTTGAGCGCGTCGAAGATCCGGAAAACATCCTGCCCGGCAGCCGCATTGGCGCGGACGAAGGCGGCGACGACGTCATCGGGGAAACTCGTGTATTGCACGATGTTCTGCCCGCGCAGCAGCATGATCTGCGGTGTTTTCGGTGCGGCCTTTTTCAAAGCACGCAGCCGGTCGAACGGATTTTCATTCAGATAGCGCAGGCAGGAATCGATCGTCGCACCGCCCCACGTTTCCAGCCCGCTGAAGCCCATTTCATCGAGGATCGGAGCCGCCGGCAGCATCTGCGCCGTGGTCATGCGGGTGGCGGCCAGCGATTGGTGTCCGTCGCGGAGAACCGTGTTGTTGAAGGTGACAGGTTTCATGGGAGTGGATCGAATCTCATGAAACTATCTGTGTCCCAGGGCTTTGGCGAGTCGCCACGGCTCATGTCCTGCGCACCGATTGCTTTTCTGCTGCCCGCGCTCCAATCAATGCGTGAACCCATCCATGATCCGCCTCACCGCCGTCGCCACCGGCAGCGTCTGATCCGCCACTTGGCTCTCGATTCCCGGCAGCATCCGCTTCACCCGTTCGTCGCGGAAAAACCGGTGATGCAGCTCCTCCTGGATCATCGCGTGCATCCACTCGATCAACTGATGCTTGCGGCGCAGTTCGAAAGCACCTGACTCGCGCGTGGCTTCGGAAAATTTCATGATCGTCTGCCAGAGCGCCGCCAGAGTTTCCGGAATCAGCGCCGAACAGGTGGTGCAGCGCGTTTTCCACCCGGGCGTCGCGGGCTGGAGGTAATGCAGCACGCGGCTGTATTCCACGCTCGCGAGCTTCGCGCGGTTCGCGTTGTCGCCGTCCGCCTTGTTCACGGCTAACAAATCGGCGATCTCGATCACGCCCTTTTTCATCCCTTGCAGTTCGTCCCCGGCGCCGGCGATCATGATCAGCAGGAAAAAATCCACCATCGAGCGCACCGTGATCTCGTTCTGCCCCACGCCCACGGTTTCTACCAAAATCACATCGTAGCCCGCCGCCTCGCACAGCAGCATTGTCTCCCGGCTTTTCCTGCCCACGCCACCCAGCGAACCACCGGACGGCGACGGCCGGATGTAGGCGTGCGGCTGGCGGACGAGATTCTGCATCCGCGTCTTGTCGCCCAAAATGCTGCCGCCGGTCACGCTGCTGCTGGGGTCCACCGCCAGCACGGCCACACGGTTTCCCTGCTCGCAAAGCTGGCAGCCGAGCGCCTCGATCAACGTACTCTTCCCCGCGCCCGGCACCCCGGTGATGCCCACCCGGATCGAATTTCCGGTCCTCGGCAGCAAGCGCCGCAACAACTCCTGCGCCATTGCCTCGTGCTCCGGCAGATTGCTTTCCACCAGCGTGATCGCCCGCGAAAGGATGCCCACGTCCGCCGCGAGGATGCCGCTCTCGTAGTCGTCCAGCGTCAGCTTCCGCCGTTTCACCGGCTTGTGCTCCTCCGCCACTCCGGTGGAAATACCCGTCATCACCCTGCACGCAAAACGCGGATCGTTCTCCGATCCCTCCGGCACCCAGTCCGGGGAGTGGTGCGTCGCGTCGCTGTCAGGTGCCGTGGCCATGGTTTTCGTGCTCGTCCTTGATAGGCCGCGCCTGCCGCGTTGCCAACGCATATCCACGCATCCTTCCCGCCTGTCTTCTTCCCGGACTGCGCGAAGCTCTGCTCGCGCCCCGGCGGCTCCAGCTTTGCTGGATGCGGTGCGGAGCTCTTCGGGCGACAGGTCGACAGGGGGAACGGGTGCGCCCTCGAAAAGAGCTCCGCCCCACATGGAGCAGAGCTTCCATCCGCCACCTGGCGGCAGCAGAGCGTGCCGCACTCC
>JBDSNC010000019.1:0-37053 GCA_039915545.1 Luteolibacter sp.
TGCGCCACCGGCCACCCGAGTTTCGTGATGTCCAACAGCTTCACTAACCAGACGCTCGCACAAATCGACCTCTGGAAAAACCGTGCCACCAACAAGCCCGGCCAGGTCACGGTGCTGCCGAAACACCTCGACGAAGAAGTCGCCCGCCTCCACCTCGCCAAAGTCGGAGCCAAGCTCACGACTCTGACGCAGGCACAAGCGGACTACATCAATGTCCCGGTCGAAGGTCCGTTCAAAGGCGAACAATATCGTTACTAAAGTGGCATAGGCTCCCTGCCTCCAGTCCACTCCTCAAACGGCCAGTCGTTCATTCGGCTGGCCGTTTTTTGATCAATTTGCTTGCGGTGATTCATTTGATGCTTTATATTGTTTCATATGGATCCGAAAAAGCCGATCAGCTACTTTGATTTCCTCAAGGACCAATCATCGTTCGTCCGTGAGCCGGAAGCGGCTTACATGATCGACCGCGTCCGGGACGGACTTCCTTTTGCGGAGTTTCATGCCACTCAGGAAATGCTCGGAGTCACGGAAGAGCGTCTGGGAGCCTTGCTTGGAATGTCCCGCGCCACTTTGCACCGCAGGAAAAAAACAGGCACTCTGGATCGGGCGGAATCGGACCGGCTGGTGCGTTACGCCAGACTGCTCACCCACGCCATGGCGGCGCTGGGTGGCATTGAGGGGGCTCGCTCATGGCTGGTGGGTCCGGCGCTGGCATTTCACGGCGAGTGCCCGCTGGACTATGCGGATACTGAAATCGGAGCCCGCGAGGTGGATGCGTTGTTGGGGCGTTTGGAACACGGCGTTTTTTCCTGATTATGGCGCTGTTCCACCGCATCGTTCAAGAACGCTGGTCGGCCACCGCAATGGACGGTGAGGGCGCGCGGCGTTACGGCGGACGCTGGAATTCGCCGGGGCTACCCGCCGTCTATCTGGCGGAATCTCGCGCGCTTGCGGCTTTGGAAATCCTGGTTCACGCTCCGCGCGAGGCGCTCCTGCTGAGCTGGATCGTGATCGGGATGGAAATTCCTGACGATTGGCTGGAAACAGCCTCTCCGGCCGATCTCCCCCCAAACTGGCGGGCCCAGCCTTCATCTTCCGCGGCCCAGGCCTATGGCTCGGAATGGCTGCGGTCGGGCAGGGGCGTCGCGCTGGTCCTCCCCAGCGTGGTAATTCCCGAAGAACATTCGCTGCTGGTGAATCCGCTCCACCCGCGCATGAGCGAGTTGAAACCGGAAAAACCGAAACCCTTCAGCTTCGATCCGCGTCTTTCGGTCTGACCCGGTGGCCGGGGAGCTGCCTGCGCGGGCCTAACAAATGTGCTCCCTGCGGGTCGATCAGGAAATAACCCGAAAGCGCGCGCCTACCCAACAACATCGGGCAGAGCATCACCGAGCGGTTCGCCAAACTGATGAGAATGCTCCAACTGAATCCACCCGGCAGCATCGCGGTCGTCTGGATGAAAATCCGCTTCTTCGCCTTCCCGGTGGAACTGCGGACCCGGGCAATTCTGGCCACCGGAGCCTCGCAGGTGATTCGTTCGTTGTAATGAGTGACCGTGATGAACCGCACGCTGCGTTCGTCTTCCGACAGCTCCACCTCCTCCGCATGGATGCTGGAACTGCGCGCTCCGCTGTCCGTTTTCGCGTTCAGAGGCGAGACTCCCAGCTCCGGCAGGGAGATCCACTCCCGCCGGCCGATCACCAGCTTCGGCATGCCCGTCTCGCGCCAGGGAATCCCTAACGAAGCAGCAAGGTCTCGCGAGTTGGACCCGGAGGCTTCTGGAACGGCTTTGTAGGTCCGGATCATCTAGGGGTTCAAAAGTGAGGCTGCCATCGCCCGCGCCTGTTCGCCGCCGCCGCCTAACATGCGGACGAGTTCCTGGATTCTGGTTTCCCCGCTCACCGGGAAAAGCCGCGAGCGTGTCCGGCCGCCGGAGACTTCCTTTTCTACGACGAAATGATGCGCCGCCGTCGCCGCGACCTGTGGAAAATGGGTGATCGCGACGACCTGATGGCGAGTGCCGAGCGCCGCCATTTTGCGTCCGACCGCGCGTGCCACTTCGCCGCCGACATTCGCGTCGATTTCGTCGAAAACCATCAACGGCGTCGCGTCCTGATCCGCCAGGGCGGATTTCACCGCCAGCATCACGCGGCTGATTTCACCGGAAGAAGCGATTTGTCGCAGCGGCAGAAGGGGCTCGCCCGGGTTCGGGCCGAACTGGAATTCGATCGCCTCCAGCCCTTGTGGACCGGGCTCCGCCAGCACTTTCAGCGGCGCTTCAAACGATGATTGTTTGAAGCCGAGATCCTTGAGCTGCGAGGAAATTTCCTTCGCCAGCTTCGGCGCTGCTTTCTTGCGGGTAGTGCTTAGGAGTTTTCCGTTAGCGTCGAGAGCCGTCCGGCAGGCGGTGAGTTCGCGTTCGAGCGTTTCCAGTTTCTCGCCACGGTTTTCTATCGTGTCCAGACGCGCTGCTGCGGCATCGCGGCGGGCGAGAACGTCGGTGAGCGAGGGGCCGTATTTTCGCTTGAGGGATTCGAGCAAATTGACTCTTTCTTCGAGATTTGCGGCTTCCGCGGGATTGATGTCCAGTTCGTCGGCGTAGTCGGCGAGGTTGCTTTCGAGGTCCTGGAGTTCGAGACAGGCGGTTTCCAAAGACGCCGTGCGCTCACGGATGGACGGATCGAGTTTTTCCAAATCCCGCACGAGGCGCTGAACTTCGGACAGGCGTTCGAGAATTCCGTCGTCGCCGTTCAAGGACGCGGTTGCGGCAGCGGCGGCTTCGACGAGGCGGGTGGAATTGGACGCACGCCGCCAACGGTCTTCGAGGTCCTGCTCGTCTTCCGGCTTGAGGTTGGCACCGTCGATTTCCTGAAGTTGATAGCGCAGCAGGTCCAGCTCCTGCTCGCTGGCGTTTTCCGCATGCCGGATTTCCTCCAACTCCACCGCCTTCGTCCGCCAGGCCCGATAGGCTTCGCGGTAGCTGGAAACGGCGGTTTCCGCGCCGGCGTAGGCGTCGAGCATGGAAAGCTGGCGCTCCACCGACAGCAATGACTGGTGATCGTGCGGGCCGTGGAGGTCCACGAGGTGTTCGCCGAGCCGCTTCAGCAAGGTGAGCGTGACAGGGGAGTCATTGATGAACTGGCGGTTGGCGGTCTGGCCGATCACTCGGCGGATGATGAGCTGGGTGTCGTCGCAGGGATCGAGCCCGCCGTCTTCGAGGATGGCGTTGATTTCGGATGGATCCTTGAGTTCGAAAACCGCCTCCACCGAGCAGTTGTCCTCGCCGGTGCGGATCAGGTTTTTTTCAGCGCGTTCGCCGAGCACCAGTTTGAGCGCTCCGACGATGACGGATTTGCCTGCGCCGGTTTCTCCGGTGACGCTGATGAGGCCGGAGCCGAGTTCCCAAGCGAGTTCATCGACGAGAGCGAGATTGCGGATTTTTAAGAGAGTGAGCATTCGTTTTGCAGAACGCTGGGCATGATGCATGGCCCTTGCGCGGGAATCAACCGTGGCGTTACAACGGGTTGAAAACGGCGGGTTTTCAGTTAGCGGGAGGGGCCAAGGCCTTCACGATAACGTCCACGTTGTGGCGGTACATCTCGTCGTAACTTTTCACACCCACTCCATCGGCGGTCAGTGGTTCAGCGAGGCGGATTCCGGTGTCGTAGGTGAGGGTTTGGAGGATTTTCGGATTGGATTCCTTTTCGGGGAAAATGGCGGCGACGTGGCTCTTCTTCAGCTCGCCGATGAGGGCGGCGAGTTGCTTGGGATCCGGCATCTGTTCGCGGTTCAGCCCCTGCACGGGGTGAGCAGTGAAGCCGAAGTCTTTGCAGAAGTAATTGAAGGCGGCGTGGGCGGTGGCGAGCTGGCGCTTGTCGCGGGGAATTTTGGAAATCTCCCGTTTTGACCAGCGCTCGAGATCGTCGAGCTGGCTTCGGTAGATGGCTGCGTTTTTCCGGAAAATTACCGCGTTCTCCGGTGAGGCGGCGACCAACGCATCCGCCACCACGGAGGTCGCACGGCGGAAAAGATCGATCGAATGCCACCAGTGCGGATCGAGTTCGTGATCGTGAGCTGCTTCGTGTTCTTCGTCATCGCAGGCACCTTCGAGAGCGGGAAGGGTGGCTCCGACCTCGATCAGAGTCGCCTTGTTCACGATGATGGCCTTCAGTTTTGGCAAGTAGCCCTCAAGCCCCATCCCAGCGACCAAATAGATCGTGGCTCCTTCGGCCTGTTTGAGATCCTCGGGCTTGGGTTCGAAATGATGCGGATCGCCGTTGGGGCCGATCAGGTCGATCACTTGCACCCGATCACCACCGATTTTCCGGGCGATGTCTCCCAAAAGCGGATGCAGAACCGCGACTTTCAGTTCAGCCGCAGGGGCGGCGGCGGTGCTGAAAAACAGCGTCATCAAGAGCGCGCGGAACATGCGGGCAATTTGCGGCGAGGGTTTGAATTTGCAAGTAAATTGCGTTAATCTCTCTTCTATTTGAATTCAGCTAGAACCGAACGATGGTCGGATGCGTCGTTCCAGTCGGTATCATCGATGACTTTCGCCGCGGGGAAACTCACCTCGCGTTTGAGGGCGGGGCTGACCATGACGAAGTCGATGCGCGAATAGATGTCGTTGAGCGCCCAGAAATGAGTCCAGGCCTCACCGTGGGAATCCTTGGCGGGGATGGCGGTGAGGTAGGTGGGATCGTTGTAGTTTCCGGTGACTGCCTTGATCGCCGGAGTGGAGCGGGTGTCGTTGAAATCCCCGTAAACAACGAGGCGGGCGTCGTTGCTGGCTTTGAAAATGGAGTCCAGATGGCGGCGCAGCAGGCGGGCTTCGTGAAGGCGGATGGCTTCCTGGTCGCCTTGTTCGCTGTCGCGCTTCGATTTCAAATGCACGCCGATGAAGCGATAGGATTTGCCGCGCGCGTCGATGGTGGCGTCGAGGATGCCGCGGTTGATGCCGTAGGTTTTGCCATCGAGCTGGTATTCGGTTTCAGCAGGTTTCGCAGTCGAGGTGATGGGGAAACGCGAGAGGATGCCGAGGTGGCGGGTGGGATCGGTGCCGCCGGTGTAATGGCGATGGGGAAGGTTGAGGCCGGCTTGTTTGAGTTTTTCCTGAATCTCGGCGAGATCGGATGCTTCGCCGACTTCGCAGAGCCCTAAAACGTCCGGTTGGTGGCGGGCGAGGATGCTGACAACGGCCTGCTTTTCCTTTTTGGGCTTTGGCGCGCCCTTGAGGTTCTTGCCATCGACGTAGCGGTCCATCGTGAGCCAGTTCTCGACGTTGTAGGTCATGAAACGGAGACCTTCGGTGGTGGGTGCCGTCGTTTTCGCCGCGGGTTTTGCATCAGCGGATTTGTGCGCGGCAGAAGCGGGTTTGGCTCCTTCCGGTTTTGGGGCTGGGGCTGCTTCCGCTGGTTGGGTTTTGGCGGCGGCTGTTTCCCACTCCGGGGTGGAGTTCTTTTTACCGCAGGAGGTGCTGGCGAGCAGGTTCGCTGAACAAAAAACAGCCCCAAGAAATCTTGGGGCTGAGTTTTGAATCGAAGTCAGGAAAGAGCGAAAGCTCATTGGGCAAATCAGGATTCGCGTGGTTCCTTGTTGGGAATCTCCTTGATGCGCGTTTCTGTCTCGGCGCGGGTGATTTCATGCTCAAAGTCCTCACGGGCTTTTTTGAATTCACCCATGCTCTTGCCGATTCCACGGGCGAGTTCAGGCAGTTTTTTCGCTCCGAAGAGCAGCAGGATCACGATAAAAATCATGATCATTTCAGGCATTCCGATGGGTCCCATGGTGGTAATTGGTGTTGTTGTAGGGAGTGTAGCCCCGATCAATGCGCATGCAACGCATTTGCTATGAAACGAAACAATAGTGGGGATTATGTCTATAAATCCTTGGGTGGCGGATTAATTCATCAATGACAGACCGGGCAGGTGTTGAGCGAGGTGAAGAAATCGTTGCCCTTGTTGTCCACAAGGATGAAGGCTGGGAAATTCTCCACGGTGATTTTCCAAACCGCTTCCATGCCGAACTCGGGAAATGCGACGACTTCCTGTGACCGGATGTGGTCCTGGGCCAGCAAGGCGGCGGGACCACCTGCGGATCCGAGGTAGAAGCCACCGTGTTTTTTACAGGCTTCGGTGACCTGGAGCGAGCGGTTTCCCTTGGCCAGCATGACCATGGAGCCGCCGTGGGATTGGAAAAGATCGACGTAGCTATCCATCCGGCCGGCGGTGGTCGGTCCGAACGAGCCGGATGGCAGGCCAGCGGGCGTCTTGGCGGGACCGGCGTAGTAAACCGGGTATTTCTTGAAATAATCGGGCAGGTCGCCGGTGGTTTCGAGGATCTCCTTGAGTTTCGCGTGGGCGATGTCGCGGGCGACGATGATGGTGCCGGTGAGAGCAAGCGCGGTGGTGACCGGGTATTTCGAGAGCGTTTTCAAGGTTTCCTCCATGCCGAGATCGAGGTTGATCGGCACGCCCTCGAATTTCCAATCGCGGTATTTCTCCGGAATGAAGCGGCCGGGATCCTTTTCGAGCTTTTCAATGAAGAGGCCGTCCTTGGTGATTTTCGCCTTTGCTTGGCGGTCGGCGGAGCAGGAAACACCGATGCCGACCGGGCACGAAGCTCCGTGGCGCGGCAGGCGGACGACGCGCACATCGAGGGCGAAATACTTGCCGCCGAACTGCGCGCCGATGCCGATCTCTCGGGCGATGGCGAGCAGCTCCTTTTCCAACTCGATGTCGCGGAATGCCTGGCCGTGCTCGTTGCCGGAGGTGGGCAGCGAGTCATAGTAGCGGGTGGAGGTCAGCTTGACGGTCTTCAGGCAGTTCTCCGCCGAGGTGCCGCCGATGACGAACGCGAGGTGATAGGGCGGGCAGGCGGCGGTGCCGAGCGACGCCATTTTCTCGCGGCAGAATTCCTTGAGGCGCTTGGGATTGAGCAGTGCTTTTGTTTCCTGATAGAGGAATGTTTTGTTGGCCGAGCCGCCGCCCTTGCTGACGAAGAGGAATTTATAAGCGTCGCCCTCGGTGGCATAGAGGTCGATCTGCGCGGGCAGGTTGGTCTTGGTGTTGACCTCGTCATACATCGTGAGCGGGGCCGTCTGCGAGTAGCGGAGGTTCTCCTTGGTGTAGGTTTGATAGATGCCTTTGGATAGAAATTCCGCGTCATCGCCGTCGGTCCAGACCTGCTGGCCTTTTTTCCCGATGATGGTGGCGGTACCGGTGTCCTGACAGAAGGGGAGGATGCCGTGGGAGGCGATCTCCGCGTTTTTCAAAAGCATGAGCGCCACCATGCGGTCGTTCTCCGAGGCTTCCGGGTCATCGAGAATGGCGGCTACCTGAGCAAGGTGGGATGCGCGTAGGGTGAAATTGATCGATTTGATCGCTTCCGCCGCGAGCAGGGTGAGCGCTTCCGGGGCGATTTTGAGCACGGGCTTTCCCTCAAACTCGGAGACGCTGACGTGCTCGGACGTGAGCAGTTCGTATTCGGTGGTATCGGGGCCGAGAGGGAAGGGATCCTGGTAGAAAAATGGTTTGTCGGACATGGCGTGCGGGTTTTTTCTAAGCCCGCCGGAGTTGGGGTGCAAACCGTTTCCCCAATCCGCGCAACGGGGGCTTTGAAAATGGCGAAATACGCTACGCCACGAACCCTACGCCGAGTTCCCTGGCAATTTCGCCGAGACGGATGTCGAAGGTCCAAAGCGGCACCTGCCCTAGGATTGCCGAAGCGAGTATCCGAGCGTCGTTCCACTGAATGCCGCGGCCCCAAAGCTTGCGCGCCTCGACCATCTGGCGGGTTTCCGCAAAAGTGGCGATCGGCGGACGGTTCAGTTTCGCAAGGTCGAATATCGTCTGCTGGCGGTTTTTCAAATTTCCCATCGAGAGTTCTCCGACCACGATCGGGTGGCACCACACCTCTCCGTCCTCAAGCATGCTGACCAGCAATGGATTGCGCTGTCGGAAATGCTTGATCCACACGCAACTATCGACGAGCACGGGATTCATTTTGGTTCTTCCGCGACTTTAAAACCTGAAGTGGGGGAATCCGAAAAATAGCTGACGCGCGCGTCTCGTCCCGCGATATCCAAGTCCGGCATGCTGCCGCCTAAAGCAGCGAGCCTGCGCGCTGCCATTCGCTTCACGTAGGCATCCAAAACGAAGTTCAGAAGCTTGGATTTTTCATCAATCCCGCTGAAATCTGCCGCCGAGGCGAGCAAATCGTCATCAAGAGTTACGGTCGTTCTCATGCATCAAAAGATGCGCCATTTGATGCGATTTTCAAGCATTTTTACCGCAATCACCCCAATTTACGTTCTGCAAAGTCTTGCCCGCATTCGTCCTGAGGAGTAAACCCGCGCCGTCATGGCCAAGAAACCAGTAGTGCTCATCATTCGCGACGGCTGGGGTGTGAACCCCGGAGGACAAAAAACCGCTGTCAAGGATGGCAACGCGACCCTGCTCGCGAAAACCCCTTTCCACGAGGTGATGTTCGAGAAATACCCGAAAGGTTTCCTCAGTGCCTCCGGCCTCGACGTTGGACTGCCTCCCGGACAAATGGGCAATTCCGAAGTCGGCCACCTGAATCTCGGCGCCGGCCGCATCGTTTACCAGGATCTCACCCGCATCAACAAGGCGATCGACGAGGGGACTCTTGAGAAAAATCCGGTCTTCGCTGAAGCCATGGAAAAGGCGAAAACCGGCCGCCTGCATTTCATCGGCCTCGTTTCCGACGGTGGCGTCCACAGCCATCAGGACCAGCTCATCGCGATGGTCCAGCTCGCGAAAAAGGCGGGAGTGAATGACATTTTCATCCACGCGATCACCGATGGTCGCGACACCTCGCCGACCGGTGGCCAAGGCTACCTCGCCAAGGTCGAGGACGAGGCCGCGAAATGTGGTGCTCACGTCGCCACGGTGATCGGCCGTTATTTCGCGATGGACCGCGACAAGCGCTGGGACCGGGTGAAACTGGCTTGGGATGCCATCGTGTTAGGAAAAGGCGAGAAACGCGACGTGCTCGCGAGCGAAGCCGTAGCCGATTACTACCGGCTGGACAAGACCGACGAGTTCATGCCGGCGATGATTTTCAACGAGCCGGACACCCAGCGCGTTCGCGATGGGGATGTCGTCCTGTTCTTCAATTTCCGCTCCGACCGCGCGCGCGAGCTTTCAGAAGCGTTTCTCTATCCGGACTTCGACGGCTTCGATCGTCAGATCACTCCGAAAGTCAGCTTCGTCACGCTCACCCAATACGACGAGAATTACGGCTGCCCCGCGATTTTCTCCGCCCAGACGCTGGACATGGTGCTCGGCCAGACGGTCGCCAATGCCGGTATGACACAGATGCGCATCGCGGAAACCGAAAAATACCCGCACGTCACCTACTTCTTCAATGGTGGCGAGGAGGTTGCCTATCAGGGCGAGGACCGCTTCATCATACCTTCGCCAAAGGACGTGCCGACCTATGATTTCAAGCCGGAAATGAGCGCCCAACAGGTGACTGACACCGTCGTCGCCAAGCTCAGGGATTACGACATGGTCATCCTCAACTTCGCCAATCCCGACATGGTCGGCCATACCGGCGTCGTTGAAGCCGCGGTCAAGGCCTGTGAGACGATCGATGCCGACGTGAAGGTCATCGTTGAGGAAACCCTCCGTCTCGGCGGCAAACTCCTGATCACCGCCGACCATGGAAACTGCGAATACATGCGCAATGCCGATGGTTCACCTAACACCGCGCACACCACCAACCTCGTCCACCTCTTCTACGTCGCTGCCGACGCCGCGGACTACACCGTGAACGACGGCATCCTCGCCGATGTCGCCCCGACTCTGTTGGAAATGCTCGGCCTCAAGCAGCCGAAGGAAATGACCGGCAAGAGCCTGCTCGCCGCCAAAAAGAAGAAGGCCGCCGCCGCCCCGGCAGCGAAAAAAGCCGCGAAGCCTGCGGCAAAGAGCGCGGTGAAAGCTGCCGCAGCACCTGTCGCGAAGGAAAAGGGCTCCGTGGTGAAAAAGGTCAAGGGCCGCTCGAAAAAGTGGGGTCGCTGAAAGCACCTTTCAGGAATCTGCTTTCCCGATCATCAGCAGCCGGAGGCCGTTGATGCACACCAGCACGGTGCTGCCTTCGTGGCCTACGACTCCTAACGGAAGAGCCAGCGAGAATCCGAGTGCGGAGATGATCAGGGCGACGATCACCGCGCTGGCGAAGATCAGATTCTGCATCAGCACGCGTCTGGCCCTGCGGGCGTGGCCCAGCAGCAGAGGGATGTTTTCCAAACGATCTCCCATCAGCACGATGTCCGCCGTTTCCATGGCCACGTCGGTGCCGGCGGCTCCCATGGCCATGCCGATGTCTGCCATCGCGAGGGCGGGAGCGTCGTTCACACCATCGCCGATCATCATCACGGTGCCTTCGAGTTTGAGCTGGCGGATGACCTCCAGCTTGTCTTCCGGCAGCAGTTCCGCGCGGACCTCGTCGACCTTTGCCTCCCGGGCGATGGCGTTCGCGACGAGGCGTTGGTCTCCGGTGAGCATGACCACTTTTTTCACGCCCAGCCGGTGCAGCTCGTCTGCCAGTTGGCGTGCGGCGGGGCGGATCGTATCGGCCATGACCAGCACCGCTTTCGCGGTGACGGCATCGCCATCGCGGATGCCTAACCAAACGCAGGTCTTGCCTTTTTCCTGAAGGGGTTTTGATGCCTCCGCGAGTTCGGCGAATCCGGCGGCTTTCAATTCGAGAAACAGACGTTCGCTGCCAACGACGTAACGGATTGAGCCGACGTCGGCCTCGGCTCCCTTTCCGGCGGTGGATTGGAAATCGGTGGCGGGCGGGAGCGTAAGTCCGAGATCCTCCGCGCTTTTGACAATGGCATGTGCCAACGGATGTTCGGATTTCGCCTCCAGCGCGGCGGCCGCGCGGAGCAGGGCGATGGATTCCGCGGGCAGAGCGTTTGATATCGGCTGGACCTCACCGCCCACTACAAGCTCGGTCAGCGAGGGTTTACCGAAGGTGAGTGTGCCGGTCTTGTCGATGGCGACGATGTCGATTTTCGCCGCCCGTTCGAGGTGCGAGCCGCCCTTGATCAGGATCCCGCGCCGCGCCGCGCCGCCGATGGCTGACAGGACGGTGGCGGGCGTACTGATCACCAGCGCACACGGCGATGCGACAACCATGATGGTCATCGCCCGATAGAACGCGTGCGCGAAGGTCTCGCCCCAGATGATGAATGGAATCAGGAAAACAATGGCGGTGAGGGCGATCACGCCCATCGCGTAATACTGCTCCGCCGTTTCGAGAAAACGCTGGGCGTTGGATTTTTCGGCCTGGGCCTCGGCCACCAGTTTCACCATCCGGGAGAGCGCCGAGTCTGCGGAGCGTTTTGTGACGCGCAGTTCGATGCCGCCACTCTGGTTGAGTGTTCCTGCGAAAAGCGTGCTGCCGATGGACTTGGAAACGGGCATTGATTCGCCTGTTAGCGATGACTCGTCCACATTCGTGCTGCCTTCGGAAATCATACCGTCCACGGGAATTTGTTCTCCCGGACGGACGATCACGATCTCACCGATTTCGAGATCCTCGACGGCGACCTTGACCGTGCCTCCATCGCGTTTCACCAATGCTTCACTCGGGCGCAAAGTCAGCAGCGACTCGATTGCCTTCAGCGTGCGTTCCATGGCGTGGCGCTGGAGCACGTTGGAAAAGCTGAACAGAAACAGCAGCAGTGCTCCTTCGAACGGTTGCCCGATGACCGCTGCGCCCAAGGCGGCAAGCACCATCAGCACGTCCACGTCCAATACCTTTTCCCGCAGCGAGGCGATGGCGGAGCGTACCCCTTCCTGTCCGGCGAAAATGTAAGCACCGATATACAGCGCCATGGTGGCAACGCCCACTCCCGATGTCATCTCCACGATCAAGGCGATGATGAGGAAAACGAAACCCAGAGCGCAGGATATTTCCTCGTTAAGCTCGCCAGCGGCGATCTTGTTCCGCAAAGAACCGCTGTCTTTAGGTTTGAGCTGAAGCGGTTCCACGCGCGCTCCGACATTTTTCAGGTCGGTGAAAACGCCAGCTCTTGTGACGAGCCCTGAGTCGAAAGTGACTGCAAGAACTTTTCCCATGTAGGTGGCGGTGGCGCGGCGCACACCGGGGATCGTCTCCACCTTGCGCTCCAGCTTCAGGGCGCACGCCTCGCAAGCGCTGCCTTCCAGCCGATAGATACTTTTTTCGAGCACAGACGACACCTGGGCCTGATGCTCTTTCACGAGCTCCACAACGTCCTTCTCGCTCAGTTTTTCAGGGTCGTAGTCGATCTCGACCTTCGCATTTACCAGATCAGGGCGGACTTTTACAATCCCGCTGCGGTCGGTTAGTTCACGGTCTGGCTGGGACTTCGATAAATCGTCGTTCATGGCAAAGCTGGGCTGCGGAGCATTCCGGCATCAAGCTGGAATCTTCGTGGTGTTCTTATACCCGGGTGGGCAACAACTGTCATCCTGTGCCACCATCAAGCCAATGTGAGACAACAACCGCGTAACTTTTTGTAACACGTTCTTGCGAATCAGTTTCAAGGGGCTGGCGGTTTCACACCGTCACGGCAGCTTCGCACGGATGTGCGCGGCGACCTGATGGAACGCGGCGGAAACCTTGTTCTCCGCCGGGGGAACGAGCGCGACGGGAGCACCGCTGTCGCCTCGTTCGCGCGTTTCGACGTTGATCGGGATCTGGCCTAGCAGCGGAATATTGAGATACTCGGCTTCCTTCACGCCGCCGTCCTTGCCGAAAATGTAATATGTTTTTCCGTCGTCGCCTTCGAACCAGGCCATGTTTTCGATGAGGCCGAGGATGGGCACGTTCACTTTCGCAAACATGGAAACGGCCTTGCGGGCATCGATGAGCGCGACTTCCTGCGGGGTGGTGACGATGATGGTGCCATCGACGGTGACGGTCTGCACGATGGTGAGCTGGATGTCGCCGGTGCCGGGCGGGAGGTCGAGCACGAGGTAATCAAGATCACCCCATGCGACCTGTCGGAGAAACTGCTGGGTGTAGCGCGTGGCCATCGGGCCGCGGACGATCACGGGTGAGCGGTCGTCCAACAGGAATCCCATCGACATGAGTTTGAGCCCGTGCGCCTCCATCGGGATGATCTCGTCGTGCTCGTTGGCCATCGGTTTTTCGCTGACCGCGAACATCTGGCCGACGGACGGGCCGTAGAGGTCGCAATCGCACAGTCCTACCTTCGCGCCGGTGGCGGCGAGTGCGACGGCCAGATTGGCAGCGACGGTGGATTTTCCAACCCCGCCCTTGCCAGAGGCCACGGCGATGATGCGTTTCACACCGGGAATCGAAGATTTTCCCACACCTCCACCAGCACCCGCAGCGGCGGGCGCATCCTTCACTTCGATTTCGATTTTCACCATGCCGATGTCGGGCAGGGGATCCAGGATTGCGTGGGCTTCTTGGAAAATCTGTTCCGGCACCTTCGGATCGCGGGTGGCGATCTCGATTTTCACGGTGACGAGGCCGGGCTCGCATTTGACGTCCTTCACGAGGCCGAAGGAAATGATGTCCCTGGAAAAACCAGGGTAACGGACTTGGCGAAGGGCATCGCGGATGAAATCAGGACTCATGTGCGAGCGGATTGTTACCCAATCGTGCTTTGGCGCAACGCGTTTGTGAGAAATCATGCCCATGGCCTTGGGTTTCCGACAAATTGCCCTCGCGACAGTTGACTGATTCGGAAATCCACCGGAATACTAGCCCGCTCCAAACGCTCATAGAATCATGGAAAACGTCATCATCATTGGCACCGGCTGCGCCGGATACACCGCCGCCATCTACACCGCCCGCGCCAATCTCACCCCGCTTCTCCTTTCCGGCACCCAACCCGGTGGCCAGCTCACAACCACCACCGAAGTGGAGAATTTCCCCGGCCATCCGGACGGAATCATGGGCCCCGAGCTGATGATGAAAATGCAGCAGCAGGCCGAGAAATTCGGCGCGCGGATCGCTTGGGCCAGCGTGGAATCCATCGAACGCCGTGAGGACGGCACTTTTCTTCTCAAGGCGGGATCTGAATCATTTGAGGCAAAAACCGTGATCATCGCCACCGGTGCTGCCCCGCGCCACCTTGGCATCGACAAGGAGAAGGAACTCATCGGTCACGGCCTCACGTCCTGCGCCACTTGCGACGGTGCGTTCTACCGCGATGTCCCGGTCTGTGTGATCGGCGGCGGCGACAGTGCTGCAGAAGAAGCTGGTTTCCTCACCCGTTTTGCCAGCAAGGTTTACCTCATCCATCGCCGCGACGCACTGCGAGCCTCCAAAATCATGGCGGACCGCGCCCTCGCCAATCCGAAAATCGAGCCAGTCTGGAACTCGACCGTTTGTGAATATCTCACCGACGAAAAAGGTGAAATGCGCGCCGTCATGCTCGAAAACCTCGTTACCGGCGAAAAGAGCGAGCTCGAAGTCGCTTGCGTTTTCGTCGCCATCGGCCACGTCCCGAACAGTGGCTTCCTCGGCGAACTCGTGGACAAAGACGAAAACGGTTACATTCTCCAGAATCCGGGCCGCACCTCCACCAAGACGCCCGGTCTTTTCGCCGCTGGCGACGTGGCGGACCATTATTACCGCCAAGCCATCACCGCCGCGGGTCAAGGTTGCGCCGCTGCTCTCGAAGCCGAGCGTTACCTCACGGATCTGGAGTGAAACGTCCGTTTCAAATATCCGCAGCCAACCTCCCATGAACCGTTTCGTTCGCGTGATGATGCCCATGATCTGTGCAAGTCTGTTGACGATCGGTTCCGGGGCGGCAGCGGAGAAGGCTCCGCCTCGCTGTTTCGAGCTGCGGATCTACTATGCGAATGAGGGTAAACTAAATGTTTTAAACGAGCGCTTCAGGGAACATACCACCAAGTTATTCACAAGTCACGGCATGACCAACGTGGCCTACTGGATGCCGGTCGAAAATCCAGAGCGGAAACTCGTTTATCTGATGTCCTATCCGGACCTCGCTTCCCGTGAGGCGTCGTGGAAAGCGTTTCAAGCGGATCCTGAATGGACCCGTGTGCAAAAGGCTTCGGAGGCCAACGGTCCTCTCGTCGCCAAGGTGGAAAGCCGCTTTCTCGCACTTACGGATTTTTCCCCCGAAATGAAAGTGGAGGAGGGGAGCCACGTCTTCGAAATGCGGAATTACACGGCTGCTCCGGGAAACCTGCCGCTGCTTTTGAGCCGGTTCCGCGACCATACACTCATGTTATTCACAAGGCATGGTATGAAGCACTTCGCCTACTTCACTCCACTCGAAGGTCAGCCGGGCGCGGACAACACGCTCATCTATTTCCTCATCCACGCCTCCCCCGAAGCCTGCAAAACCTCATTCGACGCTTTCCGGACCGATCCCGAGTGGATCAAAGTGAAGGCGGACTCTGAAACTGCGGGCGGTGGCTCGCTCACCGTGCCCGATGGGGTGAAGTCCGAGTTGCTGAAGGCGACTGATTTTTCTCCCGTTCCATAAATTTTTTGAGTCGGCTCCGGTGTAAGTTGTGTAATGGAGAATGAAAATTGCGTTTTTAAAGAATTTGCCTGACATTTAAGATTTTTCAATCATCAAGGGGGCTGTAATTCTAAATTTGGTCAGGAAAACATGAAAAACCGAGTTGTTTCGATCACCCTGTTAGGGGTCACGCTCTTTGCTATTATAGCATACGGTTATTTCACGAAAAATCGTAAGTCGAGCAGTCCGACCCCACCCAAAAATAACGTGAGCAGCCTACCCACTGGGACAAAAGCGCTGGAGTTGTCCACATTGGACACGGTTGTGATTCCTGAAATTCCAAACCGCCCGAAAGGTGAGCGGGTAAAGGTGAACGGCATCAATCTTTATTATGAGGTTTTTGGCGAAGGCGAGCCACTGCTGCTTCTTCACGGAGGCGGAGCGACCATAGAGAGTTGGTTTGCTCAAATTCCCGATTTCGCGAAAAAATACAAAGTAATTGTGCCGGACAGCCGAGGACACGGACGTTCGCAGGATGGGGAAGGCCCCATCAATTTCGATCTGATGGCCTCTGACATGGTGGCGCTGCTGGACCACCTTGGGATCAAAAGCGCGATGGTCGTTGGCTGGAGCGATGGCGGTGTGATCGGTCTGCAAATGGCAGTCCGACATCCGGGTCTGGTAAAAAAGCTAGTGACGCTGGGTGCCCATTCGAGGCCTGCCGGAATGACCGACGAGTTCAAAAGCCAGGTCGAGTCATTCGACCCGGAGAGTTTCCCCACCATTCTTAAAGATGGCTACAAGGCGCTGTCTCCGGACGGACCGGAACATTGGCCGTTGGTTTTCGGCAAGTTGAAAATCATGTGGCTCACGCTTCCAGATTTTCAAGAATCCGAATTGAAGGGAATCTTGTGCCCCGTGCTGCTGTTGGTGGGGGAGCATGACATCGTCAGGAAAGAGGAAAGCGAGCGCATATCCCGGCTGATACCCAATTCAAAATTGGAAGTTATCATGGGAGCGTCGCATTATTCTCCCGTCGAAGTTCCGGAAAAAGTGAATCAGATCATCATCGGATTTCTGGAAATTCCCTGATAGGAATGCTGCAAAAACACGCAAGAACTCAAAATTTCCGTAAATCGACAATATGGCTATCCGAATAGTGTTGGGCGAAGCGGCGAAGTCATGGCAGCGCGCGGACAAGTGGGAGGCGCTCTCTCCGTTTTTACGTCGATACGGCGGTGAGGCGCTTTCATATGCCACCCTTCAGGAAGGAATGGAATACTTCATCGATGACGAGTTGGGATACATCGCTTTCAACACAGTCATCCACCCTGTCTTCGCCCGCAAGCCCAAGCGTATTGTTCTATCGGATCCCATATGTTCTCGTGAAAACCTCACCACATTGTTGGGAATGTTCCTAGCGGACAATCCCAGCGTCGCATTCTGCGTGATTTCTGAATTCTGCGCCGGGACGCTCCGGGGAATGGGCTTCAAGGTGAACTGCATAGGGCCGGAACCAGAGCTTCAGATCCAAACGTATAACACTAACGGAAATTGGAGGGATCTGGACATGATCAAGAGGGCTCGCAACGAGTCCAAGCGGGAAGGCGTCGTCATACGCGAGGAACGGTTGGAGGAGATCGAGAGCAGCAAACTCCAAGCAGTATCCTCAAAGTGGCGGGGTACGAAAATTCTCAATGATCGTGAAATCTGGATCTACGCGCGCCGCCCTATTTGGGAAACCGAGCCGGATGTCAGGAAATTCATCGCCTATGACAAGGTTGGGGAGGTGATCGGCTTCGTTTTCTATGATCCCGTTTACCGCGGGGGAGAAGTGGTGGGCTATTCGGCAAACACGTCACGCTGCGATGAGACCAAGTATGGAAGACTGGCCACTGCGATCCATATGGAAGCCGTTGATCTGTTCCGCGCCGAAGGCAGGGAAACGCTCAATCTATGTCTCGCCCCGTTTGTCCGTCTTGAGGTCGGCAAGTATAATGACGACCGGATTACCAAGCTCTTTTTCGAATTGAGCGAGAAATACGGGAACAGGATCTATAACTTCAAAGGACTAGCCTTCCACAAGTCGAAATACCGTGTCCCGGAAAGACCGCTCTATTTCGCCTCAAAGGCCCTGATGACTTCCAATGATATTTATCTCGCGTATTTGGCATCGAATATCACCCAGAGCTATTTTTCCACCTTGTGGATGTTGTTGAGAGGTATTGCTGACGGACTCGTCAAAAAACCTTCCGACAAAACTGTCAAACCCAAAACTCACTAGATATGCATGCGAACCACTGCTCCGGCCCCAAGATCAGGCACCTCCTGATGATCCCGTTTTTCGTCGCAAGCCCGTTGATGGCCAAAGAAGCGGATGTGCCGAAGCCGGATGAATCAGCAATGATGGAATGGCTGCAGGGCGAATACATGCTTGGCGATTGGAACGGCTTGAGGACAGATCTGGCCAAGCGTGGGATAGATCTGGAATTCTTCTACTTCGGATCCATGCCCAGCAATGTGTCCGGGGGTATAAAGACAGGAACGGCCTATCAGGGGGGCTTGCTCTCCACCTTGGGGCTGCGGTCAGAGGAACTCTTCGGCTATCATGGTGGTAATTTTTTCCTGAGTACCGCATGGCTGAACGGTGAGGAGGACTTTTCCAACAGACACATCGGGGATCTCAATAAGGTAAATCTCACCGATTTTGGTAACATGTACCGCCTTTGGGAAATGTGGTACTCTCAAAAGTTCTTGGCGGACAAGCTTCTGATCAAGACCGGGGTTCTTTCGGTGGACCGCGATTTCATCGCACCCGAATATTATAACTCGATCGCATCGATCAATTTTATCAACCAGACGTTCTTTTTCCCCACGCTGGCGTTCAATTTGTATGACATTCCAGGATTTCCGACAGGAAACCACTCGCTGCCCTCCACTCCGTACGGAGCGCTCGGCCTATTCGCGCGTTACAACACAAGCGACAGCACCTACATCCAGGCCGCCGTGTACGACGGCAACCCGGATGACTCTGGCCGTGGCACTGACTTTAGGCTGGCTGCCGATGAGGGGGCGCTGTTCTACGCGGAGACAGGGTTCCGTTGGAATACCAAGCCAGAACAGTCCGGGCTGCCGGGCAGCGTGAAACTGGGAGGATTCTATCACACCGATGAATTTTATGATGTAAAGGAAGGAACGGTTTATGCGGTGGCCAATGCGTTCGGCGTGCTGTCCGTAACCCCCGGCGACCATTCCGGAAACTATGGAGGCTACCTGCTCGCGGAACAGTATCTGTGGCTGGAACAGGGCAAATCAGATCCAGCAATGCAGGGGGGGATAGCTTTCTTCCGATTGGCAGGTGCTCCGAAGGACCGCAACCTCACCCAGTTCGGAATTGACGGCGGTTTTGTTTTCAAAGGTCTGGTCCCCAGCAGGGATTGGGACACTGTGAGCCTCGGTATGTCCTATTTGCAAATCAGCGATGACATCGGCGATGCCGTCGATGCTACGAACGCCACCTACGGCACAGCGTTCAAGCGGCCTGATTATGAAGGTTTGATTGAACTCTCTTACAAGGCACAGATGACCACGTGGTGGACGATTCAACCGAGCGCGCAATGGGTGCTCCATCCTGGGGGGCTCACAAATCTGGCTAACCCGCCCGACAACGCGTTCGCGCTGATTCTGCAATCGACGTTGCGGTTTTAAGCTGTGGAGCGAAAAGCTGTGATTAGCCTTTCCTCAGGGTTTTCCAGAAGTCCTGAAATCATGTGGATCCGGCAGCCTCCGTTTTGGATCCTGGTGGCGGTGGCGTCGGCCGGTCGGCGGGGAGCCGGCTGATGACTGCCCTGCTCATGCCGAACTCCTCCAGCAGAATGCGCCGTCGTTCCCTGTCGTCAACTCGCACGGATTCCATGCTGCCGTCGCTTCTGAGCGTGATGAAATGGCCGAACGCCAGGCCGATGACCTCGTCGCCCCGGTTGCGGCGGGCGCATACCTGATAGTTGAACGGGCTCCATCCGCGCGTTTGTTCGTAGCGGTCGAGGTAATCGTCGCCGTGGATGCCGAAGCCCTCGAATCGGCACTCGAAGCCGTCTGGCTTGTGCAGCGGTCTCCATCGCACGTGACTGCGGCCGTCGCGTTTCGAACAGGTCACACCCCACGCCGGATGGCCGATCCGTGTTTCCTCATCCTCCACCAGCGGCAGCGGCTCGTGATGCAGGATGGACGTGTCTAGCAGGAAATTGCGTCCGCCCAGCCGCACGCGGACCGAGCCGTGGTTCGGCGGCAGTCCCGGCGCGACGAGCATGGTCCCCAAAGCGCGGTCGGCTTCGAATCCCATCGCTGAAAGCAGCGCGTGCAGCGCACCCGCTCCGGCCCAACAGGTGCCGCCGGTGCCGTGTTCGAGCCAGACTTGGAAATAATCGCTGGCCGTGCCTCCCGGCAGCGGTGCGCTATCTGACGAGCTGATGTGGATCAGTTTCCGCACGTTGTCGAAGGGAACGCGGAGACACCATGATTTATAAAGTTTTCGGAGGGTTTCCTCCGTCAGTGCGGAACCCTGTGGAATTTCCAAGCGGTCAAGCACGTGTCCGGCCAGTGAGCGATCCAAGGGGCTGGAGATTCCTTCCGACATGGTTCCTTTCTAATCAAAATTTCCCTGCGGCCAAGCGCAAATCCTTGCGGAAGAAATGGACGAACCGTCAGCAGCTCCTATGCTCGGCACATGCGATTCGAAATGAAGCAGGAGTTCTGGTGTCTCGGCGATGACTTCGTGATCCGCGACGGCGATGGCAACGATTGTTACATTGTTGACGGTCGCGCGTTCAGCTTTGGAAACCAGCTCGACATCCGGGACATGGAGGGAAACGAGGTCGCCTCCGTCCGCGAGCGGCTGCTGTCGTGGGGACCTGCCTATGAAATCAGCCAGCCGGGACAGGCCGTTACCGTCGTAAAAAAGGAACATTTCACGTTCTTTTACTGCAAGTTCGAGATCGACGGTCCCGGAAGCCAGAACTACGAGGCGAGCGGCAATTTCCTGGATCACGAATACGAGATCGAGAGCGGTTACGGCACCGCCGCGGTGATCACGAAACGCTGGTTCACCCTCACCGACAGCTATGGCATCGAGATCGCCGACAGCGAGGATCCTGTTCTTTTGTTAGCCACCGCCGTTGTTATCGACCTCATCTGCCACGATCAGAAAAAGCACTAGGTGCAGCGATACCGAACAACGTCCCACCCGCGAAAGCCGGTTGATTTTTGAAAAGCTGAAGAAAACAGGTGGCTGGTGGATTTCGTTTCAAAATATCCTGATAGACGATAATCCGCCGTCGGGGCGGAGGATTTGGCCGGTCATGAACTTCGATTCATCCCCCAGCAGGAAGGCGACGAGCTTCGCGACGTCTGTGGGATCGCCCGTCTGTTGGAGAGGATGGCGTTTCGCCGCGGCTTCCTTTTTCGCGTCGGAACCCAACAGGTTGCCTGCGAGCGGGGTATCGGTTAGTGAAGGGGCGATGACGTTCACCCGGATCTTCGGTGCGAACTCCGCAGCGAGGGAAAGTGCCAGTCCCTCGACCGCTCCCTTCGCGGCGGCGATGGAGGCATGGAAGGGCATTCCCTGGGCGGCGGCCACGGTGGAGAACAGGACGACCGAAGCGGAGGTCGCTGCTTTCAGTGCCGGAAGCGCCGACTGGATCGCGGTGGCGGCGCCGAGGCAGTTGATCCGGTAATCGTTGAGGAAGTCCCCGGAAGTGAGCCGGTGGAAGGGCTTCAGCGTGATGCTACCGGGAAAATAAACGAGGCCGTCGAGCACGGGCGGCAGGTCCAGCGAACCGGGCGAGAGTGCATCGAAGGGTTGCACGGAAATCCCGAGTTCCGCCAGCGGCTGAGGGCGGCGCGCGGCGGCGATGAGGAAATCCCCGCGGGATTTCAAAAGCCGGGCCGTGGCGAAACCGATCCCCGAATTCCCGCCGATCAGCAGATAGGTGCGTGACATGCCGCAACGTGGGGGGCGATGCGGAGTGGTCAAGGGGCCGGTTGATGACCCGAGGCGACTTCAGTTCTTCGCGCGGAGACGGTTGAGCGTCTGCTCGGCGAGCTGGATGACGGAGGCGTCGTTTTTGGCGTCCTTCGCGAAACCGGAAATGAGCTGATAGGCCCAGGCTTCGGTTCCGTAGTCGGTGAGGGCGGCGATGAATTTTTTCTGTTGGTCCGCGGTTTTCGCCAGCGGCGCGAGTTTCGTCCAGAGCCCTTCGGCGATGTCGGTCTTGCGGTTGCGTTCGGGATCGGAAACGAAAGTGAGGGCGGCGTCAAATGCCTGGTTGCGGAGCGTGGCGTCCTGGCTGGTGGTGAGCAGGTCGATGAGCATCGGATAGGTGGACTCGTCCGCCCAAACGCCGAGTGCGGAAATGGCGGTGCTTTTGGTATCGCGCTCCGGGCTGTTGAGCGAGCTTCTCACGAGCATCGTCGCCTGTTCTCCGCCGCAGCGGGCGACGAGGCGGAGGAGTGCGCCGCGGATGCGGGAGTTGGCGGCATTGATGTAGGCGGTGCCGAGTTGGCTGCCGAGCAGGCTGCGGTGAGTGCTTTTCCTGATGATCACTGCGAGCGTTTCCTCCGCCGCTTTGCGGACATCCTCGTTGGCGGTGGTCTGGACGATGTCGATGAGCGGTTTGAAATGGTCTTCGGTGGCGGTGGAACGGATGGCCTGGATGGCCGCCGTGGCGAGGACGGGGTCGCTGGCGGAGCGGCTGTAGTCGAGAAGGGCGGGGGCCGCCGCGGGGTACTTGCGTTTTCCTAACACGTCACGAATCAGGCGCAGGCGGGCATCGGAGGTGAGTCCTTGGCTCTTGAGGGCAAAATCGGCGATGACGGTATCGACATCGGTGGCGTCCTTGGATTTGGCCTTTCCGAGGGCCTTGTAGAGAAGCGGATCCTGAGCGGTGGCTTCGGCGGTGGTGGCCTTGAGGAGAACGTCGAGTTTCGCCTTGTCCACGGGAACTTCCGGAGCGTTGTTGTTCTCTGCGATCGCGGTCATTTCCGCATATTCGGCGGAACCCTTGTCCTTTGAGCCGAGAGTGAGAACCAACAGGCCGATGGCGATCGCGCCGATTCCTGCGACGACGCCGATGGTGGTTTTAGTGCCCTTGCTGAGTTTCTTTTTCTTGTGCTGGAAAAACTCGGGAGGGATTTCCGTCGTCGCAGCCACGTAGAGCGGACCGGTGTGGAGCGGTGCTGTGGGCTGACCTTTTGCCATTGCTCCGGTGACCGGCGGTTCTGGCTTGGGAAGTGGCTGCGGGGCGGTGTGAACGCTGGGTTTCGAACCCTCGGGCGGGAGCAGCGGCTGAGGGGCGGTCTTGGTTTTTATCGGCTGGTTGAGGACCGCGGTGGGCGGGGCGACCGACGGAACAGGAACCTGCACTTCGACGGGCACCTGCTGGACCGGTTGCTGACCGAGTTGGACCCGTGCGGCAGGCGTGCTGGCGCGGGGAATCCGGCTACCACCTCCGCCGCCCTGCGTCCGGATGGTCTGGGTGGGGGCGGGAGTGCCCAGGCTCATCTTCGGATTGGGAGCCTTGTCGTTTTGCAGGAAAACTTGGAGAGCTTCGCGCGATGATGCGGGGCGGTCGGCCGCCTGGCGGTTGATCAGCCACATGATCCAGTCGCAGGCCCAGACGGGAATGTCGGAGCGGACGTCCTGGAGAGGCGTGACCTGATGGTTCAAATGGGCGTTCATCACCTCACTACCGGACGTGCCGTCGAATGGATAGATGCCGGTAAGCGCCTGATAGTAAACGCAGCCCATCGCGTAGATGTCCGTCCGGGCGTCCAGCGGGACCCGCTCGAACTGCTCGGGAGCCATGAAAAAGATCGAGCCAAAGACCGCTTCGAGTTCCTCAAGATCTTCCTTCGACTGGCTGTGGGTCAGGGTGGCGAGGCCGAAATCGACGATTTTCACCTGAAATTTCCCCGACGGCAGCCACGTGAGCATCAGGTTCGACGGCTTGATGTCGCTGTGGATGAGGTCGAGCTCCTGGGCGGCGATGAGGGCTTCCTGGGTTTGCAGGGCAAGTTCGCGGAAATCGGGCCAGGTGAGTGGGGCGCGCTCGATGAGCTCGTCGAGGGTTTTTCCACTGATCAGCTCCATCACGACGTAAGGGCCGTCCTCGTCGGAGCCGACATCGTAAATCGTGACAATATGCGGGTGCTGGAGCGAGGCGAGCGCACCGGCTTCCTTGATGAGCTGGCGGGTGGATTCCTCCTGTAGCTCGGGGTCTTCCTCGGTGTTGGTGGTGATCCGTTTGATTGCCACCTCGCGACTCATCCGCGTGTCATATCCGCGGTAAACGGCCCCAAGACCACCCTGACCAATCTTCCCGCGGATTTCGTAACGTTCTTCCATGATTTCGTCGTGGCTCAGAGTGCTGAAAAGAACACCCGGCGGCAATCACGAAAAAGCGCATTCATGAGGCCGCACGTTCCAGGCGTTCCCGGCGATAGAGGGTGGGGGACTGGCCCGTGATGCGGGCGAAACTGCGGTTGAACTGGGAGAGGGACTGGTAGCCGACGAGGAAGGCGATTTCCGAGATGCGGGCCTCGGGGCGGAGCAGTTCGCGCTTCGCCCAGTCGATGCGGCAGCGGTTCACGTAATCGGTGAGAGTGAGTCCGGCGGAGTCCTTGAAAAGCCGGCAGAAGTGGGACTCGCTGAGGCCTGCCTGGCGGGCAACCTGGCCGAGCGGCAGGGGTTGATCGAGGTTTTCGTGGATGTATTTCCGCGCTTTGGCGATGGCGGCGGGTTCGCTGCCTTCTTCGATGATGGCGAGGGAATCGGCGTGCTCGCTGAGTTGTTCTGCGAAACTCTGCAGCAGGGTGACCATGCTCTGATAGCGCAGCGGTTCGACGAAGCGCGTGTGCATGTAGGCGGATTTGAGATTATCCCGGGACTCCTTGTTCAGCGTCTTGCGGCCGATCATGCCGAGGATCTGCTCGAACTGCTCCTCGTTCGGGGTCTGGCTGAAAACCTGGCCGGTCTTCATGTAGCCGATGACGGCCGCCCCCAGCTTGACCGGCACGGCGGTGGCGCAGAGGCCGGCGAAGCAATGGCAGGTGGTGGGTCCGTTGACCTCAGCCTCCTGCATCAGGCGGCGGTTCGTGTCGAGACAGGCGCTGCAGGCGCTTTTACAGAGATTGAGCTCCTCGCAAAACGGGCTGCGGTTGATTTTCTGATCGTCGAGGCACCAGCCGTCTGGATCGGAGGAAACGAGGCGCAGTGGCAGACCGGTGGCGATGCGGAACGCTTCCTGATACATCTTGAACCGGTCCGAGTTGGCGATCCGTTGGAGCAGAGCTTGTTCGAACTCCTGGTGAGCGTGAGTGTTTGCTTGCATCGTTTTCCTAGAGAGAAACTGGGTGATGCTAGAGATTATCTCCAGCGAATTCAACCTTTGTTCGTCGAACGGCGCATGGAAACCGAGGCAACGATCAGGATAGAAACGATTGAGCTTAGCGGCATAAGTATCGCAGCGAGTAGCGGGCTCATTTTTCCGGCCATGGAAAATGCAACGGTGGTGAGATTATAGACCAGTGCGAAGGCGAATGCTCCCCGCACCGCGCGCTTTCTTGCCGCTGCGGCGTCCAACAAGCCGGGGAGAAACGCCAGACCGGAGCCGAGCGTGTAAAAATCCGCTTTCGATTCGAGCAGGCTGCGGTCGACCACCGGAGTTCCCGTGACCAGCGAGGCATCGAAGGCGAGGGAATCGTTCGCTCCGTCCCCGAGATAGAGCGTGTCCTGATGGTCCAGCGCGCGGACCTTGTTGGCTTTTTCCTCCGGTGAAAGCCCACCAAGGGCCTGATTTCCAGCCAGTCCGAGCGCTGTGGCCATTTTAGCGACCTTGTCCCCGTGGTCTCCGGAGAGAATGTGGAGGGAAAGCCCGCGCTTTTCCAGCGAGCGCAGCATGGCGACCGCGCCGGGCCGGAGGGATTCGCTGAAATGGAAGGCGGCGATCGATTTTCCGTCGCGGCGGAGTTCGCTGCCGGCGGTTTCGGCGGTCATCTTGGATTCGCCCGTCCAGCCAGCTTTTCCGAGAGTCCAGAGTGCGTCCGGTGTTTCCAGAGAGACGCCGAGTCCGGGAAATTCGGTGATTTTCCCCCCATGAGAATCCGCGAGCAGCTTTTGGCCGCGTGTTCCTAGGGCTTCCAGCAGCGAACGCGCCACCGGATGCAGCGAACCTTGCGTCAGCCGCGCCAGGGCCAGCGCCGCTTCGTCATCCAGTGCTGCGACGGTTTCCGGGTTTTCCAGAACCGGGCGCTCCAGCGTCAGCGTGCCGGTTTTGTCGAAAATCACCCGCCGCACCCTCACCAAGCGCGGCCAGAGCGTCGCCGTCCTCACGAAAACCCCCAGCCGCTCGACCGCAGATGCCGCAATGTCGTCCGCCAAGGGGATCGCCACTCCGAGCGCGCACGGACAGGAAACCACGAACACCGAAATCATCGCCTGCGCCCCGGTCAGCCAGTCGCCCCGCCACACCCAGAACGCCAGCGCGGAAAGCCCCATTACCAGCACGATGCTCAGATAGACGCGCAGCAGCTTATCCAGTCCCGGCGATGCCCGGTCCCCGCTAACAGGCGCTGTCAGTTTCGCCAGCAGCGAGTCCTGCCACCGCTCGCCCGCCTCCACCGCCGCGGGTTTCCGGCTGAGTAAAATCGCGCCGGCGGGCAATCTCGACCCTGCGGAAAACCTCACCGGATCCGCCTCCCCATGGATCCACTCTAGCGAAAAATCCGCCTCGCCCGCCGCGAGCACGCCGCTCACCGGCAGTGCCTGACCCGGCGCTAACAAAAATTTCAGCCCCGGCAGAATTTCTTCCCGTCCCACTGCCTCGCCTTCACCATCCGCTCTTGGAACAGCCTCCGGCACCGGCTGGGCGCGCACCAGCCGCCTGCGGTTCCGCTCGACGGCGGTGGTTTGCAGGTAGCGCCCGGACAGCATCAGGAAAACAAAGATCGAGACGAAATCGAAATACATCAGCCGCTCCTTGCCCAGCGCCCAGCCCGCGATCGATCCCGCATAAGCCGAGATCAGGCCCAGTGCAATCGGCAGGTCGATGTGCAGGGAACCCGCTCTAACCGCCCGCCACGCCCGGTCCATGAAATACCCGCCGCCCACCAGCATCGACAGCGTGGCGGATAGGAATGCGATCAGTTTGAAAAGCTCCGCAAACTCGAAATCCTTCGGCATGCCCAGATAGAACGGCAGCGAAAACGCCATCGTGTTCAGCGCGAAGGCCCCGCACAGTCCCATCCGCGCCATCAGCCGCCGCCGCTCGTGATCACCGCGCACCGATCCTGCCGGGGCCGCCACGTAGCCGAACTGGCAGAGCTCCCGCAGGAAGGGTTCCAGCTCGCATTGTCCAGGCATCCATTCGACATGCAGCCGCCCGCTCGACGGATTCGCCGCCGCCCGGACGCTTCCCGCATGCCGGGCGAACAATTTTTCCACCAGCCACACGCAGCCGACGCAGGAAATTCCCTCCAGCGCCAGATCCAGCCGCGCCGCCTCGCCGCGCTTTTCCGCTTCGGCCTCCGCCTCCAGGACTTTGGGTGCGAGCCAGGAAAAATCGTGCTCCTCGAACGGCCGGCTGCGCACCGGAGCCACCGCGATGCCTTGTTTCAGATCGTAAAACTGCTCGAACCCGTTTTCAGAAATCAGATCCGCCACGAACTCACAGCCCCGGCAGCAATACCGTTCGTCCTTCGTCTTTGGCGCATAGTCGGTTCCGCAATGTTCGCAACTTGCCATCTGCCGCAGTTTTCGCCCGGAACGCGTCCCCGCGCCAAGCCTTACCTCTGACAATCCGCGCAGTTCCTACGCCCGCGATTTCACCGCGTGCCGGCAATGATCTTCCCCTGCGGATCTTTCAGAATGACCAACGGAGGGATCAGGTTGGTGTTTTTCGGCGCACTCAGGAAAACATAGTAATTGAGGTTGTCCTTCCGTCCGGATGGAAAGACGCCCACTCCGATGGAAGTCTGCACCTGGTAGAAAAGGTCGATCCCGAGCAAATGCACCTTGTGGGATTGCGATCGTTTCCACTCTTCGAGAGCCTTTTTCGGCGAGCTGGTGGTCAACAGGATGGATTCGATGTTGTTGCCCGTCTTTGAAGAATCGTAAAAGACGGGCAGCGTATATCCCGCGCGGCGCACGAGATAGTTCGGCCCCAGTCCGTCCGGGTTGATATGGCTGAAATAATCGCGTCTCGCCATGTCCGCCGCACGCTGGCGCGCGACCTTGCATAGGATCGGGTCCAGTGATAGCGTTAAGCGCATTTGACCGGGATCATCGGCGATGGCGTTGAACAACCGGAATTCGGACGATTTCAAGAGATGGACTTCCGCAGAGGCCGTGCAAAAGACGGCGAGGCAGAAGAGAACGGCGAGCCTCATCGAGGCGGTGCCGAGTGCAGCAAGGAATTTCATAACGCTTGGAGATCGAGTGGAAATGCGCCGGCGGAAACGTCCCGCTGCCGGATTTAACGGGCCGACCATACATCTGGCTGCCGTCATTGCAACATCGCGGTGAATCTGCCTCGGATTTCCGCAGTCTTCCCACTTGCCCGGTTTGCCGCTTCATGATTGCCTCCGCGCCTCATGAAAATTCTCGTCGCCTACTCCGGGGGTCTTGATACCTCCGTCCTCCTTCTCTGGCTCAAGGAAAAGTACAATGCCGAAATCATCGCCTATTGTGCGGATGTCGGCCAAGGCGACGAGCTCGACGGCCTCGAAGCCAAGGCGCTTTCCACCGGTGCTTCCAAGTGCTTCATCGGCGACCTGAAAGAGGATTTCGCCCGCGACTACATCTTCCCGATGATCCAGGCCGGCGCGATCTATGAAGGCCGCTACCTGCTCGGCACCTCCATCGCCCGCCCCTGCATCACCAAGGACATGGTCGACGTCGCCATCCGCGAAGGTGCCGACGCCATCGCCCACGGAGCCACCGGAAAAGGCAACGACCAGGTCCGCTTCGAGCTCTCCGCCGCCGCCCTCGCGCCGCAGATCAAGTGCATCGCCCCATGGCGCGACGCCTCCTTCCGCGCCCAATTCCCCGGCCGCACGGAAATGATCGCCTACGCCGAGGCCAACAACATCCCGATCAAGGCTTCCATGAAAAAGCCCTACTCGATGGACCGCAACCTCCTCCACATCTCCTTCGAAGCCGGAGCCATGGAAGACCCGTGGTATGACGCCACCACCCCGGCCGATACCGACATGTATGTCCTTTCCGTTTCCCCGGAAGACGCGCCCGACAAGGCGGAATACATCGAAATCCTCTTCGAAAAAGGCAACGCCATCGGCCTCAAGCACGACAACCTCGACGCCCTCCTCACCGAACTCGGCGACGTGAAATCCACCGGCCAACAGGACGGCTACGCGCTGCTCACCCCCTACGGTGTCATGCGCGTCCTCAACCTCCTCGGCGGACGCAACGGCATCGGCCGCATCGACATCGTGGAAAACCGCTTCGTCGGCATGAAATCCCGGGGCATTTACGAAACCCCCGGCGGCACCATCCTGCTCGCCGCCCATCGCGACTTGGAAACCCTCGTCGTTGATCGCGAGTCCATGCACATCCGGGACAGCCTCATCCCGAAATACGCCCAGCTCGTTTATAACGGATTCTGGTTCGCCCCCGAGCGCCTCGCCATCCAGGCCCTCGTCACCGAGACGCAGAAAACCGTCACCGGCGAAGTCCGCATGAAACTCTACAAAGGCAACGTCATGCAAGCCGGCCGCCGCAGCCCCTTCAGCATGTATTCCGAAGCCGTCGCCACCATGGAAGGCGGCCAGGAAGAAGCCTACAACCAGGACGACGCCACCGGCTTCATCGCCCTCAACGCCCTCCGCCTCAAAGCCACCGCCCGCCAGGGCAAATAAGGCGTGATACAGGCATTCCTGCCTGTTCTTCATCTCCATCAAAAAGCCGCGCCCGGTCCATCCGGTCGCGGCTTTTTCCGTTACCTCTATGGCCTTTTGTTGGGAAGTTTTGTTCCCGCTTGTGCCAAGGTTTGAAGTGCTCCCGATGTTGGATCTGAGCTGGATTGACTCCGCAGCGTCATTCGATAAGCTCTCAGCGTCAATTGGTATCCCACGACGAAACCCAGAATGTTATATGGAACTGACAAAAGAATCACCAGCCATCCAGTGGTCATTCCTTCCACTGCCCCCCATCGGATAGCTTCCCAGAACCTCCGGTCTTCAGGGAAATAGCCAGCCTGCATGTCGTGTATCGCCCATAAAACTCCGCCGGTCGGAGAAGCGAGGACGATGCTCAGGATAATGATCAGAGGAATGACCAGACGCGGCCACCTTCCGACAGGGTTTCCGGGCAGCGAGATCCCAACGTTAGCCACCACCGCATAATGAAATGAAACCAGTCCGATATACTGGAGAGGATGTGCCCAGTGATAGAGGAACATTCGGTAAAGCGCCCCAAATACCCAGCCTTCCGGCATCACCGCCCAGAGAAGGAAATAGCCCGCCGAACCCAGCAAGAATGACCAACCCAGCAGAAATGCAAACAGCTTCAGAGTTCCTCTCAAGCTGCGGGGCTCGCGTTGCTGCGGTTCATTCCACGTGACCTTGCGCCACCTCCGCTGTGTCGTTTGCATGCCCGCATGGTGTGCAGCGGGCAATGCCGCACAATCACCGAAAGCGCGTTCATGAATTTTTCATCTTAACTCCACATGCGCTGGGAGGAGATCCATTTTTTTCCCCGCCCTTTTTACTTCAGCTTCACCAAACAATGCCCGGAGTCCAGGTGCGTCGCTCCGGTCGATCTGGTCGTGGCTTTTTTGTGAAATTCAACGTCATTCCTCAGTGGATGAAAAGTGTTCGAGACTTCCATCAACAGCGACCAGGTTTCGGAGGAGTTCCGTTGGGAATCTAGCCGACCAAGCGTCTGATGTCTCCACGAATAGAACCAACTCATCGCACGTGAACTTTGCTTTCCGAACGGATTGCAGTGCTCTTATTGCAGACTGCTCCCATTCCGTCAGTGCCACATCAACGGATAATTCCATGACGTGCAGCCCTAAGTCCGGGCGGACACATTTAAATCCATCAGGCAAGTTGCCGCTGGGATTGATTGCTCGAATTAGAGAATTGGTGACTTGCATCATGACGGCTGGAGCTGCTCATTTGCAGATGATGCGTTCATCATTCTCAACGCGGATTCCGCGATATGATTGCCGGGGTATTCCTTTGATACCTGTTGGTAGTAGTTCAGGGCTTCCGCGTGTCGACCGATCTGGCTGCAACAGAACGCCATGTTCAGCAGCCCCATCTCCCGATAGCTCATCCTTGATGGCGACAAAATCGTGACCGCCCGCCAGTCATCAAGACGCTTGTGCGCCGTGAAAAAAGCGAAACTGCGCTCGAACTCGGTCAGTGCTTCGGCGAACCGACCTTTCTTTACCAGCGCGATGCCTTTCCTGTGAAGATGAGGAATGAGCCATTTCAATCCCACACTGAGTATCAAATAGGCAATGGCACCGACTGGAATGGATTCCTTGATTCCGACGATCTCTGCCAGCCACATCAGCGTGACCACGACAATCATCTGAGGGATTAAGCCTTTCCAGGCTATCTGTTTAACAATTGGGAAGTTGGCGGCCATGCGATTGATCTCTCCGAAATAGTGCTGATCCCAGCTTCATCAAGCAATGCCCGAAGTCCAGATGCGTCGCGCCCGGGGGGGGCGGTGGGTAGCGGCCTGTTGTCGTAGGAATGTGGAAGTCGAGAAACCACGCGATAAGTTTAGTTCCTTCGCAAATCCCGATTTCCAATCTCCAAAACGCCCCTTATGGCCGATTTTGGGACCACCTGGCCGGAAATGGGACCATGAATTCCTTTCGTTCTCCTGAATTTCAGGTAATTTGAATTCGTTCTGAGGCTGCTACGGCAACTGACGAACTTCAGCCTTAAAAGCTCAGCCACATTTGAGTCGAATTGAATTCCGGGGGGAAATCAACCGACCAAGGCCAAAGCGAAAGGTTCTGAAAGAAAGCGCGCGTTGAGAGATCCGGGGGGATATCCAACGCGCGCTTTTTTGTGCCGGTTGATCTGGGCAAGAATCTCCATGCATCGGTCAAAAATAGCGATGGCGGGAGAATCGTCCGCGATGCATGCTCGGCGCAATCCCATGAAATATCGTCCGCTTGGTTCCACTGGTCTTGAAGTTTCCGTTCTGGGGTTCGGCGCATCGTCGCTGGGCTCGGTTTTCCGCCAGGTTTCGCTGGATGACTGCTGCGCAACGGTGCAGGCGGCGCTCGAGGGAGGGATGAACTTCATCGACGTTTCTCCCTCCTACGGCGAGACCCTGGCGGAGCTCCGGCTCGGCCGGGCGCTCGAAGGGGTGCCGCGGGATTCCTACATCCTCGCTACAAAAATCGGCAGCTACAGCGAGCCGCGCGGCGATTACGATTTCTCCCGCGCCAGCACGGAACGCAGCGTGGAGCACAGCATGAAGCGGCTCGGGGTGGATTACATCGATCTGATCCAGTGCCACGACGTCGAATTCGCCGATCATGACGTGATCATCAACGAAACCCTGCCGACACTGCACCGTTTGAAGGAACAGGGGCTTGTCGGGCATGTGGGGATCACCGGGCTGCCCTTGAACATTTTCCCCGCCATCCTCGACCGCGTGCCGCCGGGAATCGTCGAAACGATCCTGTCGTTCTGTCACTTCGAGCTGAACAACACCGCGCTCGCGGACATGGTGCCCTATCTGAAGGAAAAGGGCGTGGGCTTCATCAACGCCTCGCCCACCGGCATGGGGCTGCTCACGCGCCGCGGCGCGCCCGAGTGGCATCCGTCCAGCAAGACGATTCAGGAAGGCTGTAAAAAAGCTGTCGATCATTGCAACTCGAAGGGCGTGGACATCGTGAAACTCGCCGTGCAGTTCTCCTGCTCCCATCCGGACATGGCGAGCACGCTCGTCGGCAGTGCGAATCCACAGAACATCCGCGACAACATCGCCTATCTGGCGGAGCCGATGGACGAACAGTTGCTGGCGGAGGTGATGGAAATCCTGGAGCCGATCCACAATTTCAACTTCACCCGCGGCCTGCCGCAGCATCGCGATCCGATTCTCGGCGCGTGATCAGACTGCGGTGAGAAGGAACGCACCACGGATTCCTGCTTCCTGGCCGAGCGCGGGCGGGACGGCGTAGTCCGGTTCCATCGCCTGCGGATAGTAACCGGCGGCGATTTCCCGCAGGCGGGCGTTGATCTTTTCATGCAGGCCTTCCGCTTGCGAAACCCCGCCGCCGACGATGACCTTGGACGGTGAAACGACCGCCATCAGCGAGAGGATGCCATGCGCGAGATACCAAGCCTGGGTGTCCCAGGCTGGATGGTTCGCAGGAAGTTCGTCGGCGGGTTTTCCCCAACGCGCGGCGATGGATGGGCCGCTGGCGAGACCTTCGAGGCAGTCGGCATGAAACGGACAGACGCCGGTAAAATCATCGCCGGGCATGCGCGGGACCTTCAAGTGGCCGAACTCAGGGTGAAGCGCGCCGTGGATCAAGTGTCCGCCTGATAGGATTCCCGCGCCGATGCCGGTGCCGATGGTGATGTAGGCGACGTCATCAAGGCCGGCGGCGGCTCCGATCCTTGCTTCCGCGAGAGCGGCGGCGTTGACGTCGGTATCGAGTGTGAGTTTGGCGTTAGGGAAGGCCTCGGCCAACGAGTTCGTCAGCGAGAATCCCTCCCAGCCGGGTTTCGGGGTGGCGAGAATTCTGCCGTAGTTCTCCCGCCCGGGCACGATGCCGACGGGACCGAACGCAGCGATGCCGATGGCGTCCGGCGTGCCGTGGCCACGCAGCCAGTCGATGGCGAAACCGAGCGTTTGCACCGGGTCGTGCGTGGGAAACCGGCACTCGTCGATGATTTCACCTGCCGCCGTGCCGAGGGCGACCACGGTTTTCGTTCCGCCCAGTTCGATGCCTGCGATCATGATGAACGGTTAGCGGGCTGCGGCGGCGGCTTCGAGAGCTTCCTTGGTGATGCGGGTGATTTCAGTCCACTTGCCTTCGTTGACGAGCTGCTTGTCCACCATCCACGAGCCACCGATGGCGGCGACGACGGGGAGTTTCAGATAGCTCGCCAGGTTGGCGGAAGTGATGCCGCCGGTGGGGATGAATTTCAGGCCGGTGTGGCCGTAGGGACCGGCGAGGGACTTGAGCATGTTAGTGCCTCCGGCGGCTTCGGCCGGGAAAAACTTGAGCAGCTTGCAGCCGAGCGAGAGCGCTTGTTCGACATCGCTGGGAGTCATCACGCCGGGAGAGAACTGCAGGCCGGCTTCCTTAGCTTTTGCGATGATGTTAGGATTCAGGCCGGGGGCGAGGCCGAAGGTGGCTCCGGCGTCCTTGGCGCGCTGGACCTGGTCGGTTTCCAACAGGGTTCCGGCACCTAGCAGGATTTCAGGAAAACGCGCGGCGATGCGCTTGATCGATTCCTCGGCGGCGGCGGTGCGGAAGGTGATTTCCATGATGTCGAGGCCACCGGCGAGCAGGGCTTCGGCAAGGGGCTCCGCGTGTTCGGCGGAATCAAGGACGACGACGGGGACGATGCGTTTGGCGAGGATGCGGTCGATCATGGTGTTGTGGTGGGAACAGTGGGACTTTGTGAAACCACCCGACAATGTGAAAGCAAATGCTGCGTTAACCGTGGAAACTTTTGCGCATCAATCGGGCTGCGGGTGGGCGATGTAGGCGCTTTCCCGCAGGACGATCGCCTTCCTTTTCGAGAGCAGCAGCCAGCACTCGCGGGCGGTGCCGATTACGATGATGGAAACGAAGAACAGGAAGGTGACGGTCACCGCCACATCGACGCGGGCGTTGAAGAGCGAGGTTTCGGCGGCTTTCAGGGCGTTTCCGCTGAGTCCCTTGGCGATGAGGGCCTGTTGTTTTTCGATTTCCGGGATGAATCCGGCGGCTCCGGCGGAGAAGAGTTTCAGGTAACCGGCGGAGAACGTCACGACGGTGAGGAACAGCATCGGCACGGCGGTGACCCAGCAGTAGCGGGCCTTGCCCATTTTGATGAGGACGACGGTGCCGAGGCAGAAGGCGATGACGGCGAGAAGCTGGTTCGAGATTCCGAAGATCGGCCACAGGCTCTTGGCGATGCCCGCGGGATCGAGCGCTCCCTGATAGAGAAAGAAGCCCCAGGCTGCGACGAGCAGGCCGGTGGCGGTGACGTTGCCGACCCACGAGCCGGTGTCCTTGAGTTTCGGGGAAAGTTGCCCTAACAAATCCTGGAGGATGAAGCGGCCGACGCGTGTGCCGGCGTCGAGCGTGGTGAGGATGAACAACGCCTCGAACATGATGGCGAAGTGATACCACAGCGAGAGCGCGGTTTTTCCCGGGATGACCTTTGCGAAGAGGTGGGCCATGCCGACGGCGAAGGTCGGGGCTCCGCCGGTTTTCCCGACCATCGTCGGGTAGTCGTTCACCACAGTGCCATCGGCGAGCTTGACGGTGGTGGGTTCGCCCATGTCGCGGGTCATTTTGAGCATGTCGGCGTGGGTGACGGCGTAGGTGTTGTTCGCGTCGATGTTGCTGATTTTCGTGAGCTGGCTGGTGAGAGCGGCCGTGTCGCCGGGAGGGACGGGGGAGTTGATCGCGAAATATTCACCCGGCGCGAGGGCGCAGGCGGCGATGATGGCCATCAGCGAAACAAGCATTTCCACGATCATCGCGCCGTAGCCGACGAGGCGGATGTCCTTTTCCTGGGCGAGGAGTTTCGGCGTGGTGCCAGAGGAAATGAGCGCATGGAATCCGCTGATCGCGCCGCAAGCAATGGTGATGCAGACGAAGGGAAACACCGGACCGGGCACCACGAAACCACCGCCATGGATGAAGGGCGTCATCGCCGGCATGTGCAGCGGCGGTGCGAGAAAGACGATGAAAATACCGAGGATCGCCACGGTCCCGAGTTTCATGAAGGTGCTGAGGTAATCACGCGGGGCGAGCAGCATCCAGACCGGCAGCACGCTCGCTGCGAAGCCGTAGATCATGATCGCCCACGCGAGTTGGGTGGGCTTCAGCGTGAGGGCTTCGATCATGGCGGGTGGCAGGTATTTCCCGGCGACCACGGCGGCTAACAGTCCGACGACCCCGAACACGGATGCCGCGGTGACGCTGACTTTTCCGCTCTTGATCATGATGCCCATGATGAAGGCGAGAGGAATGGTGGCGGCGATCGTGAAAAGTCCCCACGGGCTTTCTGCCAGAGCTTTCACGACGACCAGACCGAGCACGGCAAGTAGGATGGTCATGATGGCAAGCAAGCTGATCATGGCGATCAGGCCGATCACCGGGTTCATCTCCTCCTTCAACATCTGGCCTAACGATTTTCCATTGCGGCGCATCGAGGCGAAAAGAATAATCGCATCATGCACGCCGCCGCCGAGGGTGGCTCCGACAAGAATCCATAGCGTTCCCGGCAGATAGCCGAACTGCGCGGCAAGCACCGGCCCGACCAGCGGACCCGGTCCGGCGATGGCGGCAAAGTGGTGGCCGAAGACGACCCACTTCGGTGTCGGCACGAAATCCTTGCCATCGTCGCAGGTCACTGCGGCTGGCGCGCGGTTGTCGTCGATGGTCAGCACTTTGGCCATCAGCCAGGCAGAATAGAATCGATAGGCCACCGCGAACGTGCAGACACCGGCGACCACCAGCCACAGGGCGTTCACCGGTTCACCCCGTTGGAATGCGGCGACTGAAACGGCGGTCACGCCGAGCAGGGAAACTGCGATCCAAATGATGATGCGGGCGAATCTGGGCATGCGCCGACATTCGTGGAATCACAGTGAAGCCGTCGAGAAGGATTTTCGACCCGCTGGAGTTCTTTTGGCAATGTTCGAGAGAACAATCGCCAGGATTGTGAGGCTCGACAAACGTTGCGTCTCAGAGGTCGTAGCAACGCACGGTGTTGTTGTGCAGGATGGCGTCCTGCTCGTCGGAGGAAAGTTCCGCGACGAAGCGGCGGACCATGTCGGCCCAGCTTTTGTAGGAATCGATGCGCAGGAGGCAGACCGGCCAGTCGGTGCCGAAAAGCACGCGGTCCGGGCCGAAAAGCGCGAGAGTTTCCTCGAAATAACCGCGCAGGGTGGTCTCGTCGATTTCCTCGTCGAGCACTTCGGTGACCATGCCGGAAATTTTCACCCCTAGGATGTTCTCGCGTTTGGCGAGCTCGGCCATGCCGGCTTTCCATGCTGAATCGATCTGTCCCTTGCGGATTTCGGGCTTGGCGATGTGGTCGATGATGATGCCGAGATCCGGCTGGCGGTCGACCAACTGGATGGCGACGGGCAGCTGGCGTTGGAAAAGCAGGAGATCGTAGCGCAGATCCAAGTCGGGCAGAAGCGAGAGACCCTGATGAAAATCGTCACGCAGGAAATAGCTGTCAGGCTCGCCTTGGAGGACGTGCCTGACAGCCTTGAATTTCGGATGGGAGGCGAGACGGCCGAGCGGCTCGCTGACATTTCTATCAACAAG
>JBDSNC010000265.1:0-13706 GCA_039915545.1 Luteolibacter sp.
ACAGCGGTACACTTTCCCTTGGAGCCAATGATCGGCTGGCGGATGGAGCGACGGTGACCGTGGCAGGCGGCATCCTCGACACAACCGGATCGAACCGGACGGACACCGTGAGCATTTTCAACATGAGCAGCGGCTCGCTTAATGGCGGCGGCACTATTACGGCAGGAACCTACGACCTGAGCGGCGGCACGGTCACCGGCAATCTCGGTGCGGGCACTTTGAACAGTTCCGGCGCAGTCTTCCTTAATGGCACATCCGATGCAGGCACGGTCAATGTAACGGCCGGGACTTTGACCTTGGGTTCTGCGAACCGCCTGAGCGATTCCGCAGCAGTCACGGTATCGGGTGGCGCGCTGGCAATCGGTGGTAACAATGACGCGGTAGGCACCGTGGTTTTGTCGGGAGGTAGCATCACCGGCACAGGCGGCACACTCACGGGTAGCAGTTACGACATGCGGAGCGGTTTAGTTTCCGCCATTCTGGGTGGCAGTGCCATCGCATTGACCAAGACGACGGCAGGCGCCGTCACCCTCACCGGCACCAACACCTACACAGGAAATACTTCAGTCAGTGGGGGAACCCTTGTTATCAATGGCGATCAAACCGCAGCCACCGGCAATGTCTCGGTGACCGGCACCTTGGCCGGAACCGGCACCGTCGGCGGCAGTACCACGATCAACAGCGGCGGTCATCTGGCGGTGGGAGATGGCACGGCAGGGTCAACTGGGACGGAGACTTTCAAACAGAATCTAACGTTCGTCTCGGGTTCGATTTTCGACTGGGATTTGAACGCCACCAACAACGTGGTGGACCCGGGGAGCGCTCCCAACCAGGGAAGTTATGACAAGGTGGTCGCCTCCGGCACAGCCGGCACCATGACGGGAACCTCCATTTTCAATGTGGTTCTTGGAACCAATGGTTTCGCTGACGCCTTCTGGGATTCGACCAAGACCTGGTCGAACATTTTCACCGGGAGCGGCGCAACAGGTGCCAACCTGACCGCCATCTTCAGCACCTTCAGCGGCACAAATGTGAACAGCGATGGCAGCGTGACCGGACAGGGGCAGTTCACCTTCAACGGTGGCACCACCCTCACCTGGTCCGCCGTTCCGGAAACCAGCACGGCCTTCGCCGGACTGCTCATCGGTGCCGGGCTTCTCCGCCGCCGCCGTAAGAACTGACTTTCTGCTGCCATCCGCGGCATTTTCATGTTCTGACTGGAACCTGCTTTCCACCGATAACCTCCTCCGCACGGAGCGTCTCGGGAGCGGCGAATGGATGATCGCCGATGCCCATGAGCACAGCGGACCCGATACAAAAAGGAAATCGGGTTGCCAAGCCATGGCGCCTTCCATGGCACTGGCGTTGTCATCAATTTTGACGACTACCACCGTTCCAAATTCCGCTTAAGATGAATAGATATATCGACTCAGTTGACTTGCGGACGCTCAGTCCCTCGTCGATCTCCTTTACCGTAGCTTTTTCCTTCACGTGAATCCCACACTTCAAATCACCGCGCTTGACCGGGTTCAGGTGTCTCCGATCCGGGGGGCTTCGCTTTGGTCATCACGCACTTAATGACGACCCTGCTCGCTGTCATCATGGCCGCTCGGGCGGAAGTTGTGTCGGTGTCCTGAAATTCCTTGATCTGTGGCGTTTCGTATCTACCATGTATATGTCAATTTATGAGTTATCCCATTCCTTTCCTGCAGCAAGGTTCTGAAGTGAACCTTACAAAGCATCGCCGCGTCACCCGGCGCAGACGTGCCGCAAGAAGAGGCTTTGCGTTGGTTGCCACGCTGCTGCTGATGGCCTTGCTGCTGGTGGTGGCTGTCGGCCTGCTGGGTCTTTCCTCCATTACGCTGCGCGGCAGTCAAGCCACTGAAGCCAAAGCCGCTGCTTGTGCGAATGCCCGGCTTGCATTGCTGCTCGCCTTGAATGACCTGCAAAAATACACCGGCCCGGATCAGCGGACGACCGCCAACGCCGAAATTCTGACGCCTCCCGGCACCGCCACCGGCATCAATCTGAAGTGGACGGGAGTGTGGGCGACCACCCAACCAACCGACCCCAAGCAAGCTCTCAGCGTGACCAATCCACCTGAGCCGACCAAACCCGTGGTGACGGGCGGCGCGGACCCGAACTATCCTGAGAAGGTCTATCTGTCGGACTACCGCAACAGGCCTGGCTACACCAAGAACAGCCTGCTGCTTGCCTGGCTTGTCAGCGGCAGCCCTTCTACTACGATCGATCCGACTAAAGAAAAACCAGAAGGCATCACACTCGTCGAAAAGGCGGCGGGACTGGCGGACGCGGATGCGCCGGATCCGAAAGGAGATCGAATCCAGGCACCCCTGGTGAAGATCGGCAGCGGCACCGCTCAAGCGGGCGGGATGGCCTATTGGATTGGCGATGAGTCCATGAAGGCACGCATCGATCAGCTACCGACGGATCAACAGCCCAACGCGACGAATCCGCAAGACGGCGGCATGGCGCGTCTTGCGGGCGGCGAAGGACCCAACCTCCGCTTCGTCAAGTCCGGGTCGGACACTCCCTACGCTCCGGTGGCTGACGCGAAAGCAGCCGATCGCGCCAAGCTGATCACGGCAGGTTCCGTCGGGCTGCTGGTGCCTCCTGACAAGGCGAGGAAAAATTTCCACGATCTGACGGCGTATTCCGAAAGTGTGCTGGCCGACGCACGGGATGGCGGACTCAAGAAGGACCTCACCACTTATATCAACCAGCCGGACAAGACCGCCCCTCCGGCCATATCCGACATCGCCGAAACGGGTCTGGCGGATGACTCCACGAATGCGTCGCTGTCCGGGCATCCCATGCTGCCGGGGCCGTTGTTTGCGAAATTCGGGCCGAATTTCCTGCAGTTGCGGAACTGGTATCAACTGAGCAAAAAAGTCACCGGGAGTTTCAACTCCGGAAGCATGGACCCCGTGTTCCTCAAAACCCGTGCGAGCGTAGCCGGCCGGGGCGACATGCCTGACATGAAAAGCCGCGAGCAAAGCGTGCAACCTGTGATCGCCGAAGCAAGGCTGAGTTTTGATTTCAGTCTGGATACTGCTAGGGGCGCAGGAACGGCCCTCAGAACGCATGTCTATCCCAAGGTCAAACTGTGGAACCCATACAACGTCACACTCAAGGCTCACAGCTACCTGATCGGCTTCCCCCGTCATATTGATATCACCGCGGCCGGCTACACCGTGCAACCGATCACCACGAGGGATCCATCCAACAACAGCATCCGGTATTATGGAGATTTGCCAGGGGAATTGCTGTACTTCGTGCTGGAAGCCGTGGACCTTGCGCCAGGCGAATGCCTCTTTTTCTCCCCGAAAACATCGGGTGAATCCAGCAGATATGATCCGTCAAACGTCGCGTCCAATGTCCTGAGCCCGGCGGTGCCGGCGGGTGGCACGGCGAACTTTTACTTTGATGCCGATGCCAGGCTGCAAGCCGTCACGCCCCCGGCTCAGATCATCTATGGCATCACTTCGGCCAACCTCGGCTCGAGGCCCATGCGGAGTTACCTTCTCAAGGATGCCGGATCGTCGGCAGGCACGATCACGAATGCCAACGCGCAAAGTTCGCTGACCTATCCGATTATCCAAAAACTTGCGATGGACTCCGCTGGAGACAATACATCATGGGCAGCCGTCGGGAATCCATTCCCGAATCCAGGCGGCACCAACAGCGTTCCGATGAAGGTGTCTGGCGCGCATGTGGGAGCGGTGCCGCTGGCCTCATGGTACATGGGCGCGCGTCTGAGAATGATTGACGAAAATGTCAATGAAGAGGCCGGAGGTTACGGTGGAACCCCGGGAAAATATCCGATCAAAAATCCATTGGTGAGCGCGTTCAACATCCGCTCCCAGATCGTTCACCGGAGCAATTTCTGCGCCCAGTTTGACTGGGTGTGGTGGACGGTGGGACCCTACATCAACAGTCGCGCGGACCAGGTCATCACGGATAATTCGATGAAAGGCCGGCGGAAGGCGGGTAAGGAACTGGCAGCACCTTTTGGAAAGGCTTCGGACTACAGCAATGCGGACTCCTTCGCCATGTTTGAGGTTCCCAGGAAAGAGCTTCCTCCCTTCTCCCTGGCGAATTTCCAACATGCACAGTTGGGCTATCAGAGTTGGCAGCCGTCCTACATGGTCGGAAACTCTTTCGCAAACGGACGCTCCGACCGGAAATCCATGGTGCATTTCAAAGATAAATCCCTGGCGACGGGCGGAGCCTACTACGAAGAATTCAAAACCACGGACCTTTGGGATTCGTCATTCAGATGCCGCTATTCAACAGGCGTGTGGGGTGACCTGATTCAATATACCGCAGGTGAGCCCAGGGAGCTGCTGATCTACGATTCGTTGTATGCGGTCAACCACGCCTTGTGGGATCGCTACTTCCTCTCGACCATGGATTTTGACAACCAGGGAAATGCGAAATTTCCGCCGCAGGATCATGTGCAGTTCGCCAACCCAAGGATGGTGATGAGCCCCTACAGCGGAAAAGATCCGGATGAGATACGGAAGCAGCTCGCCGGAAAAAACGATTTTGACAGCGCCGCTTATTTCCTGATGCAGCAAGGCAGCTTCAACATCAATTCCACGAGCATCGAGGCATGGCGCGCGTTTTTCTCTTCGATGAACGACGTGCAGCGGCCGCTCCGGGAGGGCAGCAGCACCGTAGCGCGGGCATTCAGCCGCCTGCTGCTGCCGGGAACTGCGGCACAGGCATCGAGTCATTTGAGCGCGGGTGCTTGGGATGGAGCGAAGACCTTGTCCCAGGCCGAGGTCGACCGGATGGCGGTGGCGATGGTGAAGAACGTGAAGGCGCGCGGGCCATTCCTCGGTCTGGCGGACTTCGTCAACCGCCGCCTCGCACCCAATCCACCGGGCGGCTCGGCTTCACCTCCCTACAGCAACACCGACGACCCTACGATGTGCGGGCCCTTGCAAGCGGCCATAGAAGGATCGGGAGTGAACCGGACGCTCCAGCAGACGGCATCGGCAACAGATGATCAGGCTGACTCGGATACTTCCGCCGGCGGCTGGTTGACAGGGCGGGTCGCGGACCGCCATTTTTATCCGGATGCGAAATTATTCAGTCCGTGGAGAAGCTCGGGCTTCCCGGGCTATCTGACCCAGGCGGATATTTTGCAAGGTGCGGGTGCCAACATCACGGCTCGTGGTGACACCTTCGTGATCCGTGCCTACGGGGACAAGCGTGACGCAACAGGCCAAATCATCGCCAGAGCCTGGTGTGAGGCGGTTGTGCAGAGAACTCCGGATTATCTATCAGCGGCAGCCGTTGATCAGGCATCCGACGCGAAAGCCAGCAACCCGATGGAACCCATGGTGGTTCGCAGCACCAAGGATTACTCGGCGACGTTGAATCCGAAGCTCAACGACATGAATAAGAAATTCGGACGTCGCTACGTCATCAAGGATTTCCGCTGGCTCGATCCATCCGAAGTATAACTTATGAAAAATCATACATTGAAATGGGCCTGTGCCCTTGTCCTGGCTGTCGCTTCCACCGGGCAGGGTGCTCATGCCCAGATTGCCCCTGCCGACTCCAAATCAGAAGACGTGCATATCGCGTTGCTGGCCGTCGGAGACCGACCGGAGATCACGCTCACGACGACGGTGGAAAAAGGCTCCACTTATGACAAACCGCCGGAATCGGAGCTGCCGCCGGGTCAGCTCTTTGTGAAAGAGAAGAACGCGTTCAAAGCGTTTCCGCTGGAACTGAACACCCCAATGGAGGCGGTCAAGCATCCCGGTGGCACCGAATTGAGGTTGTTTTCAAGTGAATCCGAAGCGGGTGATCCCGATCCCAAGAAGGAGCCCTACGCGAAGATTCCGCTGCCCCAGGAAAAGACCTCTCTGACGGTTTTCCTGCTGCGCAATCCCACTACGAAAAGCTGGAAAACGAAACCGCAGGCCTTTCCCTTCAAGAATGACCCGCAAAGCTTCCCCTCGAACACCACGCGCGTGATCAATTTCAGCACCGCTCCGATCCGGGTGAAATTGGGCGAAATCGATTTCTATCTGATTCCACAAACCAGCAGGATCGTGCCTTATCCGACGGCATCCAACGGCGTTTTCGAGTATAAAGTCATCGCTCGGATCGATGGTCAGATCATACCTGTCGCGGATTTTTCCCAGTCCTATTACACGGAAACGCGGATGAACATGGTTTTCTACGATGCGGACGGCAAGGTGCCGAAGCAGCCTGTGGAGCACATCATTTATATGGAAATCCCGCAACAGGCTGCGCCTGCCCCAGGCGAGGCGGCACCTCGCTAGAAAAGGCCTTGCCTTCGCAGCCGCACGAAGCCGCCGGATGCGGTCCCGGTGCCGCTCGCGGGATCGCATTGCATTCGATCGCCCGCAGCTTGTATAACAGCGCCGCCTTTTCCAGTCTATCATAAAGACCGTATCCATGAAATCAAACCTTCTGCTATTCCTCACGCTGGCTGGCTTCGGCACCTCCGCATTCGGGGGTGAACCGGCCGTTTCGCCAGACACCAAGCCGCCGACCGAAGCGATGAGCGTGTGGTTCGACAAACCAGCCCGGTCGCTGCCAAAACCGCGCGTCGGCATCGGCCCCTCAGGCACCCGTTCGGCGATTGCCGACGAGGCGCGCAAGATCGATTTCCTGGAATCACTGCCCCTCGGCAATGGACGGCTCGGCGCGATGGTCTGCGGAGGGGTCGACCTGGAGCGCGTCATCCTTAACGAGTCGACATTATGGTCGGGAGGCGACTACGACGCTAACAAGTATGATGCGCACAAGAGCCTGCCGGAACTCCGGCAAAAGCTTTTCGCCGGCGACATTACCGGTGCCCAGAACGTACTCAACGCCAACTTCGGCTGGGTCGGCAAACGCTTCGATCCGACCCAGTTCGGCTGCTACCAGACGCTCGGCGACCTGCTGTTGAAATTCGATGACGACGCCACACCCGCCACGGAATACCGGCGGGAACTGAATCTGATGACCGGCGTCGCCACCACCGCCTTCACCCGCGGCGGGGTGCGCTTCACACGCGAACTCGTGGTCTCCAAAAAATACGAGGTCATCGCGCTGCAGCTCAAGGCGGACAAGGCCGGCGCGCTCAGCTTCCTTTCCACTCTGACCCGTCCGACGTTTGCGAAGACGCAGCGCGAAGGCGGTCATTTCGCGATGTCCGGGCAACTCGTGTTCGACTGGCCCGGAGGCTCCGGCGTGAAATACCGTGCCCTGCTCGGCGCGAAGGCCAAAGGCGGAAAACTCACTCCGACCGACGCCGGACTGAAGGTGGAAGGCGCGGACGAAGTCACGCTGTTCGTCTCCGCCGGCACGAGCATGAAGGACAAGGATTTTGAAAAAACGGTGGCCAGCCGCCTCGATGCCGCGCTCAGCCAAAACTTCGACGCGATCCGCGATGCCGCGGCGGCGGACCATCGCGGCTACATGGCGCGATGCACCCTCACGCTGCCTTCCGCAGAAGCCTCCTCGCTGCCCACGCCCGAGCGCGTGAAGCGTGCCCAAAACACACCCGATCCGGCGCTCGACGCACTCTACTTCCAGTTCGGCCGTCATCTGCTCGTCTCCGGTTCGCGCCCCGACTCCCCGCTGCCGACCAACCTGCAGGGCATTTGGGCGGAGGAGACCAACACGCCGTGGAACGGCGACTTCCACAGCAACATCAATGTGCAGATGAACTATTGGCCGGCGGAAGTCACCAATCTATCCGAATGCCACCTGCCGCTGTTCGACCTCCTCCGCGTCATCGCGAAAAGCGGCACCAGAACCGCGAAGGCCTATTACAACGCGCCCGGCTGGCTGTGTTTCCACACTCAGAATCCGTGGGGATTTTCCTCGCCGGCGAACCTGGTGGCAGGCTCCGGCTCGACGTGCGGTGGCTGGCTCTGCCAGCACATCTGGACACACTACAACTACACGCGCGACGAGACCTTCCTGCGGAAAAACTACCCGGTGATGCGCGAAGCCAGCCGCTTCTTCCTGTCCACGCTTGTGACGGATCCGGAATCCGGGAAACTCGTCACCTCGCCTTCGAATTCCCCTGAAAACAGCTATCAGTTTACCGGACCTGATGGCAAAAAGGGCAAGAGCGCCCTCACCTATGGCGCTGCCTACGACATGCAGATCATCAGCGAACTCTTCCGCGATACCGCAGCCGCCGCGCGTATCCTGAAAACCGATTCACCGCTCGTCGCCCAACTCGTCGCCACCCGGGAAAAACTCGCTCCCACCCGCGTCAACGCCCAAGGCCGGATCATGGAATGGATCAAGGACTACCCGGAAGCGGAGCCGCAGCACCGGCATGTCTCGCCCCTCTGGGCCCTGCATCCGGGAACAGAGATCACTCCGGAGACCCCGGAACTCTTCAAGGGTGCGCGCCTGCTCTTGGAGCGGCGCGGCGACGATTCCACGGGTTGGTCCATGGCGTGGAAGGCAAATTTTTGGGCGCGCCTGCACGACGGGAACCGCAGCCGGAAGCTGCTCACCATGCTCATCGGCCGCGGTGCACCAAACCTGTTCGACATTTGTCCGCCCTTCCAGATCGACGGCAATTTCGGCGGCACCGCCGCCGTCGCCGAGATGCTGCTCCAGGCCCCGGCTGGCATGGTCTCGCTGTTGCCCGCCTTGCCATCCGCCTGGCCTTCCGGATCGGTCAAAGGCCTTCGCGCGCCGGACAACCTCACCGTGGACATCGCTTGGGATAAAGGCGAACTAACCGCCGCCACCCTGTCAGGCACTCCCGGCAAACCGCTCACGGTCGTTTACGGAGAAAAGCGTGTCACTACGAAAATTCCTGAAAACGGCATACTCCGCCTCGACGTGGTGGCTTTCAACTGACGGTGGCCAATCAATTCCCGTCGGACTGGAAGAGATCTGCTCCGGGAGGTCTTCGCTCCGAACGAGCGTGTGAATTTTGCGGACGGTCGAGTTGCCGGGTCTTCCTTGGACTTAATCCGAGCAAACTCCGCCTCGGCCAACTGCGGATCCACAACCTCAGCCCGCTCCCGATCGCCCTGCGCTGCAATGGTGCCGACCCCAAGGAAATCAAGACCAAGGGCTCGATGATCATCCCGGCAACCCACGAACAGATCTCCTGCGACCTCGCCTATCGGGTGGAAAACGAATGGAAGTTCCAGGAACACAACTTCATGCCGGTCCGCGCCAAGGAGCAAACCCAGATGATCATCGTCAAGAGCAACAACTCCTACTTCCAGTCAGCCGACGGCTCCAGCGGCGGCTTTCTCCAAGTGGTCACGCTCCGCCGCGCGGCTTCCGAATCTTGAAAATTGGGTTGTTTCACCCGGGTGCCCTTTGTGGGTGTTGCGCCGATTTACCTTGGTGGTGCGTGTTAGATTTCCTGCCGCTTCGGTGGAATATTGTGAAATGCTCCTGTGCGAGGGAGTCCATCAACTCCAACATCCGCGCGTCGTCAAAACTGATGACAGGCGTGGTCAATTGATCGCTTTTCACCCACTCCTCATTGCCTCAGGGTGCCCCCCTGCAAACTCAACGGCTCTTCGCGTGCAATGCTTGGGGCGAACCCATTATTTCCATGATCCGTATCCTTCTCACCACCACTTGTCTTTTCAGCGGCTTCCTCGCCGCCGAAACCACCGCGCCCTCCTGCGAGCTCTTCGCCAACCAAGCCGCCGACCGCTGGCAGAACGCCTATCCGGTCGGCAACGGCAGCATGGGCGGCATGGCGATGGGGAGTTTTCCCGAGGAAAAAATCGTGCTCAACCATGACGCGATCTGGTCGCGTCCGAAGCGGGTGGAGCTGCCCGCCAATTGCCGCAAGGCGGACATGGACGAGTCCTTCCGGCTGGCGATGCAGGGCGACTACGCCGGCTCGCAGGTTGCCTACTGCAGGGCGAAAAACAAGGGCAACTCGATCGCCACCTTCCAGACGCTCGGCGAACTCTCGATCACCCACCTCGACCTGCCCGCCACTCCGGCTCCGACCATCCAGCGCCGCCTCGATCCCATCAGCGGCGAGTCCGGCGTGACCACCCGCCTTTCTAACGGACATATCAGCGAAACCCTCATCGCCAGTTTTCCCGACCAGTGCCTGATCCTGCGGCTGGAGACCGACCTGCCGCAAGGGCTGCACTGCAAATTCGCACTCAGCCGCCCGGCGGCGCTCACCTCTCAATTCGCCACCGGCGATACGCTTGGTTTCGATGGTGACTGCGGCACGCGATTCGCGACGCGCGTGCGGGTCCTTCCGGAAAATGGTGGGGAAATTTCCACTGAAGGAAATATTCTGACACTTACGGGTGGCAAAGCCGTCACCGTAATCATCGCCGCCGCCACGGACTACAACCGCGATGAGCCGCGCCAGCCACTTGCGGGTGACCGGGCCGCCAGCGCCGCCCGCAAGCTTGATGCAGCAGCCAAGCAACCATGGGCCACCCTGCGCAAGCGCGCTGACGCCGATCACCGCAAGCTGATGGAGCGCTGCCAGCTCAATCTCGGTCGCAGTGCTCCGGAGGTCGCCGCGCTGTCCACGCCGGAGCGCATGGCACTTTTCCGCAAGGGCGGGGAAGACCCTGAGTTGATCACGCAGTTTTTCCAGTTTGGTCGACATCTGCTGGTTTCATCAAGCCGTCCGGGCAGCCTGCCGCCCAACCTGCAAGGCTTGTGGGAAGCCGGTCTCGCCGCAGCGTGGAATGGCGATTTCCATCTCAACATCAACGTCCAGATGAATCTGTGGCCGGCCAGCTTGACCGGCTTGGACGAATGCAACGAACCGTTCTTCGCGCTTCTCAAACAGATTCATACCCACGGTCGGGAAACCGCCGCCAGCCTCGGTTGCCGTGGTTATGCCGCCTGCCTCGCCAGCGATGCCTGGGGCCAAGCGGATTTTGTCGGCGGCTCGCCGGAGTGGGACTCGTTCGTGCTCGGCGGGCATTGGGCGCAGGAACATCTGATGGAACACTATCGGTTCACGCAGGACCGCGCGTTTCTCCAACAAACCGCCTGGCCCATCCTCAAGGACGGTTCGCTTTTCATGCTCGACTGGCTGCGCGAAAATCCCGCCACCGGCAAACTCATCGCCGGCCCCGGATCGTCGCCGGAAAACGCCTTCCGCTATCAGGACAGCAGCGGCAAAACCAGTGGCGCCAATATCGCCATCGGCAACACGATCGATCACGCCATCGCTTGGGAAACGTTCTCCGACACGCTCGAATGCGCCACGCTGCTAGGCATCGATGACGATTTCACCAAGCAGGTCGCCGCCGCCTTGAAGCGGGTGCCGCCGCCGGCCATCGGTGCGGACGGGCGTATCATGGAATGGATCCAGCCATTTGAGGAAGTCTGGAAAGGCCACCGCCACAAGAGCCACCTCTACGGCCTCTATCCGGGCCATCAGATCAGCCTGGCGAAAACCCCTGAACTCGCCCGCGCCGCCGAAGCGTCCTTGGAAACCCGCATGGATCCGAAAAACGGCGATGCCGGCGGCGGTGGCCACACCGGCTGGAACCTCGCGTGGTCAGCCAACCTGTGGGCGCGCCTCCATCAGGGCGACAAAGCGCTCGACATGATCCGCGAGCAACTCCGCACGCAGGTCAACGACAACCTCTTCAACCGCTGCGGCGGCCCGTGGCAGATCGATGGCAATCTCGGCACGCCCGCCGCCATCGCCGAAATGCTGGTGCAGAGCGATGCCGGCGGCATCCAGTTGCTGCCCGCCCTACCCGCCGCCTGGAAATCCGGCAGCGCCCGCGGCCTGCGCACCCGCGGTGGCTTCACCGTGGACCTCGCATGGAAGGACGGCAAGGTAACCACCTGTAAGGTTTTCGCTTCCCAAGCTCGAAAGGTGAAGGTCATCGCGAATGAGGTGACCCGCGAAGTCACTGCGACCATCCCTTGATTCTGCATTTTCACGCAAACCCAGTTAACAAAATTCATGGATACAACGGCCACCTCCGGCTACGGACAACCTTTTCTCTGGGGATTGCGGGCCACGAAATCGAGAGGATTCACGGCGGAGAACCACAGTGCGCCGAGCAATCTGTTCCAGTGGCACTACCATCCGGAATGGGAAATCGTTTTCGTCCGCGCCGGCAGCGGCACCCGGCATGTGGGCGAGTCCGTGGAAAAATTCGGCCCGGGCGATCTGGTGATGTTTCCCGCCAACGTCCCGCACACCTGGTTCTCAAGCAGCGACCAAGTCGGAAACTCCCGCCATACCGTGATTCATTTCCTGCCGAAGGTTTGGGGCGAAGCGTTTTGGAAACTGCCGGAGGTCGGCAAGTTTCACGAACTCTGCCAACGCGCGCAACGAGGCATCCGGTTCACCGGCGAAGGCGTGGAAGAGGTGGGAGAACGGATGGAGGCGCTGGGTGCGAACGACGAGCCCTCGATCCCCGCGCTGGTGGAATTGTTGAAAATCTTCGACTTGCTCCCGAAGTTGGAGGTTCACTCGCTGAATGCGTTCAAGGATGGACCGTCGGGATGGCAGAACGCCCGGCTGGCCGAAATGCTTGATTGGCTGGACAGTCACTTGGGCGACCAGATCACCCAGCAGCAAGTTGCCGAGAAGATGCTGATGTCTCCAGCCGCTTTCAGCCGCTGGTTCAAGATCCACATGGGCTGCGTCTTCAGTCGCTACCTCACCGAAATCCGGGTCGCCCGGGTGTGCTCCGAAATTGCCCACGGCAAGCTTTCCATCACCGAGGCCGCCTACCTGTCCGGATTCAACAACCTCTCCAACTTCAACCGCCGCTTCCTCGAGGTGACCGGCTTGACGCCCACAGTTTTCCGAGAGCAAATCCAGCAGCCGGACGCCCGCAAGGCCACGCCGGGAGTTCCCTGAGGCACCCGTGCTCATTTTCCGGTCTCGGTGGATGCCCCTTCTAACCGCAGCGGGACCCGGTAGCGGGGATTGGCTCAGCTCCGGTGACAGCAGTTCGTGGCAGGAGGACACCGGCGAACGACCGCAAGGAAAAGCTGTCGGGCGTTGCGGTTGTGTTAGATAGCTTCGGCCGAAACCCCTGACCCGGCAGAAAAAATAGGGGCACCTCGATTCTCCTCCGGCCGTTCGGCCTGACAGGAGAAAACACCTCTCACAACCTGGAGGTGCCGGTGACGATGAGGCGCGGCATGAACCGGATATTGAGGTTGCCGTGAGCACCTTCCTCATCGTTCCAATCGGGATGGCGGTGTTCGAGGTGGGCGTCGAGGCTTCGTCGAGGATTGCGCCGAAGGGCGAAGGGCTTCCGCAAGACAACGTGCTAGCCTACATGTGGGCCAATCTGGCGAACGCACAAGGTTTTCCAGTGACGCTAAAACCGGAGGTTGCGGAAAAGATGACGGATTTCGAAATCGCGGAAGCTCAGCGAATGAGTCGCGAATGGTCCGATGCTCATAATCCGCCATAACGCAATTTTTGGCACGGAAATTACAGGCGTGCCTCAGTAAAGATTACTTGTGGTTCAATCACAGCAGGAATTCGAATCGAAGGTCCCACCCCCCTTCGATATTCTGACTTCGAGAGGGTCCCAGCCTTTTCATTGCTCAACTTTCGGGAAAGCAAACGACTGGCATAAGCAGAGGTATAAAAGGCGGCCCTCAGCAACGTAAGTCACTGAGGGCCAAGAAGTGGAGGCGAGGGGAGTCGAACCCCTGTCCGAAACGCCGTCAACACTGGCATCTAC
>JBDSNC010000021.1:0-18789 GCA_039915545.1 Luteolibacter sp.
TTCTCCGCCCATCGGGCGCTCGGGGTATCTGTCTTCGGATGGCTTGGATGCTCAGGCATCCGCTCACACCATGCATTGTAACTACAAAGTACAGAATAATTTCTGCCAATTTGTGGGTAATGGTCAGGTGGCAGCAGCGGAATTTTCTCCCGGATCATTTGGAGATCATATTCACGATGGTCCTGAAGGTCCTGGCATTCGTGCAAGATCGCCAGGGCTTGATCCACTTTGGCCTCGTCTTTCACATCCCACTCCGGAGCCTCGCCGGCTGCTCTTGCCGCTCTGGAAAGTGTGCGTGCCTTGGCGGCGTCCTTCGCCGCGAGCGCGGCGGTCCAGTAGGGGAAATAGGCGTTTCCCGGATCAATGAGTTTCGCCTGCTCCTGAAAATCCGGCGGGAGCTTTCCCATTTCGGATAAATAAGCGCCACAATAACGGGAGTAGTGGGCGGCATCGCGCGGATCAGTTTCCCACAACGCCTTCGCCCGCTGCAATTCCGTTGTGGTCTCGTCGCCGATATTGAGCAGCAGCTTTTCACGGGCGTTGAATCGCGAAACATCGAGCAATTGTGGTGGCTCCTGATCGAAGCCGAAACGAATCGCGGAAAGAACCACCCGGTAATCACGGATATCCAAAAACGCGTGGCCCAGCAGGAGCAGGGAGACGGCTGCCACTCCTGAATAGAAGATCGCCTTCCAGGAGAGACGGCGTTTTTTTCCATCGATCGCTTCCCAGCGTGCGATGGCCTTTTCCGCCTGATCCGCTCCTTCCTCCCTCAGCGACTCCAGCAGGCGTCGGGCAGATGACTTGAGCTCCGCATCACCCGTCAACGGGCGGACTGCGGCTTTCACAACAGGGTCGCTGGAATCTTCCATCATCGGAAATTACTCAGCAGGCTTCAGCAGATAGCCGCCGACCCAGCCTTCTTCGCCGCGTTCGTTGCGGCACCAGTGCCAGCCGTGGATTTGTTTGAGGGACTCGATGCGGTCGCCGCGCTTGATGGTGAGCACGGTGGGATCGTAATCCTCCATGGCGGCGAAGCGGCCTTCGCTGAGGGGCTCGAGAATGGACTCGGGGACGTAGCCGTCGTTGCCGTCGCGATCCACGGCCCAGACCCAGCCGGGCCAGGCGCGGTCGGCGACGCCGACGGTGACTTCATCGCCGGCGCGGAGTTTGATGGGATCGCTGTCTTTTTCCTCGTAGTCGGAGTTCGCAATGAAGGTGGGCATGAGGAGGAACATTGAACATTGAACATCGAACGTCCAACATCGAACGTGGAAGTGAAGAGAAATTTGAAGGGAGGCGGGGTTGTTTGATTGCCGTTAGTGCTGCGGGTGGGTAGTGAAAACGGGATGAGAATTTTCAGCCTGCTGGTTTTGTTGTTGATCGTGGGATGTGCCCCGGAACCGAAGGTGGAGCGGGTGGCCGCGTCGCCGGGAGGTGGGTCGCGAACGGGAGTGGTGGGGTTCTGCCAGATGAACAAGGGCAGAAAAGTGGGCGACGGCCAGTGCTGGGCGCTGGCGGACGAAGCGATGAAATCAGCGGGCAGGAACCGCCCCGGCAGTCACATGCGGGTGTGGGGCCGGGTGGTTCATCGGGCGAGGGAAACGGTTCGGGCGGGCGATATCGTGGAGTTTGAGAACGCGAGATTCCGGGATGATAAAATGACGGTCATTACCGGCAGCCATCACACAGCGGTGGTGATGACGGACGAGAGCGCGGGGAAGTTCGTGGTGGCGGAGCAGAACTTCGGCGGGGGGCAACGCGTGAGTTTCCGGGAAATGAGTTTGAAGACGCACGTGTCCGGGAAAGTGGCTGTTTACCGGCCGGGGTGAGAGGGGCGTGATACAGACATTCCTGTCTGTTTTTCGAGGGACTGAGGCTTGTGAAAGAACAGACAGGAATGTCTGTATCACGCCTATTTTGGAATCTCGTTCAGCGTGTAGTAGGCATCCTGGTGCCAGAGGGAATCGCCGGTGGCGGATTTGACGCCTTTGGATTCCAAGCAATGGACGTGACCGCGGACGAGGCCGTCGATCTTGAGTCGGACGGATTTTTTGTCGGACGAGACGGTGGCGGAAACGATCTTGGGGGTGGCCGGGTCGACTTGCGGACTGCCGTATTCGGCTTGGAGGATGTAGGTCCAGGCGGACATCGAGTAGCTGGCGGGGTTTGCGGCGGTGACGGGATCGACGGGTTCGGTGAAGTTGAGAGTGAAGCCATCGCGGTTGGCGGTCATGGTGTCGATTTCAAACGGCGTCTTTCCTGTCCATTTGACGCGTTCGAAGGTGAACGGCTTGCTGCCGCGCGAGGCCCAGCCGCGGTTGGAGCCGCCGGCGAAGAGGAGGCCGGCTTTCTGATCGAAGCGGAGGGGAATGATGCCGGCCTCGAAGCCTTCGAGGAAATGGAAGACCGCACCTTGGTAGAGGCCGTTGACTTTCTCCAGGCAGACGCGCTGGACCTGCGAGTGGGTTTGCTCGCCGACGTAGAGTTGTTTTTCCCACGGGCCGAATTTTCCGCCGCTCTGGTCGCAGGCGATGCCGGTGGGGGACTGGCCGATGATGCCGTGAGGGAAGATGACGGCGGGAGGGATGAAATCGGGGTATTTCAACCGCTCGGCGAGGATGCGGGATTTGTCGGCGACTTCCGGTGGAGCGGGGAGATTGGCGAGTTCGTGAAACTTGTTTCCAATCGGGCAGCCTTGGAACGAGCCGGGCTTGAGCCATTTGAGCGAGGACGAGCCGTTCCAAACGCCTTGGTTGTCCATGTAGAAGGCGTCGCCCTCGGCATTGAATCCGATGCCGCCGGGCGAGCGGACGCCGGAGCAGGTGGGGATCATTTTCCCGTCCGGTGTGACGCGGACGACCCAGCCACGCCAGTTCGAGTCGGCGGTGAAAGAGCCGGTGAGGCAGAGGGCGACCCAGATGTTGCCTTCCTTGTCGGCTTCGCTGCCGAAGGCGTATTCGTGGTAATCGCCCTTGATGCCCCAGTCGGAGCAGATGGTTTCAAAGGTGTCGGCGAGGCCGTCGTTGTCGGTGTCCTTGATTTTGGAGACTTCCGGGCGCTGGGTGAGCCAGAGTGCGCCGTCTTTCCAGAACATGCCGAAGGGTTCGTGCAGGCCTTGGGCGAATTTTTTCCAGGTGACTTTCGTTAGGTCGTCGCCATATGCGCCTGAGCAGATCCACAAATCGCCACGGCGGGTGGTGACGGCGACTTTCTGGTCAGGCATCAGGGCGATGGAGCCGATTTCCATGACCTCGCCGGGTGGGAGGGGGATTTCCTCCCGGGTGTAGAAGTCGCTCTGAAGACCGGCTGAAGCCGGGACTACGAACGAAGAAAAGAGGAGGATCGAACATCCGACGTTGAACATCGAACGTTGAAGGGAAGAGGAGATGGGGAACATTTTCGGGAAGGTTTTGGTGAGGTCGGTAGTCTTGGTTTCAGCCGGTTTGGGCGGGAAGGAAGACTGCCTGAAGGCGGGACTACGTACGAAGAGGCTTATTTCCAGCGGTAGGTGAGCGTGAGGGGCTGGCCGAGGGTGAGTTGATAGGCGGTTTTGCCGTCAGCTCCTTCGATCGTTAGTCCGGGTGGACGCGTAATCCGGATTTCCTGAGGCGACCCGGAGATGCTGAGCTTGCGGACGAGGGCTCCGGTTTCCGAGTGCCAGGAATCGAGTAGGATCCGGTCGCCGATTTGGATGGCGAAAGTGGGGTAGCCGGCGGGATCGAGTTTGTAGCCTTTGAATCGGGCTTCCTTGGGGAGGAAACGTTCCTTGCTCAGATTGACGACATTCTCCCCGGCTGGCGGGTTGTTGTCGGTGCCGCGCTCGACCCATTTGGCGGCTCCGTCGATGAAGTCGCCTGTCCAGATGAGTTCGGGGGCGAGGTCGTCGGCGGAATAGGCGAGGTTCAGCCCGCCGGGGAAGCCGACGCCGATGGCGCGCGGGGTGGTGCCGGCGATGAAGTTCCGGTAGATGACGGGACGGCCGTTGGCGGGCTCGATGGGGATGGGCTCGCGGACTTTTTTTGGCTTCAAGGACTGGTCGGAGAGCCATTTCCAGTTCTTGTCGCCAGGGCCTTTCCAGCCGAGTGCGATCCCTTTGTTCTGGCTGATTTGCAGGAACTCGACGCGGAATTTGTGGGAACCCTGGGTCAGTTTGATCTTCCCGCGCCGGGCACGGCTGCCGTCCATCGGGCCTGCGCCTTTGACTTCGGCGATGGTTTTTCCGTCGATCATGACAGCGGCGGCGTCGTCGGCATCGAGGAGGAATTCGTAGTCACCATCGGCCGGGGCGGCGAAATCGGCTTGCCAGACGATGGCGAAGTTGTCCTTAAACGGGGCTTTTGCCAGACTGATGATGCCGTCGTGTTCTTCCTCGATGTTGGTGGCTTTCAGTGTGGAGAAATCCGGCATGTCGCTCCATTTGCCGGAATAGGCTTGGGAGAGGAGGTTGGTGAGGGCGGTCTTTTCGAATGGCAACGGGTGGAGTTTGAGGATTTCCTCGGCAGTCCACGGAGTTTTGCGATCTTCCACGGAGGCGCGGGTGGTTTTGACAAAATCGGCGGTGACCGGAGTGGCGGAATTTCCCCACGAGGAGCGGACGTAGGTGAGGATGGCGGCGAGTTGGTCGTCCGGCAGAACGGCGCCTTGGGGCGGCATTTCGAGGTTGTAGGTTTTTCCCAGAACATCGACGGAGCCGGTGAGGCCCTTGAGAGCGATTTTTACCGCGCGATCCGCATCACCGGCGACCCATGGGCTTTCCGAGAGCGGCGGGAAAGTGCCGCCGGTGGCTCCTTTTCCGTCGGCACCATGGCAGGCGGAGCAGTAGAGGGTGAAAAGCTGTTGTCCGTCTTGGGCGAACACGGGGCTGGCGAGCGAGAGGAGGAGGAAGAGCCGGGAAATCATGGCGGGTTGTGGATGGGTTTGCCGGGGAGTGGTCCGCGCGGAAGATGGGAGTTTACGGGAAGTTTATCGAAAATTTCTGCCGTAAATTGCGGCGGTGTTTTGATGAAATGCGACAAAACGTGGAAAGATCATCGATCACCCCGGATCCGCGCTTGGGAATAGTGCCGTGCGAGGCCTTGGGCGACGGCATCGGCGTATTCGTAGAAGATCGAGGGCTGTAATTTGCCGCCGATTTCCCGCAGGCCGTCGTAGTCCCCAGCTTGGATGCGCGGGTAGTCGATGGTGGAGTTCATGACGTAGGGCTCCATGAAAATGACAGGGCAGTCGTAGAGGCGGTTGGCGAGGAGGTTGCGTGCCCAGAGGAAGGGGATTTCGGGAATCGGGCGGACATTTTTCGAATCCGGCGGATACTGATAGGCGGGGAGGCCGCTTGTTTCGGCGAAGGTGTTGGCGATGCTGGAGCCGACGAGGACTTCCTCCTGCTGGGTGCGCTGGAGGAGTTTCTGCAACAGGGCGAAACGCTGGTCGGCAAGGACGACCTCGTCATCGCTGTAGGCTCCGTTGACGAGGAAATGAAGGTGGGTGCGGTCGATCAGGGAGGGGTTGTTGGGATCGCCCCAGGCCTCGGCGTTGAAGTGGAGGCAGAGGACGAGGTCCGGCTTGAGGGTTTCGTTGACGAGTTTGGCACGGGCGTGGATTTCCGCAGTGCGGTAGAAGAGGCGCTCGGCGAGCTTTTGCGGGGAATCGGCGGAGGAATCCTTGGCGAGTGTGAGCAGAGCATCGGGCCGGATGGCGGTGACGGGTTCGGCTTTGTCACGGACGAGCGAGACGGTTGCGCCAAGGGCTTCGAGGCGGGGTTTGAGGAGATTGGCGACGTGGAGTGTCATGTCGCCCTCGCAGACGGGCGTGCCTTCGCCGACGACAAACCAGCGCTCCTCCATCTTGGCCCACTCGCCGCCGATGTGGCCGGGATCGATGGCGATCTTCAGACCGGCGAGCGGTTTTTCCGGCGTGGTGGGAGGAAGTTCGGCACCGGATTTCCAATGGCGGATGGCGGGCAGCGAAGCAGTGGACGCGGCGAAACGGAGGTGGAAAATGTCAGCGGGCGAAGGATCTCCAGTTTTGATGCGGGCTTCGCGGGCATCGGTTTCGATGAAGTTTTTCCAAGCGCCGCCGGTCGTAAAAACGGTGGTCAGCAGCCGCTCGAACTCCTCGCGGGAAATGCTGCTCTGATAGGCATCGAGCTTCTTCCAATCCGGCGGCTCGGCGAGCATCGAAAGCGGGGTGGGCGGCGGAACCGGCTTTGGTGGTGGCGTCGGGCGGGGCCGGAAAACGAAAAGCGCGACGACCGCCAGCAGGATGATGGAGGTAGTTAGGAGTGGGATCCGGCGTGCGGTGAATCGGCTCATTCAGGAAATTGAATTGTCGCGGAGGGTGGGAATGTGAAGCCTTGCGGGGGAGCGAAAGTACAACGGCTCCGATTTTCCATCATGTCTGCGATTCGTATTTTATTCCTCGGTGATGTGGTTGGCGAGCCCGGACGCAAGGCCGTGATCGAACAACTGCCGCTGCTCAAACAGTCAGAGAACCTCGATTTCATCATCGTCAACGGCGAAAACTCCGCGGGCGGGAAGGGGATCACGCCGAAGATCGCGATCGACCTGCTGCGCGCCGGAGCCGCGGTCATCACCACCGGCGACCATGTCTGGGACCAGCAGGAAATCGTCGATTATTTTCCGACCGAGCCGCGGCTGCTACGTCCGATCAACTATCCGGAAGGCACGCCCGGCGCGGGCAGCGTGGTTTTGGAAACCGCGAAGGGCCGGGTCGCGGTGATGCAGGCGCAGGGCCGCTCGTTCATCCAGCCGCCATTGGAAAACCCCTACCTTGCGGTCGAAAAAGAAGCCGAACGCCTGCGGGCGGATGGCGTGATGGCCATCGTGCTCGACTATCATGCGGAAACGACCAGCGAAAAGATCGCGATGGGGCGGATGCTCGATGGCAAGGTCTCGCTGGTCGTCGGCACCCATACCCACGTGCAAACGGCGGATGAGAGCATTTTCCCCGGTGGCACCGGCTACCTGACCGATGCCGGCATGTGTGGTCCGGATGAGTCGGTGCTCGGACGTGCCATCGAGTCCGTGGTGTGGCGTTTCAAATCCGGCATGCCCACGCGTTTTCCCATCGCCAAAGGCCCCGTGCGCCTGTGCGGCGTGATTGTGGACATCAATGTGGAAAACGGCAGATGTCAGGCGATCAAAAGGCTGTCACTTTTGCTGCCGGACCCGGTGGATTCGCAGGGGTGAAATTTATGGGTGTTCAAATCTGGCAGAATCTCCTACCAGAAGTCATGAGTTCAGACATCCAATTCGAGAGGGCGGAATTTTCACAAACACCTGAAATGGCTTGCAGCTCCTGCAAGATGCCGCTCGCCGTGGAATACTTCGCGCTCAATCAACAAACTTTCTGCCGGAATTGCGCGGATCAGGTGCGCAAGGTGCTCGGGGGTGAGGGTTCGGGAATGGTGCGCTTCCTCCAGGCGATCCTGCTCGGCTCGGGTGCCGCCTTGCTGGGGATGGCGGCGTATGCGGCGATCATGATTTTCACCAACAGCGAATGGGCGCTGATCTCGATCGCCCTCGGTTGGTTCGTGGGCGCAGCGGTCCGGCGCGGCTCCAAGGGACGGGGCGGCTGGCGTTATCAGCTTCTGGCGGTTTTCCTCACCTACACGGCGATTTGCGCGGCTTACGGAATTTCCATCTGGCATCAGATGCCCGCCGAGCAGCATTCCGGGCAGATGTTGGTCGGGATCATCGTCACCGGCTATGCCATTCCGTTTTTGGGAGGAGCTGAAAACATCATGGGCATTCTGATCATCGGCTTCGGCATCTGGCGCGCGTGGCAGATGAACCGGCGCATCCGTTTGGAGGTCACCGGACCTCACGTCATCACCACGAACTCCACCCAGCCACCCGTTTCCCATGCCGGAATCTGACGCAATCACCGGTTGGGTGGGGTATTCGTCACCTTCAAGCTGCCTGTCCTGTGACACTGAACTGGCGGCTGCATTGCTGTCCTGCCCGGCCTGCGGCACACTCGTCCATGCGGCGCGGCTCAAGGAGCTGGCCGCTGCCGCCGGGCTTGCGGAAGCGCCAGCCGACGCCCTCGGCTACTGGCGGGAAGCTTACGAATTGCTGCCCCCCGGGACCCGGCAGCAGCAGGCAATCGTTGAGAAAATGGACGCCCTTGTGGCGCTGACGGACCGATCCGAGCCGCGGAAAGTTGGTTCGAAAACGGGGAAAATCGTTTCCGGAGCAGGAGTGATCGCTGTATTTTTCGCGAAGTTCAAATTCCTCCTGCTCTTTGTCATCACCAAGCTCAAGTTTCTCGCTCTCGGCCTGACGAAGATGGGCACGCTGCTGTCGATGTTCCTCTCATTCGGCCTCTACTGGAGCATCTGGGGTTGGAAATTTGCTGCAGGCTTCATCCTCTCCATTTACATCCACGAAATGGGACACGTCGCCATGCTCAAGAAACTCGGAGTAAAGGCGAGCGCGCCGATGTTCATCCCCGGTGTCGGTGCCGTGGTGAGATTGAAGCAGCATCTGCCAACTGCCCGCGAGGATGCCCGCGTCGGTCTTGCCGGGCCGATCTGGGGCTTGGGAGCTGCCATCGCATCCTGGTTGTTGGGGGTTGGTTTCCATCTTCCGCTGGCGATCGCAGTGGCCAAGGTGGGTGCTTGGGTGAATCTGTTCAACCTCACTCCGATTTGGCAGCTCGACGGTTCGCGAGCTTTCCGGGCCCTGAACCGGAACCAGCGGATCGGGGCGGTTGTCGCAGTGGCGGCCGCCATCTTTCTTTCGGCGGGTGATGTGCATGGGATCCTGATCATCGTAATGGGCTTTGGTGTGTTCCGGCTGTTTGAAAAAACCAAGGAAAACACCGGCGATTTCCGGGCTCTTGTCGAATATATCGTTCTCATCGCGGCTCTTTCCGCGCTGGCATCGCTTCCGGTCGGCAACCCTTGACCGGAACAGGGCGTTTCTGCTCCTATAAATCCTCTCGAAGAGAGTGCTAGAAGGGTCGTCGAGCTTTCGCGAGCCTTACGTTTTCAGGGGATTAGGATAAATTTTCTTTTCATTGAGATTTTTTTTGACAGGGTAGCGGGCTTTGTTACTGTCCGCCCGCTCTTCCCCACATCAAGTCAGGGGTGCCGCGCCTGGTCTCGCTCTTTTATGAGATTGGTCGCGGTGTTTTTGTCGGGTTGAAGGTGGAGCAACCAGTGTCACATTGCTCGCGTAGCTCAGGGGTAGAGCGCATCCTTGGTAAGGATGAGGTCGGGGGTTCAATTCCCCCCGCGAGCTCCAGGGCAATTTCGAAAATCTCAACAGTCTCAAGCAGAACAACAACCACCATGGCAAAAGAAGCATTCCAGCGCAACAAGCCGCACGTAAACATCGGCACGATCGGTCACGTCGACCACGGCAAGACCACCCTCACCGCAGCAATCACCAACACGCTTGCTGACAAGGGCCTCGCACAAAAGAAGAGCTACGCGGACATCGACGCTGCGCCGGAAGAGCGTGAGCGTGGTATCACCATCAACACCGCCCACGTCGAATACGAAACCGTCAAGCGCCACTATGCTCACGTGGATTGTCCGGGACACGCCGATTATGTGAAAAACATGATCACCGGTGCTGCCCAGATGGACGGTGGTATTCTGGTTGTTTCCGCTGCAGACGGCCCGATGCCACAAACCCGCGAGCACATCCTGCTTGCTCGCCAAGTCGGCGTTCCTGCCCTCGTCGTTTTCATGAACAAGGTTGACCTTGTTGACGATGCCGAGCTTCTCGAACTCGTCGAAATGGAAGTCCGCGATCTCCTTTCGATGTATGAATTCCCAGGCGACGACATTCCGATCGTCATGGGCTCCGCCAAGCTTGCGCTTGATGGCGATGCCGCTCAAATGGAAAACGTCATGAAACTCATGGACGCCGTGGATGCCTACATCCCTGAGCCTGAGCGTCCGATTGACAAAACCTTCCTCATGCCGATCGAAGACGTGTTCTCGATCGAAGGTCGTGGAACGGTCTGTACCGGTCGTGTCGAGCGTGGTATCGTCAAGAAGATGGAAGAAGTCGAAATCGTTGGTATCCGCGACACGCAGAAGACCACCGTTACCGACATCGAAATGTTCCGCAAGCTCCTCGACGAAGGCCGCGCCGGTGACAACGTCGGTCTCCTCATCCGTGGTCTCAAGAAGGACCAGGTCGAGCGTGGCCAAGTCATCGCAAAGGTCGGCACCGTCAAAGGTCACACGATCTTCAAGTCGGAAATCTACGTTCTCTCGAAAGAAGAAGGTGGACGCCACACCCCGTTCTTCTCCAACTATCGCCCTCAGTTCTACTTCCGCACAACGGACGTGACCGGCAGCATCAAGCTTCCAGAAGGCGTCGAAATGGTGATGCCCGGCGACAACATCAACCTTGAAGTCGAGCTGATCACCCCGATCGCCATGGAACCTACCATGCGTTTCGCGATCCGCGAAGGTGGCCGTACCGTTGGTGCCGGCCGCGTGGGCGAGATCATCAAGTAAGCATTTAGCAACGAGGCTTCCCGCGGTTTGCCCGTGGGAATGCCGGACTCCGGGGCATCCCGCTTCTAAAGCGGGATGCCCTTTGGTCGCCTCAAAACGGAAGTAGCTCAATTGGTAGAGTAGCGGTCTCCAAAACCGTTGGTTGTGGGTTCGAGTCCCACCTTCCGTGCCATTTTCCATTCCCGTATCAACGTCAGAACGACATCATGTTTTCGAAAATTTCCAGTTTCCTGGGTGAGGTAAAAGGCGAGCTGCGCAAGGCGAGCTGGCCGTGGGAATCCGATCCCAAGATCAAGGGCATCAAGAAATACAAGGAACTCGTCGATTCGACCATCGTTGTCCTCATCGCCATGATCCTGCTCGCAGGCTTCGTGCAGTTCTGGGACTTCTTCCACGTCCTGATCGTGGGCTTTTTCACCAACCTCGGCCGCTAATCCGTTAGCTGTTCCGTCCCATCCATCTCCGACCGACCCGTCATGTCAGAAACCAAACCATTCCGCGATCAGTGGTACGTTGTGCAAGTCCTCTCCGGCCAGGAGGGGAAAGTCCGTGACCGGATCGCCCGCAATGCCGAGTCCGAAGGGATGACCGAGTATATCCGCGAGGTGCTGGTGCCAACTGAAATGGTTTCCGAAATCCGCCGCGGGAAAAAGACCGAGACGAAGAAGAAATTCTTCCCCGGCTACATCATCGTGAACATGAACCTCGCCACCGAAGATGGCCAGCTCGTCGAGAAGACCTGGTTTTTCATCAAGGAATTGGACGGAGTGATCGGTTTCGCGGGCACCAAGGACCGTCCTGCGCCGATGCGCCAGCGCGAAGTGGACGCCATGCTCTCGCAAATCAAGGAGCGCGAGGAAAGCGTCCGCCCCGCCATCAGTTTCGAAGTCGGCGACACCGTGAAGGTGGCCGACGGCCCTTTCCAAAGCCAGAACGGCATTGTCGAGGAAATCGACCCGGAACGCGGCAAACTCCGCGTCTCGGTCACCATCTTCGGCCGCAGCACTCCGGTCGAACTCGAATACTGGCAGGTCGAAAGAGCCTAATTTGTCTCGACCAGCGCCCGTAAATTTACAATCACCCCTCTCCCGCACTTAAAAAAGCATTCATTATGGCCAAGGAAGTCGTCAAAATCATCAAGCTCCAGATCAAAGCAGGAGCTGCCAATCCATCACCACCCGTCGGCCCGGCCCTCGGTCAGGCAGGTGTCAACATCATGGCGTTCTGTAAGGAATTCAACGCCGCGACACAAGCCCAGACGGGCGATGTGCTTCCGGTTGTGATCTCTGTTTACAAGGACAAGTCCTTCTCCTTCATCACCAAAAAGCCCCCTGCCGGCAACCTTCTCAAGAAGGCGGCAGGTCTTGCTTCCGGTTCGAAAGAAGCGAACAAGATCAAGGTTGGCAAACTGACCAAGGCCCAGCTCATGGAAGTTGTCAAAATCAAGATGCCCGACCTCAACACCAAGGATCCTGAAGCCGCTTGCCGCATTCTTGCCGGCACCGCCCGTCAGATGGGTCTTGAGATCGAAGGTTACTGAGAAATTCTCCGCCGGTAAACTTTTCAAAAGTTTCCGGCACCCGCAGGAGGGAGCCGTATTCCACGGGTTCCGACCGAACTGCTAACAAATACCAAAATGGCCAAACACCGCAGCAAACGCTACAAACAGGCAGTCGCCCTTGTCCAAACCGGCAAGAGCTATTCCCTGACCGACGCAATCAGCACCGTGAAGCAATTCCCGGCGCCGAAATTCACCCCGACCGTCACCCTTTCCTTCCACCTCGGCGTGGATCCCCGGAAGAGCGACCAAATGGTTCGTGGTTCCGTTTCCCTTCCGCACGGCACCGGACGTAATGTCCGCGTTGTCGTTTTCGCCCAAGGCGCAGCCGCTGAAGCAGCACGTGCTGCCGGCGCTGAGCACGTCGGTTACGAAGACCTCATCGCCAAGGTCCAAGCGGGCTTCACGGATTTCGATTCCGCGATCGCCACTCCGGACGCCATGACCGAAGTTCGTAAAATCGCCCGGGTTCTCGGACCTCGCGGCCTGATGCCGAACCCGAAGACCGGCACCGTCACCGACGACACCGCCAAGGCCGTCAAGGAAGTCAAAGCCGGTCGTATCGACTACAAGCTCGACAAGAACGGCAACGTCTCCGCCTCCATCGGCAAGGCTTCCTTCGAACCTGCCCAACTGGAAGAAAACGCCCGCGCCCTTGTGGACAGCGTCGTCCGCGCCAAGCCGGCATCCGCCAAGGGCAACTACATCCAAGCCGTGACTCTCGCCGCTTCGATGCTCCCTGGTCTTCCTCTGGAAGCCGCCACCTACACCAAAGCCTCAGCTTAACCCGGTAGCCAACGACCATGAATCCCGATAAGAAAATCATCATCAACGGCCTGTTGGACCGCGTCAACGCGTCTCCCTATCTGATCGTCATCGATTACACCGGCCTCACCGTGAAGCAGTTCACGGAACTCCGCAACCGCCTCGACGCAGGTGGTGCGAACTGCACCGTCGCCAAGAACAGCTACATGCGCAAAGCTCTCGCTGAAGCAGGCATGCCTGACATCGGCACCGATCTCGTCGGCCAGATGGCCTACGTGATGGGCAGCAGCGAAGTGTTCGCCGCAGCGAAAGTCATCAAGAATTTCGAAAAGGAATTCAAGAAGCCCGAGATGAAGGTGGGTATCCTTGGCAACGCCGTGCTCGACACCGCGAAGCTCCAGGCCATCGCCGACATCCCTTCCCGCGAAGCGGTCCTTTCGCAACTTCTTGCAACGATCCTCGAGCCTGCGACCCGCATCGCCCGTATCGTTCAAAACAAATTCAACCCGGAGGGCGAAAGCTCGTCCGAAGAAACCCCAGCCGTGGAAGCTGTCGCCGAAGAGGCTCCAGCCGCCGAGGTCGCAGCCGAAGCAGCACCTGCTGCGGAAGCCGAAGCCGAAGCACCTGCCGCTGAATAACAACAAATCTGAAGTGATGGTGGCAGCGGCTCCCGTTTGTCACCTGAACCCATAATGGTTCCTCGTCGGAGCAGCGGCTGCTGTTCTGAAATCCCCGAAGGCTTCGGAGGCGACGATACCGAACAAGGAGAATACAAAAATGGCTAATATTGCAACACTGATTGAAGAACTCGGCAAGCTCACCGTTCTGGAAGCTGTCGATCTGGTTAAACAACTCGAAGAAACCTGGGGCGTTTCCGCTGCCGCACCTGTGGGTGTCGCCGGTCCTGCCGCTGGTCCTGCCGAAGCTGTCGAAGAGAAGACTGAGTTTGACGTTGTCCTCACGGATTGCGGCGCAAACAAGATTGCCGTCATCAAGGCAGTCCGCGAAGTCGCTCCCGGCCTCGGACTTGCCGACGCGAAGAAGCTCGTCGAAAGCGCTCCTGCCAAAATCCTCGAAGGCGTTGCCAAAGAGGCCGGCGAAGCCGCCAAGAAGAAGCTCGAAGAGGCTGGTGCCAAGATCGAGCTCAAGTAAGACTCATTTGCTTTATTCCCGGGGTGGAGCAATCTACCCCGGGAATTTTTGCCGTGACCGGCGCGAGATTCTAACTAACTATCAGTGTTTCGCGCCGATTCCGACTCCTCTTTTCAACGCTTGATTCCACCCTGCCTGAGACCGTTTTTCGGCTCAGGCTCAATTTGTAAGATAGAATACCACTAAACGCCATGGCTGAACGTCTCTATTTCGGGAAATTCGAAGAAGTCATCGAGCCACCTAACCTCATTGAGGTTCAGAGTCGCTCCTACGATGAATTCCTTCAGAAGGAAGTGCTCCCCAGCGAGCGCGCTGATGCCGGACTCCAAGCGGTTTTCCGCGAGGTGTTCCCCATCAAGAGCTACGACGAAGCGATCGAACTCGATTTCGTCACCTATGATATCGAAGATCCGAAAATCACTTCACTCGAATCGCTGCGCAACAGCGAGAGCTTCAGCGCGGCACTTTATGTGACGTTCAAGCTGAAGGACGAGACCGGTACCAAGAAAGAGCGCGTCTACATGGGCGAGCTGCCGATGATGACCCGCCGTGGTACTTTCATCATCAACGGTGCCGAACGTGTCATCGTTTCCCAGCTCCACCGCTCGCCGGGTATCTGCTTCGAAACCTCGCAGCACTTGAATGGCAAGCTTCTCCATTCGTTCCGCATCATTCCCGACCGCGGATCCTGGTTGGAAGTGCAGTTCGACACCAACGATCTGTTGTACGTCTATCTCGACCGCCGCCGCCGCCGCCGCAAGTTCCTTGCGACGACTTTCCTGCGCGTGCTCGGCTATCCGACGGACCGCGACATCGTCAGCCATTTCTATTCTCCTGAATCCCTTCCTCTCAGCGAGGCGATGGACGAAGGCGAACTGGGCCACAAGGTTCCTTTCGAAGACATCCTCGATGGCGAACTCACCGTCGCGAAGGCCTACGAGCCACTCACGATCGGCATCGTCCGCCAGCTTCTCGCGCTCGGTCACAAGGCGGTTGAAGTCATCGACGGCCGTGAGGACGAAATTCTCCTCAAGTCGCTCCGCAAGGATCCGGCGAAGGATGAGGAATCCGCGCTCAAGGACATCTATCGAAAACTCCGGCCCGGAGATCCACCGACCGCCGCCAACGCCCGCGCGCTTCTCAAGCGTCTGTTCTTCGATGCGAAGAAATATGACCTCACCCGCGTCGGTCGTTACAAGATCAACCAGAAGCTCGGCATCCAGGTGGATTCCGACCAACGCATCATGGTTCCCGAGGATTTCCTCGCCGCCGTGCGTTATATCCTGAAGCTGAAAAAGGGCGACGGTGTCATCGACGACATCGACCACCTTGGCTCCCGCCGCGTGCGTGCGGTGGGTGAACTTCTTGCCAACCAGTGCCGTGTGGGTCTTGCCCGGACGGAACGTTTGGTCAAGGAGCGCATGACTTTGTTCGACGTGAACATCGAAGGCATGACGCCGCAGAAGCTGATCAACCCGAAGGCGCTCTCCGCCGTCGTGCGTGATTTCTTCGGCCGCAGCCAGCTTTCCCAGTTCATGGACCAAACCAACCCGCTCGCCGAGCTCACCCACAAGCGCCGTCTTTCGGCTCTTGGCCCAGGGGGTCTCAACCGCGACCGTGCAGGCTTCGAAGTCCGCGACGTGCATCCGTCCCACTACGGCCGGATCTGTCCGATCGAAACTCCGGAAGGTCCTAACATCGGTCTCATCAACTCGATGTGTACCTACGCCCGGATCAACGAATTCGGTTTCATCGAAACCCCTTACCGCCGCGTGGTGGACTCGAAGGTCACCAACGAGATCGAGTATCTCACCGCTGACCAAGAGGAAAATTTCCTCATCGCCCAGGCGAACAACCCGATCAACAAGGACGGCTCCTTCCAAACCGAGCGCATCACCGCTCGTGAAAAAGGAGGTGAGTTCATCGAAGCACTTCCGACGGAAGTGAATTACATGGACGTTTCGCCGAAGCAGCTCGTTTCGGTGGCTGCCGGTCTCATCCCGTTCCTCGAACACGATGACGCCAACCGCGCTCTGATGGGTTCGAACATGCAGCGCCAAGGCGTGCCGCTTCTCGTTTCCGAGTCGCCGCTCGTCGGCACCGGTCTCGAAGGCAAGGCTGCCCGCGATTCCCGCGCGGTGGTTGTTTCCGAAGCCGACGGCATCGTTGCCGCCGCGACCGCGGAAATCATCGTCACCACTCCGGATGGCAAGCTCCCTGTTTCCGATGAAAAATTCCTCTCGGACGCCGAATCCGTGAAGACGAACATCGACAAGGGCATCATGGCCTATCCGCTGCGGAAGTTCATGCGCTCGAACGCCGGCACCTGCATCAACCAGAAGCCGATCGTCAAGCTGGGCCAGAAAATCAAGAAGGGCCAAGTGCTCGCCGACGGACCTAACACCGAAGACGGCGAACTCGCCATCGGACGTAACGTCCTCGTCGCGTTCATGCCTTGGAACGGCTACAACTTCGAAGATGCCATCGTCATCTCCGAGCGCGTGGTGAAGGACGACGTTTACACCTCGATCCACATTTCGGAATTCGACGTCGCTGCCCGTGATACCAAGCTCGGACCGGAAGAAATCACCCGGGACATCCCGAACGTCGGTGAGGACGCGCTCCGCAACCTCGACCACGACGGCATCATCCGCATCGGTGCCGAAGTGAAACCCGGCGACATCCTCGTCGGCAAGATCACTCCGAAGTCCGAAACCGAACTCGCCCCTGAAGAGCGCCTCCTGCGCGCCATCTTCGGTGAAAAGGCCGCCGACGTCAAAGACACCTCGCTCCGCGTGCCATCCGGCTGCGTCGGTATTGTCCAGGACGTCCGCGTTTCTCAAAGCGGCTTCGCGAAAAAGCGTGCTGAAAAGGTCGATCCTGTCGAACTCAAGAAGACGCTCAAGAAGATCAACGACGAGCACAAGAAGAAGGCTGACAAACTGACGGACGACCTCACCGAGCGTCTCTCCGACATTCTGTTGGGCGAAAAAATCCCGCTCGACGTGGTCAACGCGCAAACCGGTGAAATCATCATCCCGGCCAACCGCAAGATCACCAAGACGCTTCTCCGCAAGCTCGCTTCGGTTCACGACCATATCGAAATCGATCCTTCCCCGATCCGTAACAAGATCCTGGAAATCATCGGTTCCTTCGAAGGCCGCTTCCAGGAGCTCGACACCGAGCGCGAGCGCAAGCTCGACTCGCTTGAGTCCGGTGATGAAGTCGATCCCGGCGTCATCAAGGAAGTGAAGGTCTTCATCGCCGCCAAGCGGAAACTCTCCGTGGGGGACAAGATGGCCGGTCGTCACGGAAACAAGGGCGTTGTCGCCACCATCGTTCCCGAAGAAGACATGCCCTATCTATCGGACGGAACTCCGGTGGACATCTGCCTCAACCCGCTCGGCGTGCCATCGCGGATGAACGTCGGTCAGGTTCTTGAAACCCACCTCGGCGTCGCTGCCAAGGCTCTCGGCTTCAAGGTCGCCACCCCGATTTTCGACGGCATCAAGGAAGACGTCATCTGGGATTTCATGTCCAAGGCCAAGAAGGTCGACGGCGTGAAATTCGTGGGCGACAACGGTGAACTCCGGGAGCGCAAGCCCGGCGAACCCGAAGGCCGCGGCTACACCTGGATCGGCGACGGTCGCGACGGCACCACTGGTGGTAAATCGACCCTCTATGACGGTCGCACCGGCGAGGCCTTCCACAACCCGGTCGTGGTCGGGATGATCTACATCCTGAAACTCGGTCACTTTGTTGCCGACAAGATCCACGCCCGCGCTGTCGGTCCCTACTCGCTCGTCACCCAGCAGCCGCTCGGTGGTAAGGCGCAATACGGTGGCCAGCGTTTCGGGGAAATGGAAGTTTGGGCGCTCGAAGCATACGGCGCCGCATACACCCTTCAGGAACTCCTCACCGTCAAGTCGGACGACGTGCAGGGCCGCACCCGGATCTACGAGGCGATCGTCAAAGGCGACAACAACCTCGAAGCCGGAACGCCCGAGTCGTTCAACGTTCTCATCAAGGAAATGCAATCCCTCGGACTCGACGTCCGTCCGGGTCGCAAGGGCTCGACCCATGGCTCCGGCATGACCGGTGGTCTGGACGACTACTCCCTCGATGACCTCACCCTGTGATTTCAAACGCGAACCCCAACCCTGACCTAAACCGTTAATTCTACTAACATGAGTGTCGATAACAACCTTCGCGAACTATTCGGCGTGGACGAGCGCCCAGAGGCCTTCGATCAAGTCTCCATCACCGTCGCTTCTCCGGAAATCATCCGTTCCTGGTCCAAGGGCGAGGTGAAGAACCCGGAAACCATCAACTACCGGACCTTCAAGCCTGAAAAAGGCGGTCTCTTCTGCGAGCGGATCTTCGGACCCACCCGCGACTGGGAGTGCGCCTGTGGCAAATACAAGCGCATCAAGCACAAGGGCGTGATCTGCGACCGATGCGGTGTCGAAGTGACCCTCAGCCGCGTCCGTCGCGAGCGCATGGGCCACATCGAACTGGCCGTGCCGGTTTCCCATATCTGGTTCTACAAGTGCATGCCATCCCGCATCGGCCTCATGCTCGACATGAGTGCCCGCCAGTTGGAGCGCGTCATTTACTATGAAGATTACGTCGTCACCGAACAGGGCAACACCGCCCTCGAAGTTGGCCAGCTTCTCACTGAGAATGAACTCCGTGAAGCGGAGGACACCTATGGCGACGGATCGTTCCAAGCCAGCATGGGTGCAGCCGCCGTCATGGAACTGCTTCGCCAGTGTGACCTTCCTTCGTTGATCGTCGCGCTTGAGGAAGAACT
>JBDSNC010000301.1:0-69931 GCA_039915545.1 Luteolibacter sp.
GCAGCGTTGCGGTGTGATAATAGCGGCCGGTGGCGAGTGAGCCGGTTGCGGCCCAGGTGCCGGTGGCGGGATCGTAGAGCTCCGCACTGACAAGATTGCCACTGCTGGATCCCCCCGCGACGAGCAACTTGCCGTTGGGCAGTAGTGTCGCTGTGTGAGAAACGTGTGAGGTGGCGAGCGTGCCAGTAGCGGTCCAGATCCCGGTGGCGGGGTCGTAGAGTTCTGCACTGCTGATAGCGCCGCTGCTGTTGTTGCCCCCCGCGACAAGCACCTTGCCATTGGGCAGCAGAGTCGAACTGTGATAACGACGGGCAACGCCAAGTGCGTTGGTGGCAGTCCAAAGGCCTGTGGCAGGATCGTAAAGTTCCGCAGCAGCGAAAGCGCTACTGCTGGCGTCGCCTCCCGCGATGAGCACCTTGCCATTGGGCAGCAGCGTCGCGGTGTGGTTTTCTCGGGCGGTGGTGAGTGAGCCGGTGGCCGACCAAGTGCCGGTGGCGGGATCGTAAAGTTCCGAGCTAGCAAGATTGCCGCCAGAGTAGCCCCCCGAGACGAGCACCTTGCCGTTGAGAAGCAGTGTCGCTGTGTGCAAAAAGCGGGCGGTGCCGAGCGCGCCGGTGGAAGTCCAGATGCCGGTCGCGGGGTCATAGAGTTCGGCACTGGCGAGATTAACGCTGCTGTTGCGGCCCCCCGCTACGAGTATCTTGCCGTTGGATAGCAGTGTCGCGGTGTGACCACTGCGGGCTATGGCGAGGGAGCCAGTGGATGTAAAAGTATTGGCCGCTTGAGAGATCGAAGGCATGAAGCCGATCCAAATGGTAGCCATCACGGCCAGCTTTGTGAAGAGTGAGGTGGCGAGCTTGGGCATAAGAGTGGGATGTAGGGGGATTAGAGATTGGCATTACCCATGGAAATGGCTGACGGACGGGTGTTATTGCTTTAAAAGTGGTGCGGGTGGCGAGCAAGAAATTGAACAATTCTTGTCCGAGAAGATTCCGTCCATCCCCTAACTTACGTATTTTTGATCCCACTGTCCCGGCTGCCCCTTGGCTCCTGAAAAATATCATCTCCTTAGCGAATTTGATGTTTCGCATCGACAGGGATTGAAACTTCAAAAGTGCCTTGGGTTACTGGCACCACTGATCCGAAAATTCGCTTCAACTAGAAATCTACAATCCATTCACGACCCGTGAATTGAAATCAGCAAAAAGTCTTTCCCACGATGATGACGACCGGCTTGTCAGCGCCCCGGGCGTTGACCTCGACCTCGACTTCCTGGGCATCGACTCCGCGCAGGGCGGCTGAAAACAGACGGGTAATCATGCGAACACCCGAACAGTGGGAATTTCTACCAGCTCTGGCAAGTGGAAAGAAAATAAGGAGTGCGCTGTACGGCTCTTCAGAATTTCGGAACTGAGCTCGCTGTGCTTTCAGGTCGGCAAGAGCATTCAAAAGGTGGTGATGGTTCTCCAATCCCAATCGCTCGCGACTCGATCCAACCCATGGTGCACGGGGGCGGTTGATAGGAGAGCCTGGTTGCTGATTCAAGGGAGGGGTGGCGAGGGACCCGAAATCGCGAAGTAGCAGCGGAGGATTGAGCGGACCCGGTCATCGGTGCGGTTCGCCCCTGTTTTCATTCTTGCTACGGTGTTCACGACTCGGTTAGCGTGAAGGCGGTAATTGCTCTCCATGTCCGAGTTCGTCCCCCAAGATGCCAACCGCACTTCGTGTTTATCCGACGATGCGGTCAGGAATCTGCTTGCCCTTGCCGTCCCGGGTGGTGGCTCGGCGGCTGCGGATGAATCCGGACTCATGTCTGCGGCGATCGAATCCGAACTCAGCGGCTATTCAGTGACCGGACTGATCGGGAAGGGCGGCATGGGCTGCGTCTATCACGGCATCCAGCTCAGCCTGGAGCGCGAGGTGGCGATCAAACTCCTGCCTCCGGGAGTCGATGCGGCGGACCCCGGATTCGCGCTCCGCTTCGACCGCGAGGCGAAAGCGATGGCCCGCCTCAAACATCCCTCCACGGTGGCGGTGCATGATGCCGGCATGACCACCAGCGGCCTGCGCTACTTTGTCATGGAGTACATCGATGGCGGCGATCTCCAGCAGTTGTTGGACGGGCGCGGTCCGATGCCCTTGTCCGAAGTCCTGCCGATCATGCGGGACGTGGCTGAAGCCCTCGAATTCGCCCATCAGCACGGCATCGTCCACCGCGACCTCAAGCCATCCAACATCCTGATCGACCGGACCGGCCGTGCCAAGATCGGCGACTTTGGTCTGGCTCGCCTGGAACACCAGACCCTTTCCCCAACACTGACGAACATGGTGATGGGATCGCCGGATTATCTCGCGCCCGAGGCGCGTGTCCCGGGAATGCTGCCGGATCACCGCGCCGACATTTATGCGCTCGGGGTTCTGTTCTATCAGGCACTCACCGGGCGGATTCCACGCGGGCGCTTCGAACCCGCCTCGTCCCTCGCCGTGGGGGTGGGGGCCGATGTCGATGCGGTGATCGACAAGGCGCTGCGCAGCGAGCCGGATCGACGCTATCAGAGCGCCGGCGGATTTCTCGCGGATCTCGACCGGGCCGCACGCCGCGCGAAATCATCGACGTCAAGACGCGTGTGGTTGGCCACGGGAGTCGTGTTGGCAGCCGTGTTGACCGGAATGGGATTCCAAGCACTCAAGGGCCACTCGTCCACCACATCCATCGCATTCACCGCTCCCGCCGCATCGAACTTACCCACTGCTCCCGCGGCACCACCTCTGATCGCCCAGAAAGAAGTGCGTCCATTACCGGAATCCGCGCGGTTCATACCGGGCAAATGGATTCCCGTTGTTGCCACCGCCAGCGAGAGGAGACGGATCGATCTCAACGCCAACTGGATCGACGGATGGATTATCCCCAAGCCGGAAAGAGGGGGCGCGATTGTATTGCCCGCCGGCGCGTATCTGCGAGGCGTCAACGGGGGAGCCCGCGCCACCTACCGTTGGAATACCTTGAAACGGGCGAGTGCCTGCGTAAGCCTGCGCAAGCTCTACTTGAATGCCTTCGAATCCCGAGGCCAGTTTCTCTTCGAAGTGTCTTCGAACGAAGCAGCGTTCCGCTACCACGCGTTGGATGCCTCGGGCACCCGTGTGACCCAGCCGCTGGGCCAGCCCCTGCATCTCGACCTGAAGGATGGGGAGGAGGTGACTATCATGGCTGCCGTCGTGGGAAACACGCTGCTGGGCGAAGTGAACGGCATTCCCATCTCCTGCAAGGCGGATGAATTGCCGGGTGAAGGGAATTTCGATCTGGGAAGTTCGGGACTCCCATTCCGCGATCTTGAATTCATCAATCTGGATGGGTTGGCGGAGGATGAAAGCCGCCGCTTGTTGGGTTTTCCCGAAAACCACCCGGATGCCAAATGATGCTTCCATGCAGCCGATGAGTCAGCCCCCATTTAACAGTCCCTGTTTTCCCGATACCCGCTGGACGCTCATCTCGCGCCTCCGCAGCAGCGACGAAACGGTCTCCCGGCCCGCTCTCGCCGAACTTTGCTCCCAATACCATTTCCCCCTCTATTGCTTCATCCTCCGCCGTGGCCTGAACCATCACGATGCCGAGGACGCGCTTCATGACTTCTTCGCCAAGCTGATCCGCCTGGAGGTATTCTCATCGGCGGATTCGGAAAAGGGCCGCCTCCGGTCCTACCTTGCCACCGCTCTTCATCGCTTTCTGATAGATTGGAGGAAATCCAGCGGCGCTTCCCATGCTTCATCTCACACGCTGTTCGAAGCCTCTCCGGACGACAGTCTCCCGCTCCGCTACGAACGCGAGGTTGGTGATTCCGCAGACAGCCCGGATGTCGTCCTCGACCGTCGATGGGCACACGAACTCATGGCGCGCGTCCTTTCCAAGCTGCGTGAAACCCACGCCGCCCGCGGCAAGGAGCGGCTGTTCAACGCGTTTTTCCCCATCCTCCTCGCCGGCGGCCGCCTCGATCGCGGCCAATCCACTGAGCTGGCAGATGAACTCGGTATTTCCGAAGGCAACGTCCGCATCTCACTCTCCCGCCTTCTCCGCGATTACCGGGAGACCCTCGAAGCCGCCGTTCTCGAAACCGTCCCGTCCCGCGACCAGATCCCCGAAGAGACCGGCTATCTTTTGAGCCTTTTCTCCCGCGGTTAAGTGAATATGGGGTGAGTCAGGTTTCCAGGAAGAACTGGCTCGGATAGGGAATGGAAATTCAAGGGCTGGGGCGGAAGAAGATCCGTCGCTGCATTTTCCAAGCCCCCTCGGCACGGATCCGTAAGTCTCGCGATTCCCCTGAGCCGCCATCCTTCTGGAGATTCTTTGTAACGCAAGCCATCGGAGGCGGTAGTGATGTGTGGAGACTCTCATCCACCACTGCAACCACACAAACCTCATGAAATCGCCATCCTCCCCGAACCGCAGTCGCAAGACCGCTTTGATTTCCTGCCTCATCGTTCCGCTGGCCACGGCCCTGCCCGCGGCGGCGGATCTGGCCACCGTCCTGGACGCACCCGGGCTCACTTGGTCCACAGGCGGGTCTGCCACGTGGATCGACGAAACCTCGGTCACCCACGACGGCGTGGATGCCGCTCAAAATGGCGACATCGGGGACAGTGGCCAAAGCTGGATGGAAACGACCATCACCGGGCCCGGAACACTGACCTACTGGTGGAAGGTCTCGTCGGAAGACGACTGCGACTTTCTGACACTCTCGATTGACGGGGTGCCGGTCAGCGACGGGATATCCGGCGAGGTAAACTGGAGCCAAGTGAACCAAGCCATTCAGGTCGGCGGACATACCGTGCGCTGGCGCTACAGCAAGGATAGCTCCGTTTCGGACGGATCCGACACCGGCTGGGTGGACCAAGTCTCCTTCGTCCCGGACGGACCGGTCAACACGGCGGTCGCATCGAACATCACCGTGACCAGCGCGACATTGAACGGCTCGGTGAACCCCCAAGGCCTTGTGACCACGGCCCGCTTTGAATACGGCACCACTCCCGCCTACGGTTCCAACGCGCCGGTCACCTTGTCCCCCGACAACGGCACCGGATTCCAAACGGTCAGCGCGGCATTGGGCGGATTGCAGGAAGGCACGCTCTATCACTATCGACTGGTGGCATCGAATTCCGGAAACCCCGCTTCCGGCGTGGACCGGACATTCACCACCGCGTCCCTCTTCGACTATAGCGTTGAGAACAACGAGGTGGTCATCACCGGTTACAACGGCACCCAGACCGCACTGGTCATCCCTGCCACCATTGGCGGCCTGCCGGTCACGAAAATCGATGACTATGCCTTGAACGGATACGATTTCACCAGCGTGGTCATCCCGTCCGGGGTTACCACCATCGGTGAGGGCGCCTTCGGGGAATGTGAGGTGCTCACGACCGTGACCCTGCCGGCGACGCTCACCACCATCGGCGACGAGGCGTTTTCCGAGTGTTATCATTTGGCCGCGCTCAGCTTGCCCCCGGGTCTCACCACCATCGGCTACGCGGCTTTTTCCAACTGTTATGCCTTGGCCTCGCTCAGCCTGCCCTCAGGGCTCACCACCATCGGGAACTCCGCCTTCGATTCGTGCGAAAGCTTGACCACGATGTTGGTCCCCGCCTCCGTGTCGAGCCTAGGCAGCGGTGCCTTCTCCGATTGTGCCAAATTGTCGTCCGTCACCCTGCCTGCCAGCCTCACCTCCATCCGCTCATCTCTCTTCCGCGGTTGCAGCAGCCTCAGCTCCCTGACGATCCCCGCAGGCGTGACCTCCATCGGCGGCGCGGCCTTCAACAACTGCCGCAGCCTCACTTCGCTCGCCATCCCCGCGGGCGTGACCGACATCGGCTACTCGGCCTTTTCCGGATGCATTGGCCTCACCACGATGTCGCTGCCGGCCGGGCTTGAAACCATTGAGGAATCGCTTTTCTCCGGTTGCCCGGGTCTCACCAGCGTGGTGATCCCCGCCGGGGTCACCAGTGTCGGCGAATACGCGTTCCAAGGCTGTTCGAAACTCAGCGGGATCAACCTGCCCGCCGGTGTCACCACCATCGATTCTTACGCCTTCAGCGGGTGTACAAGTCTGACCGGGATCGTCCTGCCGGCGGGAGTCACCTATCTCGGGTATGGAGCATTTCGAGACTGCCGCGGCATCCTCGGCTTCACCGTTCCGGCAGGCGTCACCAGCATCCGGGAGGAGACGTTTTCCGGTTGCACCGCGCTGGCGGCCATCGCGCTGGGAGGCAACATCACCAGCATCGGCGAGTCCGCCTTCATGAATTGCCGCAGTCTGGCCTCCATCAACCTCCCCTACAACCTCGCCACCATCGATGACTCGGCGTTCCAGAATTGCACCAGCCTGACCACCATCAGCTTCCCGCCCTTTGTGAGCTATATCGGCGGCTCGGTATTCAACGGCTGCCCGCTGCTCAACGCCTTGAATGTGGACGCGCTGAACACGAACTATTCGAGCGCCTCCGGGGTCTTGTATAACAAGGCAATGACCACCCTCGTCAAATGTCCTCCGGCGAAGACCGGGGCCGTTTCCATACCTGCCGGCGTTACCACCGTCCGTTACCAGGCGTTTTCCGACTGCCTGGGAATCACCGGCGTCACCTTGCCTAACAGTGTGATGTCCCTCGGCGAAGAGACCTTCAGGAATTGCCGGAAACTGGCGGCCATCACCCTGCCCAGCGGCCTCACCCAGATTGAGTACGGGACGTTTTACGGTTGTGCGAGCCTGACCGGAATTTCCATCCCGTCCGGAGTGACATCCATCGGTGAAGATGCCTTCAGCGGTTGCGGAAAACTCGCCTCGGTCGCATTCCCTGCCGCCCTGCTGACGATCGACGAAGATGCGTTTTCCGGCTGCGGTAGTTTGGCAGCGGTCACGCTTCCTGTCGGTTTGACAAGCATTGGCGATCAGGCCTTCGAGTGGTGTTCCAGCCTGACAGGCATCACCATTCCCAAGAATGTCGATGATCTCGGTTACGCCGTATTTTCCGGTTGCTCCTCACTGCTGGCCATCACCGTGGATCCCCTGAATACCGAATTTAGCAGCGCCGCAGGGGTCCTGTTCGACAAGGACAAGACCACGCTCATCAAATATCCCGAGGCCGCCGCCGGAAATTACGCCATCCCGGGCACCGTGACAGACATCGAATCCTCCGCGTTCCGTTACTCCCGCAAGCTCACCGGAGTCACCATCCCCTCGACAGTCACTTCAATCGGAGAATACGCGTTCCACTCGTGCAGCAGCCTGAAGGCGGCGGTGATACCTGCGGGCGTTGAGGAAATTCACGACCATACGTTCGCCTACTGCACCAGCCTTGCCTCGGTCACGCTCAACGACGGACTTTACGAAATCAATTCTGAGGCATTCACCGGCTGCACCAGCCTGAAGTCCATCATGATTCCCGCCAGCGTGGGCTACCTCGGGAGCAACGTCTTTTCCGGCTCCGCTCTCGTCACCGCCCACTTCCTCGGCTCCGTTCCCGACATGGAAGAGGACGTCTTCGAGCCGGTTTCCAGCAACTTCAAAATCTACTTTCTAAACGACTCCTTCGGCTTCAATGCTCCGTTCTGGTATGGCCGTCCTGCAGTGGGCGTGGACGAATTCGCGCCGGAAATCGAAGTCCGGCAGCTCGCTGGAGTCAGTTTGGTGGACGCCGTCTCCACCATTTCCTATGGCAACATCGCCCTGCCATTGTCCGTGTCGAAAACGTTCACCATCACTAACACCGGCTCCCTTGACCTGACCGGCCTGCTGGTCACGGTGAACGGCACCCATTCGGCGAACTTCACCATGACCGCAGTTCCGGCATCCGTGATCAGCGGCGGCGGCAGTACCACATTCACCGTAAAATTCACCCCCTCCGGCCCGGGTGTCCGCAGTGCCACCCTGCACATCGCCAGCAACGACAGCAATGAAAGCCCCTTCGACATCGCTCTCAACGGCACCGGTTTGACCCCGGAGATCGCGGTCGTCCAAGGCACGGACCTCGTCGACGGCACCTCCAAAGTCAGCTTCGGCAGCACTAAGATCGGTTCGGCCGGTGTCGTCAAAATCTTCACCATCAAGAACCTCGGCAATGCCACCCTCTCGGGTCTCGCCGTCACCAAAAACGGCACCGCTGCCGCCAACTACACCGTCGGCACCTTGGGGGTGCAATCCATTGCCCCCGGAGCCACCACCACCCTCAAGGTCACCTTCAAACCTTCCGCCACCGGGACGCGCACCGCTGCCATCCAAATCGCCAGCAACGATCTGAACGAAAAACCCTTCGACATCACCCTCACCGGCACCGGAATCGCCGCAGCCAAGGGCACGAAGCTGACATCCGCCACCCTCGCCTTGTGGGGTGCTTCGTCCATTTCCGGATCGCCAGTCAGCCGGGGTAGGCAAGTCATCGACGGCCGCCAATACCTCACGCTCACCTATCGAAAATCCTCATCTCCGCAAGACCGTGAACCCGTCGTCGAAGTGTCCCGTGATCTGCTCGACTGGCTCAGCGGAAAAAGCCACACCACAGAAGTCTTCAATGGTGGCGGCGTCGTCACCATCCGTGACAACACCCCCATCACCTCCGGCGTGAAGCGCTACATCCGTCTCAGGAAAGACTAACCATCCGGCAGCCCCATTCCCCCCGGTCACCTGCCTCTCCCACGGGATCGGCAGCGGTACCCTGAAAAGTCCAATCTCCCACCAAATACCAAAACGATGAACATCCATTCCAAAATCAAAGTTCTCCTGCTCCTGGGAGGAACCATCACAGCCTTTCAATCCGCCTCGGCTGCCCCCCCTTCTGAAAAAAAACCGGCAGACTCCGGCCAGAATACCGCTCCAACCGCCGAGGAACCGTCCCAGCGCTCGACAAACCCCTCTCCCGCCCCCGCGGGTGCCGCCGCTCTGACCCCGAAGTCATTGACCAAAGGCACGGTTTTAAGAATCAAGATCGCTCTCACCACCACCACCGTTTGGAACGGGGATAAATATAGCACCGAGACAGAAAGCGAACTAAACGAAGAGAGCTTCACTTGGAAGACTCCGACTTCCTACGCAGATCCAGACGCAGACGAATTTTCATGCGTTTACAAGAAAATCGACAACTTCACGGGCCAGATCACTTTCAATCAGACTAAAAACAGCGATGGGACATTAGCGGAAGAGCATGGAAAAGGAAAACTCATCCTGCTTTTCACCAGCTACGATGCTGCCACGGGCACCCTTTTCGGCACCGTCGTCACATCCGAGAGCTACATAGGGAACGGCTCAAGTGACGAGCAATCCGGCAACTATGCGGACTCCGCCAGTGGCAGTGGAATCTTCTCTCTCAAGATCAAGTAGCCTCCGCAGCCCCCCTCCGAATTCCATCAACCTTTCTTTCCCACAGTGGATTGCAAGCCCGCACGCGGCCGGTTCCGGATCCCCCCCCGTCAGTTGAATCTCGTTTCCGGCCGCGTGCGGCATCCCCCCTCCTTTCTCCTATCACCCAAAGCCCGATCAACCATGAAAAACGCACTTCTTACCTGCTGTGTCCTGCCTCTCGTTCCCAACCTGCGAGCGGCTTCCAGCACAACTGGTTTCGCCTCTGAACCAAACGAACAAATCGCAAGAAAACTCCGGACCTACTTGGGGAACTTGGTTGCAGGAGTGACGTGGATCGTCACGGGATTGACATTCACAAGCCCGGTCCATGCAGTGGATCTCTATAGCACGGGGTTCAACAATCCGCCATTTGTGTTGGGCGTGAACACTTGGGCAGGGACCGATGGCTGGATGAGTAACGACACGGTTGCCGGAATCCAGGGAATAGTGGGCGACTCGAGCTACCAGGAGGCATATCTTGGCTTCAACACCACATCAGCGGCATCCAACTACGTCTATAGAAAATTTAACTATGATCCGGTTATCCAGCAGAATCCGATGGTCGACTTCGGCATGGACATCGCAATTCGCGACTCAACCAACGGAAAATACGACAAATTTCACCTTCAAATTTACAATTCTGCCGGCGAATTCCTTGGTGGCATGTATTTTTCAAACAGCGACTTGCATATTTTTAAGGCCGATGGAGTAACCGCCACCGATACCGGAGTAAAATTCACGAACGACATACGGCAGCGTCTGACTTTTAGTATTAATTTCGCGACCAACATGTGGTCGGCGAGTCACAACGGAACGCCTCTTTTCACGAATTCTTCTTTCCATGGTGGAACAAAATCATTGAACTTCGGCGATATTACCTATTTGTGGGCAGTGGCTACAACAGGCTCTCCAGGAAACAACTACCTGACTGTCGATAATCTCACGATTTCAGCGACGTCTGGCGGCTCCCCCTACGCGACATGGCAGGCAGGATTCTTTAATTCCACTCAGCTCGCCAATCCCGCCATCAGCGGCGACAATGTGGACTTTGACAAGGACGGCATCGCCAACCTCCTCGAATACCTTCTCGGCGGCAGCCCCACTTTACCGGATTCCGGCTTACTTCCCACCTTGGCCACCACCCCGGTATCCGGCGGTCGCAATCTAATCGTTTCCTACAAACGCAAGCTTGCCGCCACCGGGGTTACTTATCTCATTGAAAGCAATTCCGCGCTTTCCTCTACTTGGATACCCGCCATCCACGGCCAGAACGGCGTCACAATCATAACGACTCCGGTAGATGCCCAAACCGAACAGATAACCGCCACCATCCCTACGGCAGGCGCCATGGGTTTTGCCCGGTTAAGAGCCACTCGATAGAATTCACTTACCACCCCCGTGGGTCACGTTCCTATAATCAACTGATATTATGAAAACCATGAAAAACGCACTCTTCACCTGCTGTGTCCTGCCTCTCCTCATCACTTCAACCGCCCACGCCGGCATCAACGGAATCTACAAAGTCAGCGGCACCGAGACAGAGAACGGGAAGAAATTCTCCTTCAACGGCACTGTGAAAGTCTCCAACTACAAAACTGGCAAATATTCCTTATTATTCAACGACGGCGACCCCGCCACGTTCACCTTCACCTTCAGTAAGGTGCTGAAAGATAACAGCCCGTCGCAAACCGTCGCCTGTTCATCCAGCCAGGGAAACGGAAGCGCAACATTCAAGAAAGTCAACGGCCTCTACAAAGTGCAGTTCACCTACAAAGCCAAGGGAGCCCCTATCAGCGGATCCGGCTCGGGTTCCAAGTAAACTGGAGGGCACCTCAAGCATCGCCCGAATCTAGTTCATTTGTAATGAAGTCATCAACACTTGCATCGCCTGAAAGGCCGATGAACCCTCAATAAACTTCGCCTACATCTACACCCACCCTCGCGCCCAGCCCACAGGCTGTTTCAGGAGACTCTCGCCAAAGCACTTTTCCAGCAGTTATGGGCCCGTTCCGCACTTCGATCATTCTAGCAATCACCTCCGTTCTTATTTCACATGCGTCCGCCTCTGATGCAAGGCTAACGGGATTCTGGATTCGGGCGACGGCCGGGGTGCCGAGCGCGAGGTGGACCCTCTCAGCCGGCGGAACGGGCGTCTATGAGGTCGATTTCGCCCCCCCCTATCCGGGCTTCGTGCTCACCAGCTATTTCACCTGGAGCACCAATGCGGCCAACAATTTATTCACCTACACCGTCAGCAGACAGACCGCAACGGGAAACGGTCCTTACACGTATGCCGAAAACGTCAGCCCGCCGAAGACCTACTCTGCACCCTATACGGTCACTGGTAGCACCAACAAGATCTGGGCCTACGAGACTTACACCTACGCCCAAGCAGCCAGCGTGACTGAAGGAAACACGATCACGGCTGGAACTCTCGACACGTTCTTCAACAAAACCGGCCTCATCCAGCTGGACGATGCCGCACCGATGGGGGCCACTCTCGGTGGAGAGGGAATGGTGATCCAGCCTGCAGATGGCAAAATCCTTGTCGCGAGCCGCGTTGACAATGCGGATGATAGCACCAGTTTCGGGCTCACCCGCTACGAACCTGGTGGTGCGCTGGACAAGACGTTCAATGCAACTGGGACTCGGTTCACTAATTTCGGTGATACCTCCGATTTTGCCGCTAGCTTGGCGGTCGATCCCCACGATGGAAAGATCGTCGTCGTAGGCAAAGCCACCAACTCTGTCGCTCTGGCCCGGCACACAATTAACGGGGCGCTCGACACGAGCTTCAATGGCACGGGAAAAGTGCTCACCGACGTCGCCGGCGGCTATTTGCAGGTCTATGATGTCGCGATCCATCCGTCCAACGGAAAGATCGTAGTGGTGGGCTCCGAGGGGAACAGCCTCCTCGTGTTACGCTATCTGTCCAATGGCGATCTCGACACGACCTTCAATGGGACTGGCAGGGCAGTGATCAACGAGGGCATCGGAAACTGCGTTGCGATCCAGCCCGCGGATGGGAAGATCGTAGTAGGGGGACGCAGCACCGCACTGGGCTACACGATCTGGCGCTTCAACATCGACGGCACACTCGACACCACCTTCAACTCGGCCGGAGTGTTGCCGGGGGCATTTGGAATACCCTAATGAGCCCCGTCGCCAGCGCCTCTGGTGGAATTTCCTTCGTTGACGATTCCCCACCACCGGGCAGCGCGTTCTATCGGATCGCGAAACCATGACCCTGCCAAGACGGCTTCCCATTTCCTTATTTTATGAAATTTCTCCTCATCTTTCCCCTCGTCTCCCTAGCAGGGCTCAACTGCCATGCGGCCACCACCTACAACGGCACCTGGTCGGTCTCCACCGCCATCCCGGACAACGATGATACCGGCTTCAGCAGCACCAAGTCCCTTGCCGTCAGCGGCACCGCCACGATCACCTCGGTCACCGTGGATCTGATCTTCAGTGGCGGTTGGAATGGCGACCTCTACGCCTATCTCTCGCACGATGGACAAATTTCCATCCTTCTGAACCGTGTGGGCCGCACCTCGGGAAATCCAGATGGCTTCGCCTCTTCCGGGATGACAGTCTCCCTCACCGACACCGCTCCACTCGACATCCACACCGCGCTCGGTAACAGCGGAACTCCCAGTGGCACCTTCCAGCCGGACGGTCGTGCCACCGATCCCTTGAACACGCTGGATGCGGATGCCCGCACCAACTTCCTCTCGGTTTTTAACGGTCACGACGCCTCCGGGAACTGAACGCTCTTCATCGCGGACCAGGCATCGGGCGAGGCCTCCGTTGTCGAGAATTGGTCGCTCCACGCCACCACGGTACCGGAGCCGTCCTTACTTTCTCTCACCCTACTGCCTCTCGGCGGCCTTCTGCTCAGAAGAAAGCGCTGATCTACCGGAAGGCCGTCATCTGAAAAATTCCGTGCGGACATTTTTCGAAAGCAGCGACTGCCTCTCTCCATCCCAGGAACTCAGAGTGGTAAACTCTTTCCCACGATGATGACGACCGGCTTGTCAGCGCCCCGGCGTTGACCTCGACCTCGACTTCCTGGTCATCGACTCCGCGCAAGGCGGCTGAAAATAGACGGGTAATCATACGAACACCCGAACAGTAAAAACTCCCTCGCACTCTGGCAAGTGGAAAGAAAATTGGAGGCCCGATCAGCACCTGTCCGCGAGGATTCCTTGCCCTCAGTCGCTCGGCGTTTTAGGGACTCGGAATTGTTTTCGCTGTATTCTTCAGTTCAGCAAGAGCACTCAAAAGCTGGTGATGGTTTTCCAATCCCAATCGTTCGCGGATCGACCCAAGCCTTTTGTCCACAGAATCGCGACGAATTCCCAACTCACTTGCGATCCTGCTCCGCTTGCGGGATCTCAAGAGTTCAGTAAGCAGCGTCACATCTTGTGTGCCAAGGGAAAGGACGGTCCCCGCATCCATCCGGGCATCTACAAATCCACACAAAACCCGCCAGTTCTTCTCCAATTGCTGCCGCTCTTCAATCCTCCGGCTGATCGCCCCAAGGCGGAGCCCCATGAACTTGAAAATCTGCTGATCCTGCTCCGAGAAATCCAGCGCCCGGCGATTCCAAGTCAGCACAATCCGCCGGTCCTTGAGCATGCTTGCCGTGTAAGAAATCTGATAAAGCGAATCGAGATGTCGATAGACCTCGCGAAACAGCGGATTCTCCCTGAAGGCTACGGATGTTTGGAAATCCGAAATCCTCTGCACCGTTTCGGTGCTGGCTGCCAGTTGGTTGGCCGCGATCACCGGGTGATACATCACGACTTCCCCGAACACTTCTACCAGTTCACCAAATATTCTGCCATACTCGGCGTTTGAACGATAGGATTGCAGTCCGCTCAGATCCCGTTCCCAATTATTCCAGCACAGGCAGTCGGCAGGGAGCAACCTACCTGCTTCCTCCATGAATCTCTCTTCAAGCTCATCCAGCGTTTCGAGATGCGCCAGGCCCATCATCGTCCTGTCGATTTTGCGGGCCTTGGCTTCCGTGATATCTCTGAAATTCTCCATGCGGGTCACAAGTTGCTCCAGATTGCCGCAGTCCTGTCTCGCACTCCGATTTTTCGATAGAGGTTGGCCAGGTGTTTTTCGATCGTGCGACCGGAGCAACCGAGGATGACCGCGATTTCAGGACTGGTCTTGCCTTTTCGCAGCCAATCCATCACCTCGGTTTCACGGCGAGTCAGGGATGCGGTCGGTATCACCCCGGTTTCCTTCGGAATGACAGCAGACCAGATCAAAACCCCTCCATTCTGCCTCTGAACGACCTCATTCGGAAGCATTTCTATGATTTTCACGAGATCCTCCCACGTCTCAGCGGTTCTCTCCATCTGCTCCAGGTGACTCTTCGCCAGGCCGTTCAGCCAAAGCGTTCCGCCGGGCATTTCGAGGGCCACACACCATCCCACCAGTTCCAGCAAGTTTCCCCACGCCGCCGATCGTTGTGAAATTGCCTCGTTCTTGCGAAGGAGCTTTTCGTCTAGCCGGGAGAGGAAGTCATCAAGTTTGAGGCCAATACCAGCAACTCCAGTATCAACCACGGATCCACCCGAATCTTCGGGTGCCTGCTGGCCGGGGGAAGCAAGGCAATGTCCTTTCACTAGCCAAGATTCCAAGGATAACTGCTGTAAGGTCAAGACAATCCGACGATCTCTTGATGGAAAATACGTAAGTTAGGGGGTGGACCCCACAGCCATTGCCAGAGTACACACTATCTTGCGTCGGGTGGCCGCATGCCGCCCGCATCTGGAAAAGCCCGAATTTCACCACAATGTGGATTGCAACACGAGACAACAGAAAGGCTTCTTTCCGGCTGCGGACGGTTACCGGATTTCTGACTTCCAATCGCAAAATCAACTGTCAGCGTAATCGCTGGCATTCCCCTCTCTTTCCCCCCACTACCCTAAAACTCCATTCTCCAACCATACCAAATAATGAACATCCATTCCAAATTACAAGCTCTCCTCCTCATCGGTGGAACCATCACTACCTTTCAGTCAGCCTCGGCTGCCCCTGCTTCTGAAAAAAGCCCGACGACCTCCAGCCAAAATACCGCAACTTCCACCGCAGAACCTTCCCAGCGCCCAGCAAGCGCCCCCGCAGGCGACGCTGCTTTGACTCCGAAGTCATTAACCAAAGGCACGGTTTTAAAAATTAAGATCGCTCTCACCGTCACCACCACCACCTTTTCAAACGGGATAGAAGATGGCCGCGAGACAGAAAGCGAACTAAACGAAGAGTCTCTCACCTGGAAGACTCCAACCTCCTACGGAGATCCAGATGGAGACGAATTTTCCTGCGTTTATAAGAAAATCGACAACTTCACGGCCCAGATCATCTTCGATCAGACCAAGGCAGGCGGGGGCGAGACCTTGGCAAACGAACATGGAAAAGGTAAGCTCATTCTCCTTTTCACCAGCTATGACAAAACCTCGGACACCTATCACGGCACGGTGGTGACTTCCGAGGGCTATACAGGGGGCAACGGGGCCGCATTCTCCTACAAGGACTCCGGCAGCGGCAGCGGAATCTTCTCTCTCAAGATCAAGTAGCCTCCGCAAGCACTCCCGAATTTCAGCAACCGTTCTTTCCCACCGTGGATTGCAAGACCGCACGCGGCCGTTTCCGGATCAATTTCTCCCCCGTCAGTTGAATCCTATTTTCGGCCGCGTGCGGCTTCCCACCCTCCTTTTTTCTATCACCCAAAGCCATATCATCCATGAAAAACGCACTCATCACCTGCTGTGTCCTGCCCCTTCTCCTCACTTCAGCCGCCCGCGCCGGAGTCAACGGAGTTTACAAAGTCTCCGGCACTGAGACGAACTTCGGAGATAAACTCACATTCTCCGGCACCGTGACGATCTCCAAATACAAGACTGTCAAATACTCCTTGAAATACAGTGACGGCGACTCCGGCACCTTCAGTTTCCCGTTTAACAAGCTACTGAAGGATAACAGCACCACGCAAACCGTCACTTTCTCCTCCGGGGAGGGAACGGGCAGTGCGACCTTTAAGAAAATCAACGGACTCTATAAACTCCAGTTCAACTACAAAGCCAAAGGAGAGCCAATCAGCGCCTCTGGATCGGGTTCCAAGAAACTGTAGCCGAATCCCCCCGAACTCACCACGAGTCCATTGCTTGACCGACAAATCTCTCCGTAATCTCATTTCCTTTGAGCGAGATTCTCAAGTTCTTCCACGTGCTTCGCCTTCATATTCTGCTGCCCGCCATCCCTCTCATTCCCCTCACCGTGCTCCTCACCTCTCGTGCGGACGAGGATATGGCGCTTGTCGGAGTCATGGCCACTAGCGTCGCATCCAATTATGCTCAGAGCAATGGCGATAGCGCCTCGGCAGCCTCCCTCCTAGAAACACAACAACGAATTCTCAACGAATCCGCAAATACCGCCGCTGTCAACGGGGAATCCTCAAGTCCGGCTCCCACCTACAACAGCGCGAATCCGGTCCAAGGAAAGGAGGGATTTGTTTACAGCCCATACACCCAAAAGATCATTGACGTGAAAGGGATCGCCCCCGGCACTCTGGTTCAAGACCCAACCTACAGCGGGAACGAAAAAGGATATTTTCGTGTTCCGGCTCCGAACGGCCAGGCAGTTGTCGCGACAAATCACGGCAAGGCGTCTAACTCCGGCATCACCGGAACTTGGTCCAATGGAAACGGAACTTGGCAGCTCAGCCCAAATGGCAAGGGGACCACACCATACCCTCCACCAATCACAACGGCACCGCCACCACCTACATCGACTGGACGGCCGATGATTCGTCGAAAACCTTCATCTACGTCATCACCCGTGCCACCCCCACCGGCAGCCTAAATTGTGATGGCACCTACGACTACGACAAGCCAGTGAACAAGTCCTACAGCACCACCTACCAGTTGAATGGCGACTCGCTGACGATTGATCGTGAGTCGCTTCAGAGAAATTGATAGTCCGATCCCTTATACCATCACCGCGATTGCTATGTACTCTTACTCAACCAGACATAAACATTACTTAATTAGACCACTCCGAGACGGTAGCTTGAAGCTGCAGGACCACGCCTCCGAGTTTGACAGCAGCACCAAAATCATTTCCATCCATTCGCGAGTTTATTTCCCGATTCTTGCGTTGCGGAAGTTAGGGATGATGCTTGGCATGCTTCTCACTCTTGGAAGCATCAGCTCCGCGTTAACCGTCACTCCCGCTATTTCTGCCGGTGCATATCATAGCGTGTTCATAAAAAGTGACGGCAGTACTTGGACTACTGGTAATAACAGTTCCGGCCAACTCGGCAACGGCAATACCACCAGTCAATCCACTCCGATGCAAGTGATGACCGGAATGACCGGAGCTATAACGGCATCGGCGGGTGGAGCACATAGCCTTTTCCTGAAGAGTGATGGGAGCGTCTGGGCTACCGGCTTTAACGGTAGTGGGCGACTAGGTAATGGCACCACCCAAAGCCAATCCACGCCAGTGCAGGTAATGACCGGAGTGAACAGTATATCGGCGGGCGGATCTCACAGCCTATTCCTTAAGATCGATGGTAGCGTCTGGGCAACCGGATACAACGCTTCAGGCCAATTGGGCAATGGAGATACCAACGCACGATCCACACCTGTCCAAGTGATGACCGGAGTGATTGCCATTTCTGCTGGTTCCCAGCACAGCCTATTCCTCAAGAGTAATGGCAGCGTGTGGGCTGCTGGCCATAACAATTATGGACAACTAGGAAATGGTATGACTAGCGGGGAAATTCCAAATTCGACCCCGGTGCAAGTAATGACCGGCGTGATTGCCATTTCCGCTGGTCAGCATCACAGCCTGTTCCTGAAGAACGATGGCAGCGCTTGGGCGGTCGGTTACAACAATGCCAGCCAGCTAGGCAATGGTAATGCTATCAATCAATCGCTTCCAGTGCAGGTGATGACCGGAGTGACTGCCATTTCTGCTGGTCAGTATCACAGCCTATTCCTAAAGAGCAATGGCAGCGTCTGGGCCGCGGGCTCGAGTGGGTCCGGCCAATTCGGCAATGGTAACACAACTACCGCATCCACGCCGGTGCAGGTGATGACCGGTGTGGCCGCCATTTCTGCCGGTTTATTGCACAGTTTGTTTCTGAAAAGCGATGGTAGCGTTTTGGCGTCCGGTTCTAATGATTACGGCCAGCTCGCTAATGGCAATACCATCACACAAAACACGGCAGTTTTAATATTTAGTTCGCAAAATATTTCTTTTAGTCCAATCACCGATAAAGCCTTCGGTAGTTCACCGTTTGCGTTAAATGCGTCTGCCAGCAGCAATCTTCCCGTCACTTTCGCTGTAATTAGTGGTCCTGCTACCATATCAGGCAATATAATTACCCTCACTGGCCTGGGCGCCGTCACCGTGCGTGCTTCACAGCTAGGAAATGGCAACTACACGATGGCCCCAACCGTGGATCAAAGCTTCATCGTCAAGACCGCGCAAAATATCATTTTTCCCGTCCTGAGCTCTAAAACATACGACGACACTCCGTTTCCGCTAATTGCTACCGCCAGCAGTAATCTTCCCGTTTCCTTTAGCATCGTAAGCGGGCCTGCAACTATTTCCGGCACCACCGTCTCACTTTCCGGCGGCGGAACTGTCACGGTTCGTGCTTCGCAGACGGGAAATGCTACCTATCTCGCTGCTTCGAATGTCGACCAGAGCTTTACCGTCAAAGCCGCGCAAAGCATCATTTTTTCTACCTTACCCACTAAAGGCTATGGGGACGCTGCGTTTGCGTTAAGTGCGACAGCCAGCAGTAATCTTCCTGTTTCTTTCAGCATCGTAAGCGGTCCTGCCACGATTTCCGGCAACGTCATCACCCTCATCGGGCTAGGCACGGTAACGGTGCGAGCCGCGCAATCGGGTAGTGCCAATTACGTAGCTGCACCTACAGTTGATCAAAGCTTTACGGTCAAGACTGCACAAAGCATCATGTTTCCAACCTTGATTAACAAAATCTACGGCGATGCTCCGTTTACACTAAGCGCCACAGCCAGTAGCAGCCTTCCCGTTTCATTCAGCATTGTCAGCGGCCCGGCTATAGTGTCCGGCAGCACGATCACGCTTACCGGTGCAGGCACCGTCACAGTGCGCGCCTTACAAGCTGGCGATTTGAATTATGCATCTGCAGTAGACAGCGATCAGAGCTTTATTGTAAAGGCTACGCAAACAATCATTTTCTCAACTTTGTCCGAAAAAACCTACGGTAGTGCTCCTTTTTCGCTAAGTGCCACTGCCAGCAGCGGTCTTGGTATTACGTTCACCATTATAAGCGGCCCCGCCACAATCTCTGGCAACACGGTCACAATTAACGGAGAAGGGACCGTGATAGTGCGTGCATCACAGGCTGGTAACCCAAATTACGTCGCTGCCACCAGTGTTGATCAGAGCTTTCTTGTTAAGGCCGCGCAAACGATCATATTCCCTGCCCTGCCAGGCAAAGCCTACGGCGATGCGCCTTTTACGCTTAGCGCCACAGCCAGCAGCACTCTTCCCGTTTCATTCAATATTGTCAGCGGCCCCGCGACCGTTTCCGGGAACATCGTCACGCTCACGGGCCTAGGCTCCGTTACCGTACGCGCATCTCAAGCGGGAAATGCCATCTATGTGGCAGCCGCGACAGTGGATCAAATTTTCACCGTCAAAAGCATTCAGAGTATCAACTTTACAGTTATCGGTGAACAATTTCTTACTAAAGCCGTTTCTCCACGAAACATCTCCGCAGGCCCTGGCTACAGCCAATTTTTAAAAAGTGATGGCAGCGTTTGGGCTGTTGGATACAATTACTACGGACAACTCGGAAATGGCAGCACAATCGACCAATATACGCCGGTGAAAGTCATAACTGGTGTGACAGCCATTTCTACAAGTGACTACCATAGCCTTTTTCTGAAATCCGACGGGAGTGTATGGGCTACAGGCAACAATACTAATGGTCAGCTCGGCAACGGTAATAACGACAGCCAATCCTCACCAATCCAAATCATGACAGGAGTGGTCCAAATTTCAGCCGGGACCAATCACAGTCTATTCCTTAAGGCTAATGGCAGTGTGTGGGCAGCGGGCTACAATGGTTACGGCCAACTTGGCAACGGCAATGGAATTCAGCAATCAACGCCGATACAGGTAATGACAGGCGTAGTAGCCATTTCCGCGGGTGACAGTCATAGCTTGTTCCTGAAGAGTGATGGAAGCGTATGGGCGGTAGGTAACAACAATTACGGGCAGCTAGGCAATGGCAATACCAACGGCAATCTGACACCCGTGTGGGTAATGAACGAAGTTTCATCCATCTCCGCAGGTGGTGATCACAGCTTGTTTCTCAAAAACGACGGGAGCGCGTGGGCGGTTGGTTCAAACTTTTCAGGTCAGCTCGGCTACGGCATTACTTCCAGCCTATCCACGCCGATTCAGGTCATGACTGGAGTTGCTGCGATTTCCGCTGGTGGCTATCATAGCCTGTTCATGAAGAACGACGGCAGCGTGTGGGCGACTGGCGAAAATGCTAGCGGTCAGCTGGGCAATGGCAATACCACCAGCCAATACACACCTATACAATTAATGACCGGGGCATCCGCCATTGCTGCTGGTAACGGCCACAGTCTATTTCTGAAAAACGATGGCAGTTCGTGGGCGGCAGGCGCCAATAATTTTGGACAACTTGGCAATGGCAATAAGATCAATCGATCCACTCCTGTGCCAAGCCTAAATATGGAATCTGCGGCGCAATCGATCAATCTCGTTGCAAGTACGACTTCCGGACTTGGCATCACTTACACCGTCATTTCCGGCCCGGCCACGGTCTCGGGTTCTATACTCGTTCTCACCGGCGCTGGTACCGTCACCGTTCGTGCTACTCAAGTCGGTGATTTAACTTATGCCGCCACTTATTCCGATCAGACTTTCACGATCAGTCGCAATCCGCAGACAATCAACTTCACAAATCAAGCATCTCGGATGTTTAACAACGAAGCGGCTTTCCTGACAGCCACCGCTACTTCAGGTCTGCCCGTCGCATTCAACCTCGTTAGCGGACCTGCGACACTCAGGGGCAGTTCTCTCATGCTGACGGGTGTCGGCAACGTAGTCATTAGAGCCTCACAAGCCGGGGATGCTAACTACACCGCTGCTCCAGACGTGACACGAACCATCACCGTCACCCCGAACACCGGCCCTCCGACCGCCATCACTCTCTCAAAGTCCTACTTCTACGACAATGTAGCCAATCCCTCTGAACTAGCCACGCTCACCGCGACAGACCCCGATGCAGGGGATTCGCTCACTTACAGCTTGGTCAGTGGCAGCGGCTCTAACGACAACGCGAAGTTCACCATCGCAGGTGACCGTTTACGCTCTGCGGCGTATTTCAACTACAACAGCCAACGCTATCTTTCCATCCGGGTAAGAGTGACGGACAGCGCAGGCCAGAGTTACGAGCAAGTTTTCCAGGTCCAATTGCTCCCAGGCAATCCAAGCGCTTCATTTATTCTTAAAGAAAGTCACATCGGCGCTCCGAATTTTGTGAACGCAATCTTCCAACTCATCGGGAAAAACAGCAACGCCGGTCGCGGCATCAATTACCCAAGTGCTCTCTTCGACGAAGCCAGCCCGGACTATCAGCCGAACCTGTTCCAAGCCTTCGAGGCCGCGACCACGTCATCACCGGCGACTCCTATTGCCCTCAATGAATCCTACTTCCAATTGAAAAAGATTGAGGACGTGCCTAGCAAAATCCGAACTGTGCTGCTGCTCGATAACAGCGCCAGTATCTCAATCGCGGATCTTGCCGAGATCAAGAGCGCAGCGAAGGTCGTGGTGGACAAGATGTTTGATCAACAGGAAATCGCGATCTACAGCTTCTCCGGCAGTTATAACCTCGTCGCGAATTTCACTCCGAAGAGTACGGCCAACAAGGTGGCGCTAAAAACGGCGATTGATGGAATTACCCGTGGCTCACCAACGACCAACCTTTACGGCAGCATCCTGGCCATGTTGAACCTGCCGGACTGGAAGGAATCATTCAGCAAGGATGGAATCGAAACGGGATTTCTGGTGGTAATGACCGACGGCCAAGATACTTCCGGCTCGGCAACGCTCCAAGAGGTCATTGCCCGGAGAGACAAGACCACCGATAAAAAGAAGATCTACACGATCGGACTTGGCGCAAATATCGATCCATCAGTACTCAACGATCTTACGAACACTCTCTACCTTCCTGCGGAAAACTCCGCGGCTCTCTCCTCGGTATTTGAAGCCATCCAGAACGACATCATTGATCTCGCGAACAGTTACTATTGGTTGAATTATTCGAGCCCCAAGCGACAATCCAGTCCGCTCGGGCAAGCACGGAAGTTGGAGGTAAAACTGCAAAATAACACAAATTACTCGGCTGACGGGACCCTAAGCACGACATTCATCAGCGACACTTTTACAGACATTGCGCCCCAGTTGGTCATCAACCGAACTGCTGATAGACCGCTTGGCATCCCGTTATTGGGATCACTAAACATAGTCAAGGATACCCCAGCAAAAACATCCGCGTTCACCTACTATCCGCCCTTCGACGTTTCTTCCTACACCTGGAGTATTGAAAATACTGCCCTGGCGTCACTTACACCCGCCGGAAGCAACGGAAATCGTGTTACCATTACTCCCAAAAATCTGGATGGCACCACCAAACTCACAGTGAAGGATACGATTAGCAATTACACGAAAACCATCACCCTAGTTATTGGAACAGGTGCTGCCCTGCCTTCACAGCAAATCACCTTCGTGGCACCAGCAAATCGTTTGGCAAACTCCGCCCCATTTGCCCTTGCCGCAAGTTCCAGCTCTGGTATTCCAGTGTCATTCTCCTTGGTATCCGGGCCCGCCACACTGGGAGGAGATGCGAAAACTCTGACGCTCACAGGAGAAGGACTTGTCACGGTGAGAGCCAGCCAAGCGGGAAATGCCAGTTTTGCCCCAGCTACTCCGGTGGAGCGAAGTTTCACGGTGACCAAGGCAAGCCAATCCATTTCGTTCGCCGCTCTCCCCGGTAAAAAAACCACGGATGCATCGTTCATCCTGAACGCCTCCACAAATGCTTCAGGACGCACCGTCACTTTCGACGTCACTGGTCAAGCGAGCCTCGGAGCGGACGGTAAGACCATCACACTCACCGGACTAGAAGGAGATATCACAGTAACAGCCACCCAGCCTGGCGATTCGATTTATGCTGCAGCGGTCCCGGTTGTGCGGGTGTTTCCCGTCACGGTGACCGGACCGCCAAGTTCCACACTGTCCAGCTTGATCGTCGGAGGAGCGACTATCAGCCCTTCGTTTACCCCTGATACGCTCAACTACACCGCATCCGTTTCCAACAGCATCAGCTCTTTGACGATCATTCCGACCGCCTTGAATCTGCCATCCATGATCACGGTCAATGGGGCCGCATTGGTTTCTGGCACGAAAAGTAGCCCTATCCTAATCAATGTAGGAATCAATACGATAACGATTCAGGTTACCGCCCAAAATTCCGTCACAAAGACCTATAAGTTTTCAGTGACTCGCGCGCTCTCCGCTGTGGCAACTCTATCAAAACTTGTCGTGAACAGCGCCTCAATCAGTCCCACATTTTCAAAGGCAACGACCGCCTACACGGCCAAGGTAAAAGCCACGACGAAATCCGTAAAAATCGTCCCGACCACGACTAGCAGCGTGTCAACATGCAAGGTAAACGGCACAATCGTCAAATCCGGTGCTACCAGTGGACCCATCACACTTAAGACCGGCAAGAACACCATTTCCATCGTGGTGATGGCTCAAAGTGGAACCACTAAGACTTACAAAATCACCGTGACCCGCGCTGCCGCAGCTGCATCGAAAACGGATTTGAACTTTATGGCCGCCCCCACAGCAGATCCAGCAGACGTGAAATCCAAATGGAAGACAATTACTTCCATGGAGCGAATCGCTGGTTCAAATTACCTAGCGATGACGGTTCTCAAGCCAGCAAATCTCAATGAGGCCATCCCGACGATTGAGGTCTCGCCCAATCTGCTCGACTGGTATAGTGGTGAAAACCATACTACGATCATAATCGACTCCCCCCTAATACTGAAGGTGTATGACAACACGCCTCTCAAAGGAGGAAAAAAGCGTTACATACGGCTAAAGTGATTTCGATTTGGGCAGGAAAATCGTTCAGACTCAACTCTCGTTGGATTTGCAAACGCGGATTCATCATAAAACTCTTTCCCACGATAACGATCATCGGCTTGCCCGCATCGCCGCCGAGCGCCGGACCGCAGCCGTAGAAGCCGCCTAACCAAGGCCCCGACCACGCGGCATCAACGGGATGGATTTAGGACGCTTACAAATTTCTGCCAGCTCTGGCAAGTCGAAAGAAAGTCCGGGCCTCTTGAACCCACCTTGGGGCGGGAGTAAAATTCGGAGCAGGGATCTTGTTTCCCGCTTTCGACACGCCCTTCTGCCACCGGCACTCGGATTTAAAGGTAAGCGGTTAACAGAGCACCTCTCGCATTTTTGCCAGAGATCTGGCGGTTATGGCATCTATGCAACCCGGCTCTCGATGGTCTGACAGGCTGCCGGGCGGGTTTTGATCCAGTTGGCGGGCAGCAGCGCTTCGAGTTCTTCCGGCGCGGGGTGGTGCATCAGCTTTTCGAACACCCACTCGAAGTAGGCGAATGGATCCGATCCATGGCGACGGATTTGCTCGACGAAGGTGTAGACGACCGCGCTTCGCCAGCCGGTGTGCTCGCCGCCGATGAACATCCAGTTCTTGTGACCGAGCTTGGTGGGGCGGATGGCGTTTTCGGTGAGGTTGTTGTCGAACTCGATCTGTCCGTCAATGAAGCAGGGTTCGAGGTGCGGCCATTGTTTGATCGCGTAGTCGAGCGCGTCGCCGAGTCCGCTTTTGGGGGTGATGCCACGGAAGCGGTTGAGGCGGCGAAACAGCTTGGTCAGATGATCGTAGGGTTTTCTGGATTCGAGCCAGCGTGCCCGCTGCCGTTGGAGGGGGGTGGCGTTCTGCTCACGCAGGCGTCTCTCGACCTGATAGATACTGCCGATGAGCAACAGGATGCGGGCGGTGATGCGCGGATGCTCGTCGCGGGCGTGCTTGAACTTGCGGCTGATGTGAGCGAGGCAGGAGACGGGCGTGATTTGGAGTTCAGGGTGGCGGTTGATGAATGTGCGGTAGGCGCGCAGGCCGTCGCTCTGGAGGTGGCCGCTGAATGAGGGTTCGCCATCCCCGCCGATGAGGATGGGGTCCAGGCAAGTGTTGGCGCGGCTTTTGTGCCAGTCGAAGAGGACTCCGTGTTCGGCGTGGTGATAAACCCAGAAGTAGCCCAGCGCGGTTTTTCCCGTGCCGGGTTCAAGACATCGCACCGGGGTTTCGTCGGCTTTGACGTAGTCGGCCCGTCGGAAGCGGCCGGCGAGGATTTGATAGAGGGGGCGCAGGCGGTCGGCGAGATGGTCGTGCCAGGAGCACATCAAGTTGCGGGTCAGATCGATGCCGTAAGCGGCCTTGAGTTTCCACTGCTCGCGGTAAAACGGGCTGTGATAACAGAACTTCTGGGTGAGCAGATAGGCTCCGAGCGATGGGGTGAGCACTGAACCGGGAAGCAGGCAGGGTGCGAGCGGCGCGGTGAGTGGAATGGCATCGATTTCGTTTTTGCGCACGTGGGTGAGGCGCTTGATGATTTCGAGGGTGAAGGCGGCGGGCTTGACGTGGAGACGTTCGCTGACTTCTTCTCCGAGCAGGCGGAACTCTCCGGGCGCGGCGAGCACGTCGGGGTGGATGATTTCCCGAACGACGGTGGGCAGGTTCCTGAGGGATTCACTGAGCTTGCTTGCGCGGCGGGCGCGGGGCTTCGAGTCAGCCGCCGGTCCTTGGTCTGCGGGAGCGGCGGCGGCGGGCTTTTTTGCTTCTTCCTCCAGGAACTGCATGAGGAGCTGATGGTGATCGAGCTTCTCGCTGCTGGATCCGTAGAGGCGCTTGAGCAGCGCGGCGACGATGCTTTTCTGGAGGGCGAGCTCGGCCTTGAGTGAGGCGACTTCCGCGGTGAGTTCGTCGATCTTTTGTTCGGGCGTCTTGATGGAGTCCTAACCAGCAAATGACATGCCAGCGTGGGATCATGATATGATATTTATCGCAATTCATACCAAGGTCGTTGCAAGCCGTCGCGCAGGTCGATGCCGTCGGTGAGCATGGCGAGCGCGGTGGGCTTGAGGACAAGCTTGCGGCGGTCGCCCTCGATGTCCTTCGGCCAGCTGAACGTGCCCTTTTCGAGCCGTTTTGCCACCAGCCAGTATCCGGTTCCGTCGAAGTAGAGGATCTTGATGAGGTTTCTGGATTTGTTGGTGAAGAGGAAGGCCGCGCCGCTGAGCGGATCGAGGGCCAGGTGGTTGCGCACGAGGGTGGCGAGTGTGTTGAAACTCTTGCGCATGTCGCAGGGTTCCAGTGCGACATAGATCTTGAGATTGCCGTTGAAGGTGAGCATGGCGGCCGGTGTCAGGCGAGTTGACGGAGAAGTTCCGCAAGCAAGCGGATTTGATCGGTGCCTGTGACGCTGGCCACGGCCCCGCCCGGCAGACGCACTTCCAGGGCCATGGCGAATTGGGACGCAAATTCGGCAAGAAGGAAGGCGGGCTGGGATTTGCCGGCCGGCTTGCTTCCGCCAGCACCGTGCGCCGCCACCCATGCGGCGAAGGTGGGGTATTTGATGCCGCACTGCCGGGCGAACTGCGGTGCACTCAGCCCGCTGCCTTCAAATGCAGCAAGGACCTCCTGCTTGTATTGACTGGTGTAACGGGTGCGCCCCGCGCGGTCGGATTTGACAATGGTTCCTGTGGGTTGCTCGATGATGGATGACATAGCGTCCCATCCTATGCCCAACCCAGCCCCGCCGCATAGTGGGGTTCTGTTGACCGCTTACTCGCTTTCTGATTGATCCGGTCTATCAAACGGTCCTGCTAAGTGGCCGTCTTAAAAATGGCAGGGACCGTTCTCCGCAACGGTCCTGCGAATGAGCAGTGAATGGATCCTCGCATGAAAAGCTCGAAAATCCGCCCATGCTCGATCATTCGCCTCTCATTCTCTTGGACCGCCCGGAGGTCGATCCCAGCCTTAGCATTACCTCTATGGCGGAATGAAGTGGGTCGGCCCAGCGGATCCGACCCTACCATTTGTCGATGGCCCGACCGTCCCGGCCCCATTGATTTTTTCGTGAATCTTCATGATTTCATTGGTTCGAATTTCCCTTACATTGAGATGCGTACTGCCGTCGTAAAAACGAAAGTGGGGGTGGCGCGGGATCCACTCGGACCATCCGCACCACCCCCGGTTTCCCTCTCCTGTCTGGAGATCTGTTATATCATGCGTCGAGCCTGAGGGCGGCTTTCTGCGCGGCGCTTTTTGCTTCGGTTTTGCTACCGCCACCATCGGAGTTGGTGAGGCGCATGCCGACGGGTTTCGAAACACCGAACTCTTCCATCGTGACACCATACATCACGTCGGCGCGGGCCATGGTGCGCTTCGAGTGGGTGACGATGATGAACTGGCTGTGGTCGATGAAACGATCGAGAACTTTGACGAAGCGATTGATGTTGGATTCGTCGAGCGGCGCGTCGAGCTCGTCGAGAACGCAGAACGGGCTGGGCTTGATCATGTAGATCGAGAACAGCAGAGCGACGGCGGTCATCGAGCGCTCGCCACCGGATAGAAGCGTGATCGACTGGAGTTTTTTGCCCGGAGGCTTTGCGATGACTTCGATGCCGGATTCGAGCGGGTCGCTTTCATCGAGAAGCGTGAGGTCGGCCTCGCCCTTTTCGCCGAAGAGTTCCTTGAACATCTCGCGGAAGTTGATTTTGACCTGCGCGAAGGTTTCGGAAAACAGACGCTGGGTCTCGATGTTGATGCGGTCGATGACTTCCAACAGCTCGGCTTTCGACGATACGAGGTCGTCGTGCTGGGTCTTGAGGAAGGTGTAGCGTTCTTCGAGTTCCTCATATTCCTCAATGGCGTCGAGGTTGACCGGGCCCATCGCATCGAGACGGCGCTTGATGTCAGCGACGATGGATTCGACGAAATCCCAGTCGGGCTCGCCGACCATTTCACCGGGAATTTCAATCGCATCATCGTTGGTGCCATCGACGACCACCGTTGGCATGTCGTCATCGGCGTTTTCATCGGACTCATCGCCGGTGACAAACGATTGGCGGCCGCCGCGGCCTTGCAGGGCTTTCTGCGAAGCGATGGAAGCGAGAAGCGCGTGGGCGTCCGGCTCAAAACTGGATAGATCGATCTGGTGACGCTCCTGAATCGTGGTGACCAGGCTGTCCAGGCGGAGTTCGAGTTTGGTGGCGGTGATTTCCTCGCGTCCCTTTTGCTCGTTCACCTTCGAGTGATCGCGGCGGATGGCGGCGAGTTGGGTTTCGGCGGTTTCGATCGCTTCCAACAGAACCGTGCGACCTTCGGAGCGGGTGTTGATTTCCACTTGGAGATCTTCGACTTCTGCCCGGTGCGTCTCGCATTCTTCTGACAGACGGGCGTTTTCACCGTGTGCGGCTTCGATGCGCTGGTCGAACGAGGAAATTTCCGTTTCACGGCGGATGGCGGTCTCGCGGAGTTCCGACAGACGCGCTTCCATCGGCTTCTGCTGCTCTTCGGCGGACTGCTTCGCTCGGCGCTCGACGGCGAGCTCGGTGCGAAGTTCGTTGAGTTCCTCGACGATGTCCTGCTCCCGACGGACGACCGCATCCGACTCGGATTGCAGGCGGCGGCCTTCGTTTTCGAGCGCTTCGAGACGGTCGCGGGCGGAGGCGAGTTCGCTTTCCATCTGTTCGCGGCCTTCGGCGGCGGCGCGGTCGCGTTGGTCGAGGGCGCCGCGCTCCCATTTGACGTTTTCGATCTTGGTGTCGAAATTCTCTACCTCGCGCGAGGCGAGGCTGAGCTGGCCTTGAAGTGTTGATAGATCGACCTTCTGGCGTTGCAGCCGCTCACGGGAAACTTCGACTTCCTCGCGGAGTTGTTCGAGGCGGGATTCCAGATCGATCACGCGCTGGCGGGCGGCTTCATCGGCCTGGGCGAGGGCTTCGACTTCGGCACCGAGGGAACGGGCTTCGTTCGCGAGTTCCAGAACGGAGGTGGTGCCTTCGGCGCCGGTGCCGCCGCGGAGGATGCCTTCACCGGTGAGGATGACGCCTGCGAGAGTGACCAGTGTGATGTTAGGGTGCGAGGGACGGAGACGGAGGGCCGTCGCTTGGTTAGGAACGATGAGGACCTTTTCCAGCAACCGCTCGATAACGGCGGAGATGCGTTTGTCGGACTTCACCCGGTCGAGCGCCCATGCGGTGGCGCCTTCGGGAAGGGCTTCCATCTGCGTCCCGGCGGAGTGGGGGATGAAGGTTTCCGGCAGAATCGCCGCGACGCCCAACTGCTTTTCGGTGAGGCGGGTGATGATCGACTCGGCGACGGCCTGGTCTTGGACGAGGACGGCCTGAAGGTGGTTGCCGAGCACGGCTTCCACGGCGCGCGCGCATGTGTTGTCCGCTTCGATGAACGAAGCGAGCACGCCGTGGATGCCGGGCTTGAAAGTATCGGGTTGGCCGAGGCCAGCGAGCACGCTCCGTGTACCTTTTTCAAAGCCTTCGCCGCTTTCGACAAGCTGGCGGACGGCATCGAAACGGGCGGAGCGCTGGGCGAGAATCTTGTTGGATTCGACCGCCGCGGCGCGGGCGGCATCGAGATCGCCGCGGGTGTGCTGATAGGCACGTTCGGCGCTTTGGAAGGTTTCCTCGAGTTCCGCGAGCTGCGAACCGGTGGCTTCGACTTCGTTGGCGATGCGCGATTGTTCGGCGCGGTATTCCTCAAGCTCCAGGCTGAGGCGTTGTTCCTCATCGGCGAGCTGGCGGGCGCGTTCGCGGTTGCCTTCGAGCTGGGCGAGCGAGCTTTCGATTTTCGCCTGCATGGAGGCAATGATCGTCTGAGCACGGTTCGCTTCGCCACGGGTTTCGCGGAGGGCTGCCTCGATGCGCTCGCGCTCCTCGCGGGTTCCCTTGGTGCGGGTTTCCTGCTCGGCGAGCTGGATTTCCTTCTCAGCAATGATGCGGCTGAGTTGGTCGAGCGATTCGTTAGCGGCGATAAAATCGAATTCCTGCTGGGCGAGCTTTTCGCGGGTGGCGGCGATGTCCTCGTGGTTCTGGCGGATGCGGGATTCCAGCTCGGCCTTGCGCTCGTCGTTGAATGCCATGCGGCCGGCGGCGGAGTTGAGCGCGTTGCGGTGCTCGTTGAGGCGCTGGCGGAGTTCTGCCAGTTCGCCCTCGAAAATCCGCGCGGCGGTGCGGGCTTCGGTGACCGCTTCTTCCTTCGCGGGAAGCTGCATTTCCAGCTCCGTGTCGCGCACTTCGAGGCCGCGGATGGAAACGGTGAGTTCGTCGCGCTCGGCGGTGAGTTCCACGAATTTCTTGTGGCCGAGATGGGTGTCAAGCACGCGGGTATCGGCGGCGAGCGCCTGGTAACGGCGGGCCTTGGCGACCTGGCGCTTGAGCGAATTCATCCGGCGTTCCTGTTCCGCGAGCACGTCCGAAACGCGGAGCAAGTTGGCCTCGGTGAAATCCAGTTTGCGCAGTGCTTCCTTTTTCTCCTTCTTGAATTTCGTGATCCCGGCGGCTTCTTCAAACACCGCACGGCGTTCTTCAGGCTTCGAGGAAAGAATCTGGTCGATCTGGCCCTGAGCCATGATCGAGTAGGCGGTCCGGCCGATCCCGGTGTCCATCAACAGGTCGTGAATGTCCTTGAGGCGGCAGAGGGTGCCGTTGATCCGATACTCCGAGCGCCCGTCGCGGAAAACCCGGCGGGTGAGGGCGACTTCATTGAAATCTACTTTCAGCGGGCCTTCGCAATCGGCCATCGTCAGCGTGACCTCCGCCATGCCGAGTGGCTTGCGCTTTTCCGTGCCGTTGAAAATGACGTCCGCCATTTCGCCGCCGCGGAGGGCTTTGGCGGAAGTTTCGCCGAGCACCCAGCGGATCGCGTCGACCACGTTGGACTTGCCACAGCCGTTCGGGCCGACGATGCCGGTCACGCCCTTGGCGAACTCGAAGAGGGTTTTATCGGCGAACGACTTGAAGCCGTGGATTTCCAGAGTTTTGAGATACATTCAGACAGGAGCAGGTTAGGGGTGACGCCCGAGAGGGAAGTGGGCAAAGCGGAGACTACCCCTGCTCCTAGGCCAAAGCAACCTGCGAGCGGTTGAACACACTGTATTTGGTGTTTGTTTTTCATTTTTACCACAAGATGCTGTGTTTTGTGAAATCTTAGGTTTCCAAAGTAATTTGCAGAAACGGTTTTCCATGCTTCGAACGGGCGATTTTGAGAGATCCGTTTCGCATCGTGTGACGGATATGGTGTGGGCGAGCCATCTTTGGATTTCTCCTGCAAATCCTTCGGTTTCAGCGAAACACTTTGCGGTCATTGAAAAATGTGTAACCCTCACAACTAGAAAATCATGTGCCGCCGTCCGTTTCTCCCGATCGTTTCCCTGCTTCTCCTTTGCATTTTCAGTCTGGCGAGCGCCTGGGCCAAGGCCCCTGCGGTTCCCTTGGGCCTGAAGGTGACGCCGCTGGGGGTGAATTCCTTCAAAGTGGACTGGACGGACAACTCAACCAATGAGACCGGTTTTGAATTGCGTGTCGGCCTCAAAGGCAAAAGCAATCCTCCGAGATTTCTCCTGATTCCTTCTTCGGCCTTTCCCGTTCCTGATAAGGCGAAAAAATCCTACACGATCGTCACCAATCCTCTGGCGGGCAAGGAACTGAATTTCCAAATGACGGCCTATAACGGAGCGACCGGGTTCGAGGTTTTTTCGAATCCCACGCCTATCGTGACGGTCAGGGCTCTCTCGCCATCAGTTTTCGCGGCGCCGACCAAATTCAAAGTAAAAATCCTCAATGAGTTTCAAATGAGTTTCAGTTGGAAGGATAACTCAACTTCCGAATACGCCTACCAAGTGGAATATAAAAAGGGCAAAGGCAAATGGACGCTTTTGACCACCTTGGGTCCGAGCATAAGCTATGGTCTCATTGCATCAGTCTTTACTCCTGATACTACCTATTCATTCCGCGTCAGGGCTTACAAACTGAATCCTGTGGTTTACACCCCGTATTCGGAAGTGGTCACTGTCAGCACCGCTGCATTCCAAGCACCCGGCAATCTGGTGGCTACGGTGAGTCCTGAAGCGAAATTTGCTTTCAAATGGAAGGACAACTCATTGCTGGAGGAAGGCTATGAATTGCAAGCGAAGTCCGGGACGGGCGCGTTCACGGTTCTGGGAACGGTGGCAACCAACACCACCTCGACCGTGCCGGTTGCTGTTGCGAACTCCAACACGGACTACCAATTCCGGATCCGGGGATTCAGAACCGTCAAGAACGTCAAAGTCTATTCCGCGTTTTCCAATGTGTTTTCCGCAAAATCCTCCACTTTCATCAAGCCTACGGACCTTGTTGCAAAAGTGGTTGACGATACTTCGATCAAACTTACTTGGAAAGATCTTTCAGCCCGCGAGACGGGCTATCAGATCCAGTTCAGGGAGGCGGGCGCGTCCACTTTCGATCTTGCCGGAACCATTGCTGCAAATGCGACAACCACACCGGTGTATGAACTCGATCCGGGAAAGCTTTACGATTTCAGGATACGGGCGGTTGATTCGGTCGGTTATTCTGACTTTTCCCAAACCGTCCAAGTTTCGACGAAAGACGGCATCACCAGCGCGCTCAATCCCCAGATCTCGTTGGGATATTCTTTTGATTACACCGTCCAAAGCTCCAATCCTGCCAATCTCACAGGAGTGACTGTGACCGGACTGCCTGTTGGACTCACCTACAATCCGGTGACCCGCAAGATCACAGGATTTGCGAAAACGGAAGGACAGACGACGGTTACCATTGTCGCAACCTATAGCGACGGCCACACATCCACCCGGTCGCTCATATTGAAGGTCGGCCGGGCGTCTCCCATCGTGGCGCAGACGTTCTCACCGGTAACTGTTGCCGTTTCAGGAAACTCCAAAGTATCGGTTGAGGGCAAATTCTCCGATCCGGATACCACCAGCGCGGCACGGTTCGTTTCCTCGCTCGGCACCTTCGACATAATCTTATTCCCGGAAGCCGCTCCCATCACCGTAGACAATTTCATTGATTACATCGACGGGGCCAAATACGATAATTCTTTCATCCATCGCTCGCCGTTAACGACTCCTGTAATACAGGGAGGAGGTTTCAGATATTCCCAAGCTGAAGGCATCACCGAAATAACCAATACCGGAACCATAAAAAACGAGCCTGGACTATCGAATGTTCGGGGGACAATTGCTATGGCGAGAGTGGGGGGAATGGTCAATAGCGCTACTTCTCAATGGTATATTAACACAGCTAGCAACGACTCACTGGATTCGATTGACGAAGGCTTTACGGTCTTTGGAAGAGTTGCCACTTCCGGAATGGCAGTAGTTGATCAGATCAGAGGTCTCCCTATCGGTAATTACACATCACAAACCGGTTTTTCTGCTCTTAATGAACTCCCAGTCAATGCGCCGACTGCCCCGGATACCTTGGATCCTGCAAATCTGGTGATAATCACGTCTGTCGGACCGGCTCCGCTCCTCATCTATCAGGTGGCCAGCAGCAACACCGCGATCGCCACCGCCAGCTTGAACGGCACGGAAATCACGATCACCGGTGTGAAGAAGGGAAGCACCACCATTCAGGTGAAGGCGACCGATCTCGATGGCAAGACCGTGACGCAGAACATCGCGGTGACCGTGCCCTGATCGCTATTTCTTGTCCTTCGCCCGTTGGAAGCGCGAGCGTCTGGCGGATTCTTCCTGCGGTGTCTGTGGTTTCTCCTCTGCCTGTTGGGTTGGGGCGGGTGTGAAAACCGGCCCCTCCACCACGCGTTTTGGTTTTGCCACCTTCACCCTCGGTGACTTTGCTGTTCTGTTGGGCAACGCCAGTTGTGGCAGCTTCCATCCGGTCCTCGTCAGCAGCGCGTCTGCGAGAACGAGCAGCACCAGTGTGATTCCAAGGGGCAGCCGCAACTGTGTTTCCGCGATGAACGGCGGGCGTAGCCAGGCTTTCGAAAGATCCAACAGCTCGCGGCCCTTTGTCTGTGTGGAAACGGCGCGCAGTTCGGCAAGCCGCTCCGGCTCGAAGGACCACTCTACCGAAGAACCGACACTGAGCGGCCCGAACGGCAGAGCGTTTTCGCCCACCTGCACGGCACCGCGCACGATGCTGCCCTCGCCGAGATCCCGGCTGAGTGAAAAATGCCCCGGAGCGATCCTCCGCCACGCGAGGTCCCGCGTGGCACCGCCGGCGTCGTCCTGAAGCCGGACCTTCGGCGGCGACGCTGATAATTTTTGAGACCACGTGTTCGTGTCGTAAAGCAGGTCCAACGTGAGCCGTGTGCCATCCAATCGATGGCGGAGTGCGATGCCCGGCGGCGTGTCCTGGCCCATCAGAAAGCGCCCGGTAGTTTGCAAAAAGTCGCCATAACCCGGCCACGTCCGGGCGGTTTCCGAAAACTCCCCGCCTAGCGGAAATGAAACCGCCATGCTGCGTCCCAAGCCCCGCCGTCCGTGCGCCACCAGCGGAGCAAGGTATTCATCCGTGGAAACGAGAGACACGGTTGCATCTTCGCGGGCGTAAGAGAGATTGTAGCCGTCGACTTGTTTGAACCAGTCCACCGGCTTGGGAGATATTTCCGACCAGCGTCCTGTCGCCTGCGCCCCTACCGGATCCTTGATGAAGGCCGAGCGCGCGATGGTCACCGTTTCCTGCGCGAAGATCTTCGGGATATCCATCGGCTCGTTGGAGAAGAAGATGCGCCCGTTGCCCAGCTTCGCGATGTCATCCAACAGCGCGGAATCCACGTCCTTGTCTGTGCCCAGACCAATGACGGAAACGGTCGCGCCCTGGGTGGTCATCTCCTTGAGCAGATTCTTGTAGTCGCCCGGTTCTTCGGAATCCTGAGCGTCCGAAAACAGGATGACGTGGCGGGTTCCCGCCTGCGATTTTTTCAACTCATCCCATGCAGCCTTCAGTCCGTTGTAAACAAAGATGCCGCCGCCTGCCGACGTGATCTTCAGGGCCCGGGCACCGAGTTCAGCCTTCTTGTTTTCGATGCGGGTGAGCGGAATCGTTTTTGTCGCCTCGCTGTCCACCGCGAAGACGGCGATCTGGTCCATCGGCCCTAGCAGGTCGATCGCGTTGGCCGCACCGGAGTCCGCCAGGTCGATTTTGGTTTTCCCGCCGCCCACACCGACGCTCATCGATCCAGAGCGGTCGATCACGATGGCCAGCGCGACCGCGAGCTTGCGGTGCTCGGATTTCAGCTCCATCGACACCGGTAGCAGCGCGTCGATGGGCGATTGGAAATAGCCGCCGGAGCCGAACGAATGCTCGCCGCCTGCCATCAGCAAACCGCCGCCCTGCTCACGCACGAAGAAATCCAGCGACTTCATGAAATCGTTGGGAATCTCGTGAGCCGGAACATTGTTGAGGATCACCGCCCGCGCGCCGGCGAGGAGACCTGGCTTCAATTTCGACGGATCGGTGACGGTCTCGACGGTGAAATCCAGCGCGGAAAGAGCCTTCGCCACGGGGTCATCCTGATAGCGGGTGGCGAGAATCAGCCGCGGTCCGCCGGTGATCTCGATCCAGCGCGTGGCCTGGTTGTTTCCCGGATGCGCGTCGTTCTCCGGCCGGATCTCCGCCTGATATTCGTAACCACCCGCGCGCGGAATGCGGTCGGTGAATTCTACGGTAGCCAGCCCGTTGACCAGCGTGACGGAGGTTTCCGTCAGCGTCTGGCCGTTGCGCCGCAGGATGAGGGGGAAGGTCGCGTCCGAAGAACCGCGCACCGTTAGTGAGATCAGAAACGGCTCGCCGATCTGGACCCGCTCGGGAAACGCGATGCGCGACAGGCGGTAGTCCTTGTCCTTCTCCTCGCGGATCAGCCGGTAGTCGAGCGGGATGCCACGCGCTTGCAACTGCGAGGAGGCTTCCTGCATCGGCTCGGTGGAATAGCCGTCAGTGAAAAGCAGCACACGTGACGGGCGCTTTTCATCCGACTGTGCGGCGATCGACTGCAGTGCCAGCCCCGTCCGCGTGAGCCTGCGTGAGCCGGTGAATGACGAGCCATCAGCCCCCACTTCCGCGATCTCACTCGCGTAGTTGATGAAATGAAGAGTGTCATGGCGGCCCGGTTTCGATTCCTCCAGTAGCCGCTTCCATTCAGGCAAGCCCTTGTCGATCAGATCCTCAGTGGACTCCGAGCGGTCCAACAGGACATATAGGTCCAGAGAGTTCTGTTGGTGTTGGATCGTCGGCTCCGCCAGAGCGATCACCGCCAGGATCAGGATCACCGCCCGCAACGGAGCGTACAGCCGCAGCCCGCGCCAGAACCAGCCGAGCAAGGCAAGCGCGGGGATGAGCAGGAAGTATTCTGGAGTGGAGAATGTCATGGGGAAATAAATGGGTCAGCCTCCGGTGTCATCGAGATGATCTAGCAATTCCTTGAATGCCGCAGAGCCGCCCTCCCGCTCGCACCACTTGCCGACGTTTTTCAGGTCCACGCGTTCTTTTTGGCGGCGGCAGACGAGCAGTGCCTGATCATAGCAGGCGCGGCGTTTCCAGTGGATGTATGCGGCGAGCCTGTCCTTCACGCAGTCTGTGGGCGAGAGCAGACGAATTGTCCGACCTTCGACTAATATTTCATCGGGAACGATGCGATATTCGTCGCCGAGTTCGACGGGGCCGGGCGGGAATTCGATAAAAAGATGGTTGCACTCCGGATTTCTGTAGTGCCGCGACTTGCCGGGCATGAAGCCGATGCTTTCCATCACACCGGGTATTTTTGACTTTTGAAAATCGTCTGGAACCATGTCGAGGTCGCCGGAGCGATAGAGGCCCTCGGTGTAAATGGCGACCACCGCGCCTCCGACAAGAATCGAGTGAATTCCGGCTCCTTCAAGATGCCAAGCCACGTAGCGCCAGAGTTCTTCCTCGCTGCAGGTTTTGAAATTCGGGGCATTCATGGGTGATTTACTGACTTTACATTGCGGTCATATGACCCGACATTCAGGTCATGAATTCCACAGCTTTGGCGGAAATGTTCGGAAGTCGCGCGGCGGAAGCGGTGCTGCTCCACTTGTTTCATCATGGTGAGTCTTATGGCAGGGCGGTTTCCAGCGATTTCGAAATTTCGCTCGATTCGGTTCAGCGACAGCTCGAAAAATTCGAACGCTCGGGAGTTTTGGTGGCGATGCGGCATGGCCGGACCGTGGTATATTCCTTCAATCCGCGGTCCAAGGCGGCAGCGCGGCTGAGGGATCTTGTGGCAGTGTTTTATGACAGCATGTCGCTTGAAGCCAAAGAGCAGTGTTTTCCTATCCGCCGCCGCCATCGGGCGAAGGACAAGCCCGTCATCTACAGCAAGGATTGACGCATTCATGCAAGAGACCGTTGGGTGGTGAATTTCCATGAAACGAGCAGTGCGGCGAGCAGGGCGAGAATTCCCACCCGCCAGAACGGATCGGGTTTGGTGTGGCGTTCGATGGTGGATTGGTTGGCGGCTCCGGTGACGTCGGATTTTCCGCAGGCGCTGAAATCGGCCTCGCGGGTGTCGGCGAAGAAGACTGCGGCGTCGAGCAGGCGGGTTTCGTTCTGATCGACAGTTAGGAAGCAGGGAACCAGCGGCGCGTTGTTCGATACCGAGGTCACGGGAACGGCTTTGCCGCCGAGGTCGGTGGCGGAGATTTTCAGCGGAATGTTGGGAGCTGCCGTGACCTTGATCGGTTGGTCGGTTTCCAGAATGGCCGAGGTGGGGGCGACCTTCGCATCGCGGATGGCTTCGGCAAACCGGTGGAGCAGCACGATGAACGCCGGCTGGTTGCCTGCGTTGGATAGGCGGAGGTCGAAATTGAAACAAAGCTGGCGCTTGCCCTCGTGCTCGCGGAGGAAGATCAGCGGCCGCTTTTCCTGCCATAACAGAACGGTGTCCGCAGGCTGGCGGTCGAGTTCGATCGTTTCGCGGACGAGCAGTGACTGCCAGTTGAGGCCGTCCATCAGCGGATTCGCCTCGGCAACGATGCCACCTTTCAGATAGGCCCCGGTGCGGGTGCTGTCTTCCACGAACACGATCGAATTGCCGGGAGGCAGCACGGGGTCGAGCGGATCGTAGGAGGAAATCGACAGGTCGGCGGTGGTGGCGTCGTTGGTCGGCACGGCGGCGTCGAGCGAGCGGAGGAGTTTGGTGGTCAGATCGGCGAAGGCAGGGGAAGTGGCGGTGAAAAGTGCGAGCGTCTTTGGTGCGGGAGCGACGAGGGGCAGTGTGTCATCCAGCGTGAAACGATCACCGGACAAGACGATTCGGACGTTTTTTGCATCCTTTGGAAACGCGGCTTGCAGAGTGACCAGCGAACCGGCGGCAAGATGGAGGGAGCGCGGTTCGGTGTTTCCCGAGGACGTCATGACCGACCACGTGCGGTCCGCGTCGGTTTTGCCGTAGTTTCTAACGAGCGCCCGCCAGACCAGCGCGCCTTCTTCGGTCGCGAAGGTGACTCCGGTGAATCCGACATTCTCGACAGCGTCTCCCACGGCGATGAGTTTCGCATCAAATGGCAGAGATTCGGCCGGAGTGTCGGTGAGGTAAATCACCGTGCCCTCGCGTGAAACCAGCGAACGGCCGAGGCGCAGCGCCTGTGAAGGATCGTTGAGCCCGTCGAGAGGCTGCCATTTTTCCAGTGCGATCTTCAAATCATCCAAGGAAGATCCCGCATAAAGTCTGGGGCGGTCCGGGGCCGATTCCATGACGGTCAGCTCAACAGTGGATGCCGGACCTTGGAGCGTGGGCAGTTCCGCTGCGAGGCGGGTGAGGGCTTCGTTTTTGAAAACCCCCATCGATGCCGAGGAATCCAGCACCACCGCGATGCGCTGGACGCTGCCCGACTTTTGGAAACGAGGTTCTGCGAGAAACCACGCCAGCAGTAGGACCGCCATCAACTGCATCCACAACGGGACGGAAGGAATGATCCTGTCCAGTCGCCGTCCGCTTGCCGCGTCACGCTGCGTGCGTTCCAGCAGAAACAGCGTGGAGACAGGAAGTTCGACGGCTTTCCGCTGGAGAAAATGGATCGCCAGCACCGCCGGAATGCCGAGAAGCGCGAGAAGGCCGAGTGGATTTGCGAAGGTGAACATTTAGGAAAAACTAGTCCGACGTGGTGACGGTTTCATCATGGAATCTCTCCGAGCAGCCACCGGAATGCCTTGGTCATCACCGAGGGCGGAGCCGCCTGATGACCGCCCTCAAACATCTGGAACGAAATTTCCGAGCCACTCTTGCGGATGACTTCGATGTCATCTGTATTGGTGTTTCTGCCAAGATCCTTGTCTCCGTTCAAAAACGCGACCCGCATTTTCGGATAGGGAAGATCCCAGTATTTTTTGTCGCCCACCCATCCGCAGTTGGAATAGATCCCTGCCCATGGCCGGGAGATTTGTGCCGAGTAGTGGAAGGCTCGCCAGCTTCCCCCGGAGATTCCGCCCATGAACATCCGATTCGGATCGTGTGGGACGACGGTCTCGATCTGGGGCAGCAATTCCTTGAAACGCTCCAGATAGGCGGCTTCGATTTCCGCGTTGTCTCCTGAATTCTGGAACGTTTCGCAGGAGACGATGGTCATCTTCACTGCATCAGCGGCTTCCACGTAGCGGAGAATATCCCGATGCCCGTTGCCTCCCGGGTGGAAGAGAATCATCAAGGGCAGCTTGCTGCCGACGGTGGTTCCCGAAGGATGATAGACGGAATACCCGGTGGTGAATTTTCCGGTTCCTGTCTTTTTCTCGATGGTGCCGCCGAGTTTCCCAACCATGGCTTCCATCTCTTCCTTGTATTCGACCCACTGGAGCAGCCACGCCTTGTCGACAGTGCTCAGGTTGTCGCGCTGGAACCTGAGTTCGGTCTTGTCTTCCCTGCGCAGAGATATTTCGCCGGTCTTTTCGTCATACTCGGTCAGCTCGGCGCGAACAGGAGCGCCTTCGGAGAAAGTCCAGTCCCGCATGTCGCTGTTCCCCCTCGCGAGTGGCAGAGCGGTTAGCAGGAACGCAGCGATGGTGGTATGGAATTTCATGGGTCGGGTAGAATGGATGTTGGTTGGACGAAGACTCAACTGGCTTCCAGTGCTCCGGCGGGCACCGCTTCGCGAAACAGGGCGGTGGCGAGATCATCCTCCGCCGGAATGCGGGCGAAAGCGGATTGGTGACGGCGGGAGTGCTGTTTCCAGAGGGCGAAATGGTTCGCATAGGCCACAAGGTATCGTTTGAGCGTCGCGGGTTCGATGCGGTGGGGATGTTGTGATTTCCGCTCGGGATCGATGAACTCGTAATTTCCAGACCACGCGGGTCTCGCTTCGGATTCCAGATAGGGCGAGAAGATGACGAGGCTGCCGTGGCGTTGGCCGAGATGGCGGAGGATCGGCTCCGGGTCGCCGGGGAAAAGCAGGTCTGATAGGAAAACTCGGATGGCGTTCGCGCGCAGCGGCAGTTTCGACAGATCCGGTGATTTCGCCGCGTCGGTGGCGGGGAGAGCGCGGGCCGTTTCCAACCAGCGGTGCGTGCGGAGCGTCGCCGGATCGAGTGCCGCGCTCGCGTCACCCCTTACTGCGTGAAGCGCCAGCGATGCCCCGGCTGCATGGCTGCTTTCCGCGATCAGATAGAAAATCTCCGCCGTCCGCGCGGCTTTCACGGGATCGAAGAACATTGACTCGGAAGCATCGAGGATCAGGTCCACCACCGGCCGGACTTCCTCGCGGAAAAGTTTCATCGTGTAGCTGCCGGTGCGCGCGTAGGCCTGCCAGTTGATGTGGCGTGGATCGTCGCCCGGCGAATAGGCGCGGTGGTCCTGGAAATCGAGCGAAGATCCGGTGCCGCCGCCGGTGAACTCCCCGGCCTGGCCTCTCCAGACGCGGGAACGCAGCGGCAGCCGCAGGCGTGCGGCGACGGCGAGGGCGCGTCCGTGGCAGGTCTGGAGGTCTTCAGGATTCATGGGGAAGCAGTGTGCCTTCAATTTCCTCCTCCGCTTGGCGTATGGCGTCGCGATTCGGTTTGAAGATCGCAAGCCCGTATAACAGCAGGATGATGACCAGGATCAAATCAACGGTGATCACAGCGTAAAGCAGTGCGGTGTCGTTAAAATGATTGGTGCCGGTCATCACCGTGAAAACCAGCGGATCCCAGATGAAGAGCCAGAGGAATTCGTAGTTGGACATTGCTTCTGTCAAAGCGGCGAGAATTCCAGTAAGAATTCCGATGCCGATCAGGAGCAGCAGATAGTTTGCCACTCTTTGTCCTTCTCCCTTGAAAAAAAACACTTGGAGCACGGCAGGGAAAAGCAGTGTGCCCAACAAGGCGAGGACGATGGTGCCGAATTCATCACCGTAACCACCGACCATCGGATTCGCACTGCAGGCGATGAAACAGAAGGCGATCAGCAGCACCGTGAAGAAAATGCCGCAGGCGAGACCCGGATACAGGAAGATGCCAGCGGCCTTCCCCAGAGTGCCGCGCTTCACAAACGGTTTGCAGACGGTGGAAACCAGCAGCGTGGATTCGGTGAGAGCGATCAGAATCGCGGGAGTGGCAATGATCGCGAGAAGCGTCAGCAAGAGCTCCTTATCGAGTGTGGAATACCGCATTACCGGGATCATGGCCAGTGTCGCCACGATTGCGATCATGCGGCGCAGACTCGAATGGTTTTCCGCGGCGGGGGCGATGAGCGACGCACCGAGCGACAATGCGGAACCGCCAAGATAGGTGATCGCCGCGACATAGATCGCGATGCCGTTCCGCGAGTCGCTGGTGTCGAGCGAACAGACTTCGATCAACGACCTGGAACCATTGTTGAACATCATCGTGACCATCGCCATAAATAGCAGCGGCGTTCCGAATAGAGGAAGGATTCCGCGGATGATCACTGACGAGCTTCCCGAGAGCCCGACCGTGAGGCCGGTGAGGGCCATGGAAGTTAGAAAAAGAATCCCGAGAAAAACGATCTCGCCTACCAGATTCATGCCGCCGAAGAAATAGCGCAGGATGAGGTAGGGGATGATGGTGGAGAGGATCAGGGCGGACTGGCTGACGATGGCCACCCATTTTCCGAACACGATCCGCCAGGCACTGAGGCGTGTGAGGACCATCATGTCGATGGTGTTGCCCTTGATTTCGGAGGAAAGCGCCGCGACTCCGCGCAGCGGTTGGACGATGAGCACGGCGATGGAGAAGAACGTGAAGATCATTGCGGACACCACGGCACCGGCGCGATCCGATGTCGAAGCGGCCGTCGCCGAGAGCAGCATGATGCCTAGGAAAACCTGCAGGCTGAGGAAAACGGCGATGAAAGTTTTCGCACGCAGCCCCTGGCGCAGCTCCTTCACCAGCATCGGCGAGATGCGGTCGGAGAAATCAGTTAGATGGGAGAGGGTCATTGAAGAGAGTTGAGGGTTGAAAGTTGAGGGTTGATAGTGGAGAGGATGAATGCCGGTCTTTGACTTTCCATCGACTATCAACCATCCACCATCAACTTTTCTTCCGGCATCGGCGGTGGCGAGACGGCGGGTTGGCCGGCATCGAGTCGTCCGAGGATGTCGATGAAGGCGTCCTCCAGATTTCTCTGTTCGCGGTGAAATTCAGTGATGCGGAGGCCATCCTTGACCATGCGGGCGAGAATGTCGGCCGCTTTCATCGGATCCTGAGTGTCGATGCGGATGCGCCCGCCGAGTTTGCGGGCTTCGAGGAATTCCACGTTCGGCTGAAGGATGCACCAGTCGGAAACGGACTCCGGCTTGCCGTCCACCTGCACGTCGTAAAGCACGCCGCCGAGATGGTCCGATCCGCGGCGGAGGGTTTCCGCGTCGCCATGGTGGACGATGCGGCCGTTGTTGATGAACAGCAGCGAATCGCACATCTCGCCGAGTTCGGATAGAATGTGGGAGGAAATGAAGATCGTTTTTCCTTCTTTCGCCAGCACCCGGATGAGGTGTTTCAACTCCACCCGCGCCTTGGGGTCGAGGCCGGCGGCGGGCTCGTCCATTATGAGCACCTGAGGATCGTGAAGCAGCGCGCGGCCGAGACCGAGACGCTGGGTCATGCCTTTTGAGAGTTTGTTGGAAAAACGGTCGGCGAGCGGAATGAGATCGGTGAACTCCATCACCTCCTGGATCCGCTCGCGGCGTTCCTTGCCCTTGTAGCCGAGCGCGCGGGCATAGAAGTCGAGATACTCGAGCACGGTCATGTGCTCGTAGTTTCCGAAATGGTCGGGCATCCAGCCGATTAGCCTGCGCACTTCCGCCGGATGATGGACCACGTTGATCCCGCAGACTTCGGCGCTGCCGAGCGTGGGGTAGTCCAAAGTGGCGAGGATCCGCATGGTGGTTGTTTTCCCCGCGCCGTTGGCACCGACGAAACCACAGACCGAGCCGTGCGGGATCTCGAAGGTCACGCCGTTGACGGCTTGGAGATTGCCGAAGTAGCGGTAGAGGTTGTTGATCTTGAGAGCGGACATGGATGAGAAAAGTTAGGGAGCGAGGACCGGTCCGGTGATCACGGTGCGGGTTTCCTTCCAGCGGATGCCCGGATGGGTGGCGACTCCGGGAGCCGCGTTGGTGACGGCCACATAGCAACCGGGGCGCTGCCACGAGCGTAGCAACATCTTGCCGTTTCTGGATGCGAAACCGCTGATTTCCTTCTGAATCAACGGCTGGACCATTGATAGGTCGACGGGCGTCATGCCGAAACGCTTGCCGGTGGTGACGCCGTCCGCCCGGTACCACTGGCTGTCGTTGTCCAGGAAGTACAGTGTTTCTATCGGAAAATCGAAAGTCGAGAGAAGCGTGTGCGTCTCGCTGGTCCGCTCGATGCGGCCCCGTGTCGACACTACTGCGGAAAGTAGGTGCCCGTGTTCCGAGCGGCTCTGGAACCAGTCGCCCGAAGCGTTCAGTTTTCCATCAGACGGCTGCAGGTTGAAATTGCCGCGTGTGTCCGAGCTGTTGGTGAATCGGGCCCAGCGGCTGGAGGCGATAGGCACCGGGCTGAAAATCGACGGCTCGGCGATCGTGAACCGCGATCCTGTCAGAACGCCGGTGCGGCAGAACTGCTCCTGATGGAGATAGGCCGCGTTCTGGTCGCCGTCCGGGCGCACTTCCATCAGCACGCGCCGCATGCCGGATCCGCCGAAGCCGTCCTGGATGATGATCAGCGCGATCAGGATCAGGCTGGCCACCAGCGAGATGAGAGGCGTGGTGATGAAAAGCTTGTGGCGCTTGCCGGACTTCGCAAAAACGAACAGATTGATAGGACCTACCACCACGGCGAACACGATGAGGACCGCGATGAAAAGGCCGTATTGGAAAGTCTGGCTGCCGAAGTAGGATTGCAGCGGCCAACCGCCATCGAAATCGGATTTGATGGAACCGCTGCGGGTGACGTTCGGATTCGCATGATTGACCAGATCCAGAGTGGGTTTCGGATCCAGTTTCAAATCGGACCCAATGCTTTTGAATATCACGCTGCCGAAGCTCGCGTCTTCGGGGATTCCCAGCGATTTCGCGTTCACGGTGCCGGTCGAGTAGATGACCAGCTGCCCTCCTAACCGCAGCCATGACAGGAGTGCATTGCGTCCGCTCGACGGCATGTTGGACCAGTCGGTGTCGGTCATGATCACGCTGTCGTAACCGGAGAATGCCAGCCAGTTGTCCGGCAGTTGTTTTGGATCGAATTTCGCGGCGAACTCATTGCGTCCGCCGTAGGAACTGCTGCTGCCCATGGCAGCGTCCAAGGACGAGGCGTTCGGCGTGAAAAGTGCCTCGCTGAGAAGGACAGCCGGCTGCGAGTTGTCGGCGATCGCGTTCATGCTGTTGTTCGCGTCACCGAGTGAACCGGTCAGGCGGGTGGTGACGTTCGCTCCCCAGGAGTAAGATGCCACGCTTGGACACAGCGGCACGAGGATGTCCTGCGTGACGGTTTTTCCCGCGTCCGCGGTGAAGCCGAAGGAGGATGCAGCGTGAGTGCCTTGGGAGTAATTGGTGCCGCTGTCGAACGATAGCTGGATCGAGCGGTCCGTCTTCAGGTTGTTGGCGATCTTGACCCGCACCGGCAGATAGCCGCCTGACGAGGGTTTTGAAAACAACGCGACCACTTCGACATGGGTGTCCGTTTTCGGATCATACACCTCACGGATGATTGTCTCCTGGGCGGCGACGGGAAGGACGAGTGCGAGGAAAAGCAGGTGACGGAGCATGGCGGAATGAATTTTCAGGAAAAACGGTTACGCGGATTTCAGATTCTTCGGCGTGGCCGTATCCTGGAACGGAACCTCGTCCAACAGCGCGCGCACGATGTCGTTCGTCGTGTGCCCTTCCACCCGCGCGTTGTAATCGAGCACGATCCGGTGTCGCAGCACGGCGGGGGCGATGGCTTTCACATCTTCGAAGCTCGCGTTCGTCCGCTCCTGCATCAGTGCGCGGGCTTTGGCACCGGACGCGAGCGCGAGCGCCGCCCGCGGGCTGGCTCCGTAGCGGATGCCGCGCGCCGCGGCGGACTGGCCGGGATGGCTGGCATCGACGAGGCGGGCGATGTAGTTCGCGACCACGTCGGGAAGATAGATTTTCCTAACCAACTCCAGCAGTGAATCCAGCGTTTCCGCGCTCATCACCGGATCGACCTGCGGTTCGGTGCCGAGTTCTCGGTGGGAAACGATGCGCTGGAGCGTGGCAACGTCGTTGCGGGTGACTTCGAGCTTGAAGAGAAATCGGTCGAGCTGGGCTTCCGGGAGAGGATAGGTGCCTTCGAGTTCGATCGGGTTCTGTGTGGCGAGCACAAAAAACGGCTTCGGCAGGTCGTGGGTTTTTCCGAGAACGGTCACGCGACGTTCCTGCATCGCCTCGAGCAGGGCGGACTGGGTTTTCGGCGACGCCCGGTTGATTTCGTCGGCCAGCACGATGTTGGTGAAAAGCGGGCCCGGCTGGAAAACGAACTCGCGGCGGCCGTCCACTTCCTGGAGCACCGGATTTCCCGTAATGTCGCCCGGCAGGAGGTCAGGCGTGAACTGCACGCGCTTGGTGCCGAGTTTGAGGAGCTTCGAGAGTCCTTTGACGAGTTCCGTTTTTCCCAGACCCGGCAAACCTTCCAGCAGGATGTGTCCCCGGGCAAGCACGCCGGTGATCACGAGGTCGATGAGTTCCTCCTGGCCGAACAGGACCTGGTTGAGCCCGCTCGAAAGCGAGCGGAGGTGTTTGGCTGCTTCGGCGACTTCCGTTTCGGTGGCGTTTTCCATGGGTGGTTCCTGAATTCCCCGGAACGCTAGCAGGCCCAGCGCCCTTGGGAATGAAGAAGGTGTGAAATTTCAATGAATGCAGGAGGCTCCGGCGGGGGCAAAAAAACAGGGCGTGATGCTCTCGCACCACGCCCTTCTCACCAGGCCATGTCAGTAACTGCGGTTCCTCAGGGATTGTTCATTTTGAGACGCATCATGCGTTCCGGGTAGCCGCTGCTTGGGACGACATCGCCGACTTTCACTGAAACCGGGCTGCTGCCGGTGGTGACAATGTGGGATTCTCCGCCACCGAGCCAGGTCCACGGGCCGTTGCCGGTTTTCGATGCGACGTTGGTCCAAGTGCCGAGGTCGTCGCTGGCCTGGACCCGATAGGTGACGTCGGAAGGGGCGGGATTCGGCAGCGCGAAGCTGAGAGCGAGTCGGTCAGTGAGGAGCGCGTCGGCGTCATTGTTGAGCGGAACGGGGAGGGCGGACGGGCCGTTCACACCGGCACCGGTGGTCGGATCGATGCCGAGGGCGTATTCGACGAGGTTCTGCCCGCCGTCGTTGTCGTAGTCCGCGTCGTTGGCGAGGTTGCCAGCGATGGAGGTGGTGCCGAATTTCGCCGCGCGCCAGGTTTGCAGCTCAGTGGGAGCATCGATCTGGAAGCTGAAGACGGTGCGGGCCTGCGGGCCGTTGGCGTATTCGGTGCCGGAGTTCTGTGTTGTCGAATTCATGCCGATGCTGCTGACGGACAGTGTTTTCCCATCCGCGCTGACGTCGAGCGTGGTGAAGTTGAACGTGTCCGGGCTGTAGAAATCCACTGGCTGCGGGCTGCTACCGGCGGTGGCGTCACCTTCTCGATAGAGGCTGTGCAGACCGGGATAGTTTTCGAGGCCGATGGGATCGACATTCACACCCGTCTGGGCATTGGCGAGGCTGTCCGCGATGTTCTTGATATTGACGAACGTGTGGTCCGTGATGGTGTCCGGTCCCGTGGCCCCGAGCGGGCCGCAGACGATGGAGAAACAGAACGGCACTTTCACATAGCTGGACTGCGTTCCTGTCTGGCCGGTGGGCGAGTAGGACAGCTCGTTGATGCGGTTCTGGTGATCGTCCGTGCTGAGGAACACGACGTTCGCGATGTGATTGTCCACGATGAACTTGAGCAGCGCGTTGCGTTCGGCACGGTAGCCGCCCATGAACGCTTTGCCGCCGTCGGCGCTGACACTTGTTAGCGTGCCGGTGAGCGCACCGCCGATCGGGCCGAGCTGGTCGATCGGATCCGAGATGGAAACGAACTTCCAAGTGGTGCCGTTGCTCTGGGCATCCAACAGGGATTGCTCGAGCCAGGCGAGCTGGGTGGCGCCGAGGTAGGTGCGGTTCGGGTTGTCAGCGCGTGGGCCGGTATCATCGGCACCGGCGTTGGCCGTCTTCAGGCGGATGTCGCGGTAGGAACGGGCGTCGGTATTGATGTAGGTGGCGTTCTTGCCCCACTGTTGGGCGGAGTAGAGGCGCTTGCTGCCATCCGTGCGCGGGTCGGTAGGAGCACTGATCGTGCCGCGGTCGGCCATCGGTTGATAGCTGAGGAACACATCGCGCAAGGTTTGGAAACCGGTGGAGCGGTTCATGATGTCCGTGGCGGAAGTGTTCACGTCGTTGATGTTAGCCGGGTTCCCCGCGCCGTTGTCACGGGCATCGACGCCGCGTCCGGAGGGCATGTCGGTGCCGGTAGCACCGCCTACGGAACCGCCGGCAGGTGAGCCGCCGTCGATGTATTTGCGGTTGCCGAGCTCGTGGTTGTCCCAGGTGGTGTAGTTGCCTTGACCTGCGTAGAGCGTCTGAAGGCTGTTCTGGCCGCCAGCGTTCACTGGCAGGAAATTCTCACGATACTTCTTGGCATAGTCTGCTTTTAACTGGGCCTGCGTGGCAAACGTGGTGCCTCCTACGGGAACTCCGTTCAGGTTTAGCGCGGAGTTGGAAAGCGTGACTGATGGAGAATTAAGCCATGTGGCGGCGTTGTTACCGGCGACGTTGCTGGCGTTTTCGTAAATCACATCGCCGAGGTTGACGTAGAAGTCGAGGTTCTGCGAGGGGATGACGCTGGCAAGCGCGTAGGGACGCATGAGTCCGTCGTTGTCTCCACTGAAGGCGAAGTGCAAGGGGGCCGAAGCATTGGCCGCAGGTGCGGTCTTGAATGTACCGACTCCGCTGGTCTCACCCGAGCCATTGACTACGAAGCGGTAGAAGAACTTCGTGCCGGAAGCGAGCCCAGTCGCGGAAACCTTGGCGGTGTGGTCCTTCGTCGCATCAATCACCGCGCTGAAGCTCACCGGTGTGGTGAATGCCGGATCAGTGGCGACTTGTGCGGTGATGTTGTAGGCAACCCCTTCGTTCGAGCGTGTCCAGAGCGTGGCGCTGGTGCTGTCCGCATCACCGGCGGAGACTCCGAGGAAGGTCGGAGTGACCGTGGTGCCGGGGGAGCCGATTTCAGTGGAGTCGTTCTTTGCTGCGAAGGCTCCGTTGACGCCCACCGCGCTGAGGGTGGAAATCGTCGGGCCGGGAAGCGTGGTGCTGCCGAGGCCGGCCTTGTTGTCGAAGGTGGCGAACGGTCCTGTTGGGGATGCGCCGAAGACGATGCCGGTGATGACGTTGCCGCCGGCATCGAAGAGGTTGACCGCATCGCCGGAGGAACTGAGTCCGACGCCGGTGCCCGTATAGTTTCCTATCTGACGGTTGGCCGGTGGGTTTCCTCCGAACCAGAGGGAACGGAAGGTGGCGCTCTTGCCTGCGAGATCGGCGGTTTCCATGAAAATCACCGACTCGCCGGGAGCGATGCTGGTGACGCCGCCGAGGGCGACCGATGTGGCGAAGGCGGGCGAGCTGTCATCCATTCTCCAGCCGGTGGTGTTGATGGGGTTCGTGCCGATGTTCGTGACTTCGAACCAGTCGACCGCGAGAGTTCCGCTGTTGCTGTTGGACCAGGGAGCCACTTCGGTGATGACGATGGAACCTGCCGGAACCGCTTGGGCGATGGTGAGGGTGAAATTCACGCTAACATCCGGTGTTGTTCCAACAGACACGTCGTCCACACTCACCGTGACGTTGTAGGCAGGCTTCGTGGCGTAGCTCAGTGTCGTTCCGGCCTTGAGATATAGGGAGCCACCGGTGATCTCGAAGAAAGCCGCATCCGTTCCTGATAGGGAAATGGCATTGGTGCCTTGTCCGTCATCGGTGACCGTGATGTCCGCAACCTTGATCGGACTAACCGTGCTGGCGCTCTCGACGATGAGAGAAACCTTGTTGTTCAGCGCGACCGCCGTGGGAGGCAGGTTGGCCACGTCGTTGTCAATGATGGTGACAGTGGCGGATGCGGGCGTTCCGACATCGTAGCTGCCGGTATCACCCAGATTCAGCGTGACGGTCTCGCCGCCCTCGACCTCGGAGTCGTCCACCGGAGTGATGGTGATATCGACGAACGACTCGCCTGCGGGGATCGTCGCTGGGGAGGCGAGCGCCGGTGTATAATCCGCACTCGTGGCTTGACCGGACCCGGAGGCGATCGAGTAAACCACTGTCATTGCGCTGGTGGTGCTTCCCGTCCGGGAAATCCGGAAAGTGCCTGAATCCGGACCCGTTTCCGAAGCCCCCGCATCGGTCGCCACGATGGATACCAGCGGGATGGATGAAACGGCGGCTGTTCCCGGCGAGCCGATTTCATTGGTGGTGGCAGCGGCGGTGAATGCGCCGTTTTGTCCGGGCACGCTGATCTGCGAGATGATAGCGCTGTCGAGACCGGCAGCGTTGTCGAAGGTACCACGCGGAGCGGCCGAGGGTGATGCTCCGAAATCCACCCTGGCTTTGAGATTGCCTACACCGTCGTAGATTGTCACTGCGTCGCCGCTGGTGCTGAGGCCGGGACCACCGTAATATCCGATCCTAAGGCCAAACGGCACATTCGATCCGAACCAGTTGGTTTTGAAATCCTCAATTTTGGCCTGCCCGTCGACAAAGATAACAGACTCGCCGGCCGCGATGCTGGTGATGCTCCCGTTCAGGGCACCGGCGGAACTAAAACCGAGCACATTACTGTCCGTCATTGTCCAACCGGAGATGTTCACTGCGGTCGAGCCGGTGTTCGTCAATTCGAACCAGTCCGCACCCACCGCGCTGTCGCCACTGCTCCACGGTGCCACCTCGGTGACTCTGATGGTGCCGGACCCGCCGGAGACCGCAGTGAGATTGAGAGTGAAATTTCCCGAGGCGTCGGGAGTGGCTCCGACGGTGGTGTCATCGACATTGACGGTCACGCTGTAGCTGGGCTTGGTGGCGAAGCTCAGTGCGGTTCCCGCTTTCAGATAGAGACCGCTTCCAATGATTTGGAACGAGGCGGCGTCCGGGCCGGAAACTGATAGCGTGTTCACGCCCACGCCGTCGGCATCCGCGACCATGATGTTGGCCATTTTTACTGGAAGCGTGGTAGACGTGGTTTCCGGGATGGTAGTGGAGGCGGCGCTCAGGGCCAGAGCGGTGGGAGCGACGTCGGTCACGTTGGAAGGAGCGAACACCCAGAGCTGCGGGTGTTCCTGATCGCCACCGCCGTTTTCACTGACGACATAGATGTTTCCGGCGCGGTCCATTGTGATGCCTTCCTGCGTCTGGTTTTGGATGGAGAGCGGATTACCTGCATCGGCCACGAGGGTCAGGGTGCTGAAGATGTTTCCGGAGCGGTCCACATTGCGGATCATACCCGATTCCTGGCTGAGGATGAGGAGGTTGCCCGCCTGCGGTTGGCCTGTCATGGACGGCAGGTTGGAGAACGCGAAAACATCGGACATGTCTTCGAGACTGGCGAGGGCGGGATCGAAGAGGTTCGTGGAATTCACCGTGGATGGCGAACCGTTCGAAGCCGTGCCCGCTGTGAAATCAATCGTTGTCTGGAAAATGCCTTCGGGCTCCATTTCCTTGGCAAAAATGAAACCGCCCGTCTGAGGGTCGTAGGTCAATCCTTCGAGACCGATGTTTCCAACGGTGGTGCCCACCTTGACGGTCTGCGCCGCAGCCCGGGTCAGCGTGCCGCCGGCGACGTAGGTGAATTTCACCGCCTGACGGTCGCGCTCCTCGGTCATGACGAACTGTCCGCCACCGATGTAGGTGATGCCTTCGGTATCGAAAAACTCCGTGCTTTGCGCGCTTGTTCCCGGAGGCAGCGTCATCGAGCTGACAAGCTGGCCGGTCTTCGTGACTTCCGTGACGGAAGTGCCGCCGTCGCCGACGATGAAGAGAGTGTCCGCGTCCCAGTTGTAGGTCACGCCGGACGCTTCCTGAGCCAAAAGGCTGTTAGCCGGTGGTGTGGTCCGGGTGGGTTCCGGCAGATCATAACGGCCCACGCGGACGTATTTGGATAGATCAACGGAAGTGGGACCGGATGCGACCGGCGCGAATGCGACACCTTTGATGATCGCTCCTGTTGGAGCGGTGTAGAGGGTGGCGTTGTTGGCGGTTGTGATCGAAATGGTGGAGTTGAATCCGCTGGTATCGGTGATTTTCAACAAGCTGTTGGCGGTGAGCGCACCCAGTCCGGTCGTTACATAGAGCGTGGCTCCGTTAGCATTGTCGCTTGCCGCCAATCCGAAGCCGCCGAACGTGGTGGTGTAGGTGCCGTTGGAGACCCATGATCCGCCAAAAAGTGAGTATTTGGCAATGGTTCCTGCGGTATTGGAAGTACCGGACAACACATAAAGCACATCGAATGCGGAACCGTTGTCTCCCGAAGAGATGAGGAAGAAGTCCTGTAACGCCGCATTGTTTGTCAGACCTGACAGGCCTGTGGCGGTGGCGCCAGTCGGCGCGCTGATGGTGGCGACTTGGATCGTGGCGGCCGTGCCGGAGGCCTGCCCGAGATAGACGCTGCCGCCGAAATTCTTCACACCACGGAAATTTCCGGAAGGACTGCCGGTGGTGGTCGAGTTCGTGTAAAGCCCTCCTTGATCTGCAATGAACCAGGTCGAATTGTCGAGAGTGGTCGCACAGCGGGTTTGATTGCCTGATGATCCCGTGTAGGTGGCGGCGAGCGAGAATGTGCCTGCATTGTTGAAGACACCCACGCCACGGGCTGTGAGCGTATTGGCATTGGTGGTACCCGAGGTGGTGGAGTTGTGACCGGTGAAAGCGAGCAGCGTCCGATCCTGGGAGTTTGCCAGATACCCGGTGCTGGTCGCGGAACCGCTGAAACGCAGCGAGCCTGGCAGGGTTGTACCGTCGATCGCGATGGTTTGGACGGGAGTGGAGGGCGTGGACGAGGTCGGGCTAACCTCCACAACGGAGCAAGTGGTGTTGCTGGTCGAGGCCGCAGCCTGGAGGATGGCCAGGTTTCCACTGGTGAAGGAAGCCGCCTCAAGGTGGCCGGTCCAACAGGCGAAGGTCAGCGTCATCGCAAGGGACACGCGAGGGGAGGGAAGGTGTTTCGGATTCATGGGATTGGGATGGGAGACGCGTTTCGAGCGGACACATCTTGTTGCCAGGTGAACTCCCCTCAACCCATCCCACGTGACATCTTCGCCACTTTTAAGTCCCAAGGAAAAGCGCGCCATCCTGCGATGGCGCGCCTTCCCTAACGGAATATGGGAAGCTCTATCAAATATCGATCTCGCCTTCGAAGACGAAGTCCGCCGGACCTGTGAGGGTGACGTTCTTGAAAGTCTGATCGCCGGTTTTTTCAAAGCCGATCTCCAGCGTGTCACCGCCTTCGACGTCCACCTTGATCGGGCTCGGAGCACCGGTTAGGAGATGGTGAACGAGCGCCGAGGCGACCATGCCGGTGCCGCAGGCGAGGGTTTCATCCTCCACGCCGCGCTCGAAGGTGCGGATGGCGATGTGGTCGGGAGCGAGGATGGCTGCGAAGTTCGCGTTGGTTCCTGCCGGGGCAAACGCGTCATGATTGCGGATCTCGCCGCCGTATTGGAAGACGTCGAAGTCTTCGAGCGCTGCCATGCTTTCGAGGAACGCGACGACGTGAGGCACGCCGGTGTTGACGAAATGCAGGCTGCCGTCGAGGCCGGGAACCTTCACGTCGATCTCGAGTTCGAGGTCCTTCGGGTCTGACATGGCGATGCGGACGTCGTCACCGATCATTTCCGCGCCGAGGGTTCCGACGATCGTTTCGAACGTCACTTTTTTGAGCACGATCTCGCCGAGGTGCGCGGTGAAGCGGCCGAAACAACGGGCGCCGTTGCCACACATTTCGGCTTCGCCTCCGTCCGCGTTGTAATAACGGAAACGGAAGTCCGCGCCTTTTTTCGCGGGTTCGACAGCGAGCAGTCCATCGGCTCCGATGCCGCGGTGGCGGTCGCAGAGCGCAGCGATGGTATCAGCGTCGAGGGCTTCGGTGAGCGAGAGGTCGCGATTGTCGACAATGATGAAGTCATTGCCCGCGCCGTTCATTTTGAAGAATTTGAGGAGCATGGTTGGAAAAAGTTGATGGTTGGGTGTTGATTGTTGATAGGAAGAGAAGAGCGGAGGGTGTGGAGAGAGCGGGGATTCCAGTTTTTTGCTATCAACCATCCACTATCAACCCTTCGTGGCGGCGATGAGTGGTGCGGTGAAATCGCGAACGGCTTGGGCGGCGTTTTCCGGGTGGAGTTCCACCTGTTTGACGATCGCCGAGCCCACGATAACACCATCCGCTGTGCTGGCAACCATGGCGGCCTGGTCCGGGGTGGTGATGCCGAAGCCGACGCAGACGGGGACATCCGTGTGGGCTTTGATCGATGAAACAAGGGCGGCGATGTTGGCCGACGGAGCGCCGTGCGAGCCGGTGACTCCGGTTCTTGAAAGCGCGTAGATGAAGCCTTCCGCAGACTGCGCGAGGATTTTCACGCGCTCCGGCGGAGTCGTCGGTGCGATGAGGCGGATGTGTTTCAGTCCCGCTCCGATGGCGAGGTCCTTGTTCAGCGCTGCCTCATCGGGAGGAAGATCGAGTAAAAGAATGCCGTCCGCGCCGGCGGCTGCGGCGTCGTGGTGGAAGGCTTCGAAGCCGTAGGTGAAAACGGGATTAAGATAGGTGAAGAGCACTATGGGCGTCTCGTGGGTCTCGCGGAAGCGGCGGATCAGCTCGATGACGCGGATGGTGGTCATTCCGGACTTGAGCGCGCGGTCGGCGGCCATCTGGTTGACGATGCCGTCGGCTAACGGATCGGAAAACGGCAGGCCGAGTTCGATGATGTCGGACCCGGCGTCCGCGAGGGCTTTGATGATTTCCAGCGAGATCTCAAAATCGGGATCACCGGCGGCGACGTAGGCGACGAAGGCTTTTTTTCCGGTTTCCCGGAGACGGGCGAAGGTGGAGTCGATGCGGTTGGGCATTTTGAAGATGTGGATGGTTGAGAGTTGATGATTGATAGCAAGATTAAGAGTGGTGGTTGCGAAAGTCTGATTCTTTCCATCAACCATCAACTCTCAACCATCAACTTCTTCAGGCGTTCTGTCTGGCGAGTTTCTCGCAGGATTTGATATCGAGTTTGCCGGAGGCGAGCACCGGGATTTCCGTGACAGGGACGATGTGCTTGGGGCACCAGAGCGACGAAAGGCCTTCGTCCAGGAGCTTGTAGCGGAGATCGATGCATTCCTGTTCGAGCGCGGGGCCGGCGATGGTGGAAAGGAGCAGGATGGCCTCGCCCTTCTGTTCATCCGGCACACCGACGACGGCGATCTTGCGCTCGGCTTCGGAATCAAGGCCGAGGACCTTGTTGATGGCGGCCTCGACGGTTTCGTGAGGCACCATTTCTCCGGCGATCTTGGAAAAGCGCGAGATGCGGCCCTCGATATAGAGGAAACCGTCCTCGTCCATGCGGCCGACATCACCGGTGCGGAACCAGCCGTCGGCGGTGAGGACCTCGGCGGTTTTTTTTGGATCGCCCAGGTAGCCGGAAAAAACGTTGGAGCCTTTGAACCAGATGAGGCCCTGCTGGCTGATAGGAATGGATTGGTCGGATGCCGGATCGGTCAGTTTGATGGCGAGGCCGGGAAGGAGCTGGCCGACGGAGCCGTGGCGCGAAGACGGTAGCACGATGATGTTGGCGGATGGATCGAGATCCGGCAGGTTGACGTTGGTGGCGGGCGATGTTTCAGTTAGTCCGTAGCCTTCCTGAGGACGGACGCCGAACTTGTCCTCGAAGGCGGATGCCAGAGACTGCGGGAGTTTCTCCGCGCCGGTGACGACGAGCTTGAGCGAGGAAAGCTGTGCGGGATCGATCCGCTTCATGTAGCCGCGCAGGAAAGTCGGGGTGGAGAGGAAGATGTTGATCTGATGGAGCGCGATGAGTTCCGCGAGGCGCTTCGTTTCCAACGGACTCGGATAGGTGACAAGGTTCACGCCTTCGATGACGGGGAACCAAAGCGTGACGGTGCAGCCGAACGAATGGAACAGCGGCAGGCAGCCGAGAATCGCCGAGCCATTCGGCAGGTTCAGGCGCGAGCCGAACTGGCAGACGTTGGCGAGCACGTTGCGGTGGCTGAGCACCACACCCTTGGGTTCGCCGGAGGAGCCGGAAGTGAAGAGCAGGGTGGCTTCGTCCTGACCGCGGCGCTTGTTCAGTCCTAGCAGAAGAATGAGGGCGGACGATGGAAGCAGTTTTGAAACCATCGCCCAGGTGACGATCTTCTTCTTCAGCGTCGGCAGGACGCGCTCGATGAAGATGAGGTCGCGGTTGGGCGGCCACGGGAATGAGGAAACTTTTCTAACGAACGGATCGGCGGTGATGAAGCGGTCCACGTCGGCCTGGCGGATGCTGGATTTCACCGCTTCCGGGCCGGCGGTGAAATTGAGGTTCACCGGAGTTTTTCCGGCGAAGATCACGGCAAGGTTCGCGATGAGTCCGGCTTTCCCGGGAGGGAGGACGATGGCCACGCGCGGCTTGTCGGTTTCCTCCTTGATGAACTTCGAAAAAACGATCGCTGCGGCGAGCACCTTGTCGTAGGTCATCTCCGAATCGTCCGAGCCGTCGATGATGCGGTTTTTCGAATGCTTCTTGAGGCCCTTGAGCAGGGACATCGCGAGTGATCCTTTGAAAAGCGCGCGTGAGCTGTAGGCCTCCTCAGCGGCGGAAAAAAGCGCCTGCTGGTAAGAGGCGACGCTGGCGTCCTTCGCGGGAATGAGCGGGGCGATGCTGAAGACCGCGACGGGCAGCGAGGACAGGCGCTCGACGCTGAGGCTGGATTCGCGCGGGCAATCGATGGCGACGGGCAGAACCGGCAGACCGAACGCGCACAGCGCCTTCAGGTGGGACGCCGGAATGTGGCAGGTGGTCGCATTCCGGGTGACGGCGCGGCCGGGGACGTAGATGAGCACGCCACCATTCGCGAGAAACGGCTGGAGCTGGGCCCCGGCTGCGGCGGGAGCGGCGTCCGCGGCGGAGAACATCGAGCCGGAGCCGGATTTCTGAAGGTGGGTGGTGAGCGCGGGATCGTAGTGGGCGGTTTCCTCGACGAGCCAGGTGATGTGCCGGCCGGCGAAGAGTTTTTCAAAATGGAGGAGCAGATCGAGCTCCAGCCGCCCGGGAATGACGAGGCAGCCGGTCGATGGGAGGCGTTCTTTGTGAATGAATTGAATCGGAGAAGATGACATTTGTCGAAAATCGTTGAGGTGAAAAGGTCCGGGACCTTGGTTCGCCGCGATTTAGGAGAAATTTCCCCAAAGTGGCACGGTTAATTTTCCGGGAAATCTCGATTGCCGGAAAAGCGGGCGTCCGCTCACAGGCCGTCTTTGGGCACCGTGATCAGGAACTTCGTCTCGCGGCCGGGTACCGAGGTCACGCCGATGGTCCCGTGGTGTGCCTCGATGGCGCGTTTGACGATCGAGAGCCCGAGTCCGGTGCCCTTGATTTCCTGCTGCGAGTGGTGCTTTTCCACCCGGTAAAACCGCCGGAAAATATGCGGCAGATCCGCGCTCGGGATGCCGACGCCGTTGTCCGCCACCCAGATGTGATACGCCGCGCCGACGAGCTGGCAGCCGATCTCGACGCGGAGGCCGCTGTAGGGATTTTGCTTGAGGGCGTTTTCGACGAGGTTGAAAAGTACTTGGGTCCAGTAGAAGCGGTCGCCCTGGAGCGTCACCGCGGGGTCCGGCATGGTGACCATCATCTCCGCATTCTGGGCGCGGATGACGGACTCCAGCCGTTCGAGAATGTCGTTCACGCAGGAGCGGAAACGGAACGGCTCCATCTTGAGCGCGCTCGCCTCGCCGGACTCCAGCCGCGAGATGACGAGCATGTCCTCGACGATGCGCGAGATGCGGTCGGCGTGCTTGCGCATGACAGTTAGAAAGCGCCGCGACATCTCCTTGTCGTCGAGCATGTCATCGTCCAACAGGTTTTCCAGATAGCCGTTGATGATGGCCAGCGGGGTGCGCAGCTCGTGCGAGGCGTTCGCGACGAAGTCCTTCCGCACCTGTTCTATCTGATGCTCGGTGGTCACGTCGCGGATGATGACTCGGGTGATGGGATCGCTGTCCGGTGCGTTGGATAGCTGCGCGGCATCGATAATCCACGCGTTGACGCCGCGGGTCTCAAGATCACCGCGCGGCGAGGTCTGTTGGGGAAGGACGACGCGCGATTGCACGGGCTCGCCGGTTTCCAGACAGCGCAGCAACGCATCTGCCAGACGGGGATCGATGAATGCTTCCCGGACCGGGCGGTTGACCAGTTCGCGGTTGCCGAAGAGCGAGCGCGCGGCCTCGTTGGCGAAGCGGATGTTAGCGCCCGGATCGACCAACAGGAAAGCATCGCCGAGGGCGTCGAGCAGGCGGTTGCGTTCGTCACGGGCTTGTTTGAGATCGAGTTCAAGGCGGAGTTTCCATGCGTTGACTTCGGCTTCGGATTCCTTGCGGGAATTGCGGTGACGGTAAACGTAAACCGTCAGTGCGGTGAGTGCCGAAACAGTGGCAATGATGGCGATTTCGTTGGTCATCCTTCGGCTTTCGCTACGCAATAGCCGATACCTCTCACCGTTTCAACCCATGAGCCGTGGATTCCGAGCTTCTGCCGGAGACGTTTCATGTGGGTGTCCAGCGTGCGGCTGTGGGTCGCATCGCTGTAGCCCCAGACGGTGCGGAGAAGGTCGTTGCGGTCCTGCGGTTTTCCCGAGCGCTCGCAGAGGAAGAGCAGCAGTTTGAATTCGGTGGCTGTCAGGTCGGCCGGCTCGTTGTCCAGATAGAACTTGAGCGAGTTCTTGTCGAAACGGAACGGACCGTAGGTGAAATCGACGTTGCCCGGAGGCGCGTCCGAGCGTTTCAAAATTGCCTGCACGCGCAGCATCAGTTCTTTCGGGCTGAAAGGCTTCGTTAAATAGTCGTCGGCCCCGGCTTCCAGTCCCTGAATGCGATCCTCAGTCTGGGCGCGTGCCGTCAGCATGATCACCGGAATGTTCACCGTGCGGGTGTCGCGCCGCAGCTCGCGGAAAACCGAATAACCGTCGCGGCCGGGGAGCATGAGGTCCAGCACGATCAGGTCCGGACGTTCGCGCAGGGCCATTTCGGTGCCCACCACTCCGTCATGGGCCTTGAGCACGTCGTATCCCGCTCGTGTGAGGTTGAAGCCGATGAGGTCGGCGATGTCACGTTCGTCCTCTACAATCAGAATGCGATTCATTTCGAGGACAAGCTAGCGGGCGTGTTGTCACAGGGCGAAACCCTCGCGTGTGACGATTTGGTCACAATATGTCCTTGCTGACGTAGGTGCCGGGCAGCGTCGTGCGGGCGATTCCCATTTTCACGCCGGCGGCCAACGAGGTATTCACGCCGGTGCGGACGCCGTCGCCGAGGATCGCGCCGAGCTTGAGGCGGCCGGTGTCCACGGGTTTTCCCTGGATCATCGAAACGTGGTGACGGCCGTCGTGACGATGGTTTTCCGTGCAGGTTCCCGCGCCGAGTGTGACGTGGGTGCCGATGATGGAGTCCCCGACGTAGCACTGGCGGGAAATATAAGTGTTGTTGTAAATGATCGAGTTCTTAATTTCAGCCCCGTTGCCGACGTAGCAGTTCGCGCCGATGCTGGTGGCTCCGCGGATGTAGGCGTTCGGGCCGATCTGGCTGTTTGATCCGATGAGCACCGGACCTTCGATCACCGTGCCGGGCAGGATCCGCGAGCCGTTGGCGAGGCGGATGGGACCGGACAAGCTTGCCAGCGAGCTCACTTCGCCGAGCAGTGAGGTTTCATCCATCAGCGCCAGGGCTTCTTCGTTTATACGGAGAAGATCCCATGGATAGAGAACAGGAAAACAATTTGCATCTGTGATGATCCTATCGACGCAGTCTTCAGGGCGCTCGGCACCTTTCCAAGCCAGGATACTGCCTGCGCTGTCCACCAAGCACGTACTGAGCTGGTTGCTGCCTAGTAGCATCAGTGCGGCAACGTCGATCCAATTATCGACCGGGATTCTAAGGGTGTGTTCACCGGCATCGCTGGGCTCAACGATTTGCAAGCCCGCTTGGCGCAGGTCCGCTGAGAGCAGTTCCTTCATCGGCATGTTCGCGATCAGGCAGGAGCCTAGCTCCCGGTTGGAAGTAATTGGAGCACAGAGGGCCGGATTACGGGGAGGTAGGAGAGTTGCCTGCATGGGTTAACGACAGTTCATCACGGTCAATTTACTCATACACGAAAATTCTCCTCAAATCTTAAAAAATTATCGGCTTTCCAGCCCGCGCACGATGGATACCCAGTATGGATGTTGAATGCTTTATTTCACCAAGCCGAAACAACTTTCAAGCGTGTTTCGCATGCCATTCGGCATAGGCTTTCGGCGAGATTTCCGAGGGTTTGATTTCCGAACGGCCGCCCCAGAAGACGTTGGTGTAGGAGACGGGGATGCCGACGGCTTCGAGGTGCTGGTCGATGGCCGCCTTGTGTTCGAGCACGCGGGGTTTCTCGGTGCCGTGGACCACGCCCATGATGTTCACGTCGCCGAACTGCGGGCCGCCTTCGCGCCAGTAGCAGTGGGTCATGCAGAAGTGGCGGCCGACCTGCGCGCCGGCTTCGATCTCGCGGCCTTTCGGCACGGCCCAATGGAAAAGTCCGTTGAAACGGGTGACGCGCTCGCCGGTAGCGGAGGGTTTCACGTGTTCGAGGAACGTGGAGAAACGGCCGATCACTTTTTTCGCGTTCAGCGTCTCGGCAACTTCGCAGAATCGATCAAGCGAAACACCGGCGATGGCCGCACGCTTCACCCAGGGTTCCTCGCAGATTTCGTCGGGCGTGAGCTCTTCCTTCAGCGCGAGCAGGACATCCCATTCCTCCGTGGTGAGATCGACCGGAATGGTGGTCATCATTTCCGCCGGCTCGTCGGCCTTGTCGCCGGGTTCCAGGGTTTTCCGGCGGGTGTGGCCGACTCCGAGGGCGAAGACTCCGTTGGCCGGCATGAGCAGGTATTCGGTCGCGCCGGTGAGACGGAGCAGGGAGGTGGCGTGCTCGTCGAGCGACTCGCCGACAGGCACTTTCAGCGTGGTCCAAAGCCGGTAGCCGGAGCCGGAAACCTCAGTATCCGTCGAGCGGATCACGACGTGGCCGGAGAACGGATCCTCCTTCGACATGAAATCAAACGCAGCGTTGAGCTTTTCCTCAGGCACTTTCCAAGCGACGAGCGCGCCGTGAGCGAGCTTGGTGGAAAGCAGCGTCTGCCGCACCCGGCGGACCACTCCGGCCTCGACCATCGCACGGATGCGCTCGATCACGGTTTCAAGCGGCACCCCGGATTTCTCAGCGATCAGATGGAACGGGTGACGCTGGAATCCGGCGATGAGGTCTTCAGAAATGGCCAGGATGCTTGCGTTGACCGGCTCGTTGTGTTCGACGGGAATGGTGGAATTCATGGGAAAAATGTGGTGGATCGGGCAGGGGATGTGCGCCGCACGATTTACCGGATACTGGGCAAATCACGCGGAAATTTCCGCTGCGAGGCGCTTGAGATAGGCCATGGCGGGCTCGCGATCAAGGATTCGTCCTTCGAGTTGCTCGGTTTGGATGGCTTCGAGGATCTCTTTGAACCGCGGGCCGGGTTTCAGGCCGAGCTTGATCAGGTCGCGCCCGGTGACGAGGGGCGGGGGGATCAACGGCTCGGCGGCGAACTCGACGGCCTTCTTTTGGAGAAACTCGTAATTGTCCGTAAATCCGTTCGACGACCCGCAATCCACGCGGTGCAGCTCCATTTCCTGCTCGAACTGCGGCTCCGCCATGAAGCGCTTCAATTTCGCCGTGCGCATCTGCTGCACGTTCATGAACTGCATGTGGCGGGAGACCATTGGCACGACCGCGGCGATGGTGTCGTTCGAATAGCGCAGGCGGCGGAGTATGGTGTCCGCCATTTCCGCGCCCATCGCGTCGTGGCCGTTGAAACGGATGCGTCCCCCGGCATCCGCGTCGAAAGTCTGGCAGGGCGGCTTCGCGATGTCGTGCAGCAGGACGGCGAGGCAGAGTTCCAGCGGCGCGTCCGGCTCCAGCATTTCCAACATGATGCAGGTATGGGTGAAAACATCGCCTTCCGGATGCCACTCCGGCGGTTGCTCGCAGCCGATCATCTTCAGCACCTCCGGCATGAAATGATTGATCAGTCCGCTATCGACCAGCAACGCCAGTCCCTTGCGCCGCCGTGGCGAAACAAGGATCTTCGAAAACTCATCACGAATCCGCTCGGGCGAAATCCGCTCTAGCAGCGGTGCGCATTCCTTGATCGCCGCGAATGTCACCGCTTCGATTTCAAACCCGAGCGTCGTCGAAAACCGCACGGCTCGCAGCAGCCTCAGCGAGTCCTCGGTGAATCGCGCCTTCGCATCACCGATCGCGCGGATCATCCGTGCGTCGAGATCCGCACGGCCTCCGACAAAGTCGATCACCTCGCCCGTCAGCGGATTTTCAAACAGCCCGTTGATCGTGAAATCCCTGCGCTGTGCGTCGTGCTCCGGAGTCGAGAATTCCACTGTCTCCGGCCTGCGACCGTCTTTATAACTGCCGTCCGTCCGGAACGTCGCAATTTCCACATGCTGCCCGTTGTGCTTCGCGATCACCACGCCGAAGTGCGCGCCGACTTCGTTGGATTTCGGAAACAGCGCCAGCACCTCCTCCGGTTTCGCCGAGGTCGCGACGTCGTAGTCCTTCGGCTTCAGCCCGAGCAGCTTGTCCCGCACGCAGCCGCCTGCGAAATACGCGACATGCCCGGCATCGATCAATCGGCGGGCGAAATAGTCGGCGGCGGCACGGGCGGGCATGGCGGGAGCATCCGTCGCGGCATGCTGCGATTCAAGACCGTTTGCTTCCGGCGGATCACTGCTTCGCCACGTTGTTTTGCCACAGCGTCGACGGTGGTACGTCGTTCGGGCGGCAGAGGATGATGCCCGCGTGCTTTGACGCGCTGTTCACGTAATCGCTGATCGGTCGGTCGATGATCACCATGCGGCCCTTGTCGTGATCCGAGGTGGCGTGGGTGAAATAGGCGCGGTCTCCGAGGCGGATGATCATTCCGACATGCGAGGTGTAGCCGCTCGAATCACTGCACGTGATCGCGCAGATGTCGCCGTTCTGAAGGTATTTTTCCGCGTCGCGCACCTTGGATTTCGGGACTTGATAGACCGGCAGGTTGGACACCTGCTCCTCGATTTTTCCCATCGGCGCGACCAGCGACGGATTGTTGCGCAGGTAGCGGTAGCTTTTCCATGCCACCGTCATTTCGTGGATCTCGCGGTGCATCCGGACGGCTCCGGGAATGCGGGACGTGATGTTGGTGGCGTAGCCGCGGCGCTGGTTGTCGTAGAAAACCTCCTCCAGGTGGTGCATGCGGCTCAGGAAGCTTCCCGTGCAGACGCCACTCCGATAGCGTTCGATTTCCACCATCTGCAGCATGTCCTGCGGCTTGTAGGGACCGGGCTTGTAACGCAGCAGGCGGGCAAGGGCCAGGGAGTTTTCATAATAGGTCCAGCAATCCATGCCCTTGAGATTGGCCACCGGGGACTCGATCTTGTCATCCACCTCCAGCGAGTAATTGACGTAGGGCGTGCCGACAAATTCCCTCGCCACCCGCGCGGTCCGTTCGCTCAGCGGCAGCGCTCGCCAATTCTCCCTCTCGGCCTTGGCGATGATCGCGTAAAATTTCGACTCACCTTGGAAAACCGTGCTCAGCGGAAGTTTCGGCGGATTGAGCGGCGGCACCGGCTGCGCGGCCATCGCCAGCGGTCCGCAAACACCGAGCACGGCAGCAAGAACAACGGTGAACTTGAATTTCATGATCCTCCTATAGCTGAAATTCCGCCCGCGAAAAGGGAACAATCGCGTAATTCAATCCACCCGCGCCAGCAGCGGCTCGAACACATACCACTGCCGCCAATGCTCGCGCACCACCCGCAGGATCGCCGCCGCCCAGATTTTCCCCGCGTCGTCGTCCTCGCCGCGTTTTCTCGGTGGCAGCTCGATCGGCGGAAAAACGATCACCCGGTATCTCCGCCAGCCGTCGCGCACGATGAACAGCGGAAACGTCGGGGCGTTCGTCGCCCTCGCGAGAAACAGCGGACCTTTCGGCAGCCGCATTCGCAGGCCCGGCTCCACCTCCACCTCCATCGGGGAAACATCGAAGATCACGCGGTCGCCCTGCACCGCCACGATGTGGCCCTCGCCTAGCAGCCGGGCCAGCTCCACGCCCAGCAGGTTTCCCTCCTGGTTGTAGAGCGTGCGGAAATTCGGATAGTGCCGCTCCTTCTGCCGGATCTCCTCCTCGCGGATCTTCTGCGTCTCCGGCTCGCGCTCGCGGGCTCTGACCGTGTAAAGCGTGCGGTCGAACCTCGATGCGAACATTGGAGCCGCGAGATCGTAGTTTCCCATGTGGGCGGTTAGGATGATGCAGCCCTCGGTCCTGTTCGCCAAATCCTCCAGCGGTGCCAGTCCGTCCACCAGCCAGTCCACGCCGCCGGTTTCCGTCTGGCAGCGCAGCCCGTCCGCGTAGGTCAGCGCGAAGTTCCAGAAAACCTGCCACGCCCCGAGCTTCGCCCGCCACGCGCCCCATCCCGGATGCAGCACCCGCAGGTTTCCCGCCACCGCCCGCCGCTGCTTTTTCGCGATCAGGAAAAACAAGAACGTCCATCCGCTCATCAGCACCGGCTCCAGAAACCACGGTATCACCCGCAGCGCATGATCCAGTAGAAACCGCGTGTGCAGGTCGCCGAACACCCCGAGCCTCGCGCCCAACCGTGATTTGCAATTCTCCTCCATTTCAATTCCGCCCGACCTCGAAACCCACATCCTCCAACAGATTCCTGCCGGTCACCGCGATGTTCGCCAGCTCGTCGCAGCGTTCGTTCTCCGTGTGGCCGGCGTGGCCCTTCACCCAGCGCCAGTCGATCTTGTGCCCGGCCATCGCCGCCAGCAGTTTCAGCCACAGATCCTGGTTTTTCACCGGCTCCTTCGCCGCCGTCTTCCAACCGCGCTTTTTCCAGCCGTCGATCCATTTTTTCGAAACCGCGTCGATCAGATACTTCGAGTCCGAGTGCAGCTCCACCTCGCACGGCTCGCTCAGCAGCTCCAGCGCCGCGATCGCCGCCCGCAGTTCCATCCGGTTGTTCGTCGTCATCCGATATCCCGCCGCCAGTTCCTTCCGATGCTTTCCCGCCACCAGCACCGCCCCGTATCCGCCCGGCCCGGGGTTCCCCTTGCAGCCGCCGTCCGTATGAATGATCACCCGTTTCATGAGCTGCGGAAGGTGGGGCATTCCCACACCGTCTGACAAGCCTGTGATTTTTGCCGAAATGCCATGCCCAGGTGCCCTTAACGGCGGGATTTTCAGTCATCCGGGATGTCCGGACGACCTTCACGACGGCCGTGCGACCTGTCGGGACACCCCAGACGACCTTCACGACGAAAATCCGAGGCGTCCGGACACCCCGGACGCCTCTCGCGGCGGAAATCCAAGCCGTCCGGCATCCCGGACGACTCCCACGACGGCCGTGCAACCCATCCGGGCATCCCGGACGACCTTTGCGGCAGCCGTGCGACCCATCCAGGCAGCCCGGACACCCTTCACGGCAGCATTTCAAGCCCCCTCGGCACTCCGGATCTGCGGAGCAACTTCCTTTCAATCACCCTAAGACGCGAAAAACCAAACATTTATGAATCCATCGACCAAAGGCTGTGCCTCCGTGCTCCGTTTCAATCCTCGCCATTGCAAAATATTTTCTAAGGAACTTCCGCCACTTGTGTCTTCATACTCGGAACGCATGACCACGCACCCGCCGCTTCATGGAAACTCAAACCGCCACCGCCCGCTCCCAGGCTGAGGCCGCTCGACCGACCGTGATCCCTCTTCAACCACCCATGGAGGAAAAACCCACGCTCCGCCAGGTGTTCGATGCCGAGGAATCGCCGCTCCTGCGCTATGCCCACGGCCTCGTCGGCCAGCGGGAAACCGCGGAGGACCTCGTGCAGGAGGCTTTCCTCAGACTCCACGAACATTGGGAGGACGTCACCAATCCCCGCGCCTGGCTCTTCCGCTCCATCCGAAATCTCGCCCTCAACCACCTCCGCGACCACAAACGCGAAACCACCATCGAAACCGGACGCGAATGGGAAAGCCAATCGCCCGATCCCGACCAAACCCTCGGCAAACTCGAAGCCCTCGGCACCCTCCAACTCCTCGTCGCCGAGCTCCACGAAGACGACCGCCAGCTCATTTCCCTCAAATACCACGAAGGCCTCAAATACGACCAGATCAGCCAGCGCACCGGCCTCAGCGTCGGCAACGTCGGCTACAAACTCCACCACGCCCTCAAGAACCTCGCCGACTCCCTCCGCCGCCTCGGCATCGAGACCGCCGAAGGCTAGCAGGGGAACATCGAACATCGAACGCCCAACATCGAACAACGAAGTGAAGAGGAATTCATAAGTCCCATGCGTCACACAGGCCCTATCTCTCCCTCTTTCTCTCAACTCCCAACACCTCTTCCTCCGCGTCCCTTCGCGACCTCCGCGCCTCTGCGGTAAACTCTTCCTCTTCCCGATAACCTAGCAAACTTTCCCAATGAACGACTCCACACCATTCGACACCATCGGCGACGAGCCCATCGAGGCCCGCATCGTCTCCTGGGTGCTCGGCGAGGCATCCGCCTTCGAAGCGGCGGAGCTCGAGCGTTTGTGCGAAGAACGCCCCGAACTCCAGGTTTTCCGCCGCCGCATGCGCGCCCTCCACGGCCTCCTCACCGAAGCCGAATCCGCCGAGCCCGACAATTCCTGGAAACTCCCCGAGGAAAAACGCAAGGTCCTCGATGAGATTTTCGGCGATGAAAAAATCGTCAGCCTCGAATCCGACAAGGACGCCCGCATCCGCCGCAGCGGACGGAGAGCGTTGTTAGCTATCGCCGCCTGCGTGATGTTGACGTTATTCCTTGGTGCCATGTTTTCCTCCGGCAGCGCTTCTATCCAGAAGGCGCGGAAGGTCAAAGCGGCAGCTCAACGTTCCGCTGCCAAGGAGATGGCAGAGGAAAAAGTCGATTTCCTTCCTGGAGGAGGAAGTGGGGGCGGGGGTGGAGGATACGGAGCAGGGGCGGGTAGGGGATTGGAGCCCCAGGCATCCGCCGCTTTTGATGAACTTGCCGACGACGGAAGATCCGACGAGGTAGTCACCCGATCAAAGGGGATCAAGGAGGAATCCGGTCGCCTTGAAGAAGCTGGAAAAAGGGGAGTCGATATTGTTGCTGGAACCGGGTTTAGGTTAGGTCAACCTGCGCCGGCGTCGAGTAAAGCTGCGGCAACACCCGCTGCCGCTGCACCCGCGCCGCTGCCTGAGATGGCGATGGGAGGTGCCAGAGAGCGGGTGGTGCCGCCCGAGCGTCAGAGAAATCTGTCAGCAAATAAGGAGATGGCAGCGTATGGATCGATGGCCAAAACGAAGGCCTCGAAACCATCTGCCGCCCCTGCGGCCGCCGCTGCTCCCCCGGTCGTCCAATCCACGCCGGTGGCTGGCAGCGGGAGAGCCACCGTTTCCCGCCCCGGCCAGCCTACGGCGGAGGAATTCGGGGATCGCTCTGCGTTGGCTGGTCAGGATGCGCAGTCTATGCACGGCGCGAATAGGTTTAGCGGCGGCTCGGCTTCCTCTTCGGCGCTTTCCGATTCGAAGTTTGCTCCAATAGACGAAAGCGCTCCGGTCGAGCTGAACGGCGCCGTCCCGGCAGCGCAGGACCTTGATCGGATCACGTTCGACGAGCACATGGCTCTCGCCGCCAAACCCCAGTCGATGGCAGGGGCCAAAAGCGATCTAGCGGACGTGGACTTTTATACTGAATACGTTCCTCCATCCAACTCTCCCGCCGACCCGAGCCAATTCGCCGCGAACGGTGTGACCAATGGCCTCCGCAGTGGCGATCAGGCGATCAATCGGAACAACATCGATGCGATCCTCAACAATCCGAACCGCACCAAAGGCAAAGATGACTCCTCGGTGGCCGCAGCGAGAGAACCGGCTCCAGCAGAATTTGCCATGGAACTGGGTTTGGACGGTCTCAAAAAATCTGAAGCTGGCGCGGGCGGCGGCAGTGGCGGCGGCAGCGGAGGTTTCGGCCTCGCGGACCGCTCCGAATCCAAGAACAGCCCGCCAGCCTCCGGCAAGCCGGGAGAAGCTGCAAAGGCCCAAAACGCCTTCGCTACATCCGCTCCAGCAGAAATGGCACCCACAGGCGGAGAAGAGGGGAGATACAAGATCGACGGACCGGCACCTGCTATCTCCGCCGGTAGGATGTTCCTGCGCAACGGTGGAACCGTTCAAGGGGGACCGGCCGAGGAATTGAACAATCAGAAGGATTTGGGTGATGTGTCTGACGGTGACGTGCCGCTGCCCGCAATCGCTGCCGATAAGGTGAACGCCCCCGATTCCTCCATGGCGTTGGGCACGGGCCGTGCGGATGAGGGCAAGAAAGAAAATACCCGCGATCGTGCCGGGCAGTTGGATGGTGTGGAAAAGTCGTGGGAATCCAATGCCCCGGCCGATGGAAAGAAACCGGAATTTGAAGGATTTGTAAACAACGGTGCTCCCATCGCGGATCAAGAGTCGCAGAAGCGAGGCCGCGGAGTGGATGAAAATGCGGATCTGTATTGGGACACTTCGAAAAAGGAAAAGTCGGGAGGAACCGAGTATGAAATCCACACGAACTATTCTTCCGAATATCTTTTTAAAGGCATCGATTTGAAGGGAGAAAAGGATGCCGAAGTTTTGCTGGAGGCGGCACAAAAGGCAGCTGTAATTACCCCGCTCGAATCCATCGAGGAAATCGCCGCAAGCGAGGAAGCTTATTCCACTTTCTCCCTCAACATCAGCGACGCCTCGTTTCAGATCGCCAAGGCCGCGCTGGAAAAAGGCGAGCGCCCCGATCCCACCGGCATCAAGGTGGAGCAATTCTACAACGCCGTGGACTACGGCGATCCCGCACCGGCGTCTAACGAACCCGTCGCCGCCACCATCGAGCAGGCCGCACATCCGATCATTCCCGGTCGCAATCTCGTCCGCGTTTCTCTGAAAACCGCCGCCACCGGTCGCGGTGCGGCACAACCGCTCCGGCTCACGCTGCTCGTCGATCAATCCGGCTCGATGGTCCGCGAGGACCGCCGCACCGCGATGACCAACGCGCTCAAACAACTCGGTGGCCTGCTCACTCCTAACGACCACATCACCGTCGTCGGATTCTCCCGCGAATCGCATTTGCTGGCAGACAACTGGACGGGCGACAAGGCAGGACAACTCGGCGACCTCATCAACCAAACCGCCAGCGAAGGCGGCACCAATCTCGAACAGGCGATCAATCTCGGCGAACAAATGGCCGCCCGCCCGCATGCCGCCGGGGAACAGAACCGCATCGTGCTTTTCACCGACGGAGCCGCCAACCTGGGCAATGCGAATCCCGAGCGCCTCGCCGAGCGCGTGAAATCGCTGCGCCAGAAAGGCATCGCCTTCGACATCGCCGGCATCGGAGCCGATGGCGTGAACGACCGCCTTCTCTCAGAACTCGCCCGCAATGGGAACGGCCGTTACTATGTCGTGGGTGACTCGAAGAACGAGAGTTTCGCCCGCCAGCTCGCCGGTGCCTTCCGCC
>JBDSNC010000044.1:0-2879 GCA_039915545.1 Luteolibacter sp.
CCACCGTCAGGTAAAGCAGGCGGCTCGTCGGGTGGAAGAACATCCCGCCGCCCTTGTGATAGGTTTTCGTGATCGACTGGTTGATCAGTACGAACTCGGAGTTGGGAATCGCCACCCCATTCGCATCCAGCGTGAACCGCGACAACCGGTTGCGGGGATCGTGTGACGCCGGGAGCAAGGGTTGGCCGGGGGGCCGGGCAGTCGCACTGCCGGCGACCATTCCGGAAGTGACATAGGTGTAGTAAACGAAGACGTAGTGGTTCGTCGCGAAATCCGGATGCGGCACCACGGCGAACAATCCGCTGTCGTCCCAGCCCTGGCACTTGTCGCTCAGATCGATGCTCAGCGTTTTGGCCGAGGTGGTGGGATCGATCAGCCAGGTCCGGCCTTCGCGCTCCCAGACCAAGAGTTTGTTAGTCCCCGGCAGCGGCCCCAGACCCATCGGGTTCTGGAAGGTCAGGCTAGGAAACGCGTTGACCGCGGACCAGTTCGTGGCCTCCGCAGGCGGAACCGGCGGCAGCGCGGAGTCAAAATACGTTCCCACCGTCGGCCGCGCGGCCAGTCCATACGTTTGCGCGCCGGCGATTCCGCAGGTGCCGAGAAAGGCGAATGCAGCCAGTGCCAGAAAGGAGGAAGATGACATGGGTATTTAGGAAAAGCGGGGGGAATCAAAAGGATAGCTATTTCAGCTTGGCCGCCGGAGCTGAAATCGCGCTCACGTCCACGTTTTCGACGCTGCCGGGCTCGAAATACATTTTCTGCCGTTTGCTTTCGCCACGGTCGTAGAAGTTCATCGATTTCAACTTCAGACCATCCACTCCGCGGGCCCAGATTCCGTAGGCGTTGGCGATGCCGTTATTATTATGGGCGTCGGGATAGGCACCCTTCATCGGGCTGAGATCCTTGCCGGCCTCCTTGCCGTAATTCTGGACGGCGATATTGCTGAGCGTCACGTTTTTGATCTTTTTCGGTTCACCGGGCTCCCAGTTGAAAATGATCGGTTGGATCGCATTGAGGCAGTTGACGTTTTCGATCAGGATGTTTTCCAGCGAGCCGATGTCGCCCTTCGCCTTGGACTGCCGATTTTGAAGCTCGATGAAGATCGGACTATAGCAACTGTTGATTTTGAAGTTCCGGCAGATGACGTCCAGGGTGCTCGCGTGGTCGTTACTCTCGATGCAGATGGCGGCGATGCAGTCGCCGGAAGGCACAGGGTTCCCCTTCCCCGGGTCCGAGTGTTTGTTCACGACGATGTTTTCGGCCACGATATCGTAGAAATCGGACAGCGTGTTAGTGCCGATTTTAAAAGCGTTGCAGGTGGTGGCCAGGGTGCAATCGCGGGCCCGGATATCGTGACAGGGAAAACCGGGTGCGCTTGTCTTCAGACAAAGCGCGTCGTCTCCCACCTCGATATCGCAATTGGAAATGCGGACGTGGGCGCAACCCTCGATGTCCAACCCATCGGACGAGCCGAGCAAGTTGTTGAAACCCTGGCCGCGGATCGTCAGGGAATCGATGGTGAGATTTTCCGATTTTTGGAAATCAACGCCGAAGGTGGGGATGTTGCTGACCTTGAGATCGCGCAGCGTGATGTTGGACGAATCCTCAAACTGGATGCCGCGGCCTGGTTGGATACCCTTGTTGCGTTTATAAACCAGCCCACCGCCGTCGATGGCTCCCCCACCCTCGATAGTCACATTGCGAACGCCTTTTCCATGAATGATGTGACTCCGGCTTTTCAGCCAGACTCCGTCAGTGTTTGCCTGAAGCAAGGCATTGCTTGCAAGATTCAGCGTCATGTCTGATTTCAACGTCAGGCCATTGTTCAAAAGATATTTGCCGGGTGGGATCAGCAACGTGTCGCCGGCATTGCACGCATCGATGGCTTTTTGGATGTTGTCGGTCGCATACGTCGCCCCGGTCTTGTCAGCGCCGAAGTCTCGAACAACATTCAAGGTCTTGCTCCATAGCAGTGATGGGGTGCCCATAAGCGCCACGCATACACCGACCGACGCGATGCGATTGTTTTTCATGAGTTTTGGTAGTGCTGGGATTCCTTCCTGACTCCAAGTCTGATCTCGCGGCAGATGGTTTTCTACCCATTTGGGTAGCTATGGAATTGTTTCGAAATCGCAGACATTGCCGGACTTCCCATGCCCCTTTTGTTCGCTGTCAGATCTACGGTCTTTTCGTTCACAACCGAAGAAATGCGATAAAATCAGTCATGCCGGTTTTACACCAACCCGGTGACATGAAGCCGACAATCACCTTGCGCGACATGCCGCGGCAAGATCCACCCAAGCATCCCATACCCCACCGCCCATGAATCGAATCCTGCCTATTTTCGCCCTCTGCATCGGTGCCGCCATCGCAGCTCCCTTCCAGAAGCAAATCATCGCCGAGGGATTTCGCGACCCCATGTCGCTGGCTGTCGCGCCGGACGGGGACGTCTATGTGATCGAACGGGAGGGCAGGCTGCTGCGACTCCGTCCGCGGACTGGCGGCGTATTTGTCATCGGAGACCTGCCCGTTTCCGCCCTGCGGTCGAGTGCCCCCAAAAGCGACACCGCTGTGGAGGATGGATTGCAAGGAATTGCTCTCGATCCGAAGTTCGCGGAAAATCAGCGGATCTATCTTTACTACAGCGTTCCGGACAAGCTCATCGACCGCTTGTCCCGCTTTCAACTCCGCGACGGCAAACTCGACACCGCTTCCGAGCTCGTCCTGCTCGACGTCCCAGTACAGCGCCACGACCGGATCTGCCATCATGGAGGGTCCGTCCAGTTCGGCCCGGACGGATTGCTCTACCTGAGCACCGGCGATAATACCAATCCCTTCGCCAGCGACGGCACCGCTCCCATCGATAACCGTGAGAACCG
>JBDSNC010000066.1:0-26677 GCA_039915545.1 Luteolibacter sp.
AGTCACGAGTCATGTGGCGGAGCTGACCGGCATGCGCCACGATGTTTTCCTAGCGGACCTCGTCGGACTCGGCTGCGGCGCGGCGATCCCGATGCTCCGCGCGGCCCAGGGATTTCTAGCAGCAAACCCGCGGGCCGTGGTCGCGACGGTAGCCGTGGAAATCTGCTCGGCGGCGTTCTTTGCAAATGACGATGCGGGCGTTCTGATCAGCCTGTGCCTTTTCGGTGACGGAGCGGCAGCGGCGATTTGGACGAACGAAGGAGTGGAGGGAGATTGGCAGGCGGGAAATTTCACCACCACCCACCGGCCGGAGCAGCGTGAGAAGATCCGCTTCGTCAACTCGGCGGGGAAACTAAAAAACCAACTGCATCGCGCGGTGCCGTCACTGGCTGCGGAGGCCGTCGCCGGATTGTATGCGCTGCGGCAAGGCGAACCGGATCAGGTGCTCGCCCACTCGGGCGGTCGCGATGTGGTGGAGGCGCTGGAAAGCGTGCTGCCGTTCAAACTAACTGAAACACGCGAGGTGCTGCGGGATCATGGAAACATGAGCAGTCCTTCGGTGTTGTTTGCGCTGGAGAAGAGGCTGGCGGGAGAGCACCCGGATGACAAACGGCTGTGGTTGACGGCGTTTGGCGCTGGATTCGCGGCGCATGCTTGCGAACTTTGGAGGTGATGCTCGCGGCAGGGACGGTCTCTCCGAGCCGTCCGGTGCGTGGGAAGCGAATGAGTTGGAGGATGGGAGGACGTTTTGGCTTGATCATCCACTTTTCATTCACCTCTCACGCGCAGGACCGTTACGGAGAACGGTCCCTGCCGAGGAGGCGAGACGCTTCCTCAACGGCCTGGTGCGAGACGCACCAGCTACTTTTCAAGCGGCCTTTCCGGGCACTATCAGTCGGTCACTTCTTCCGGATGCGCCAGATTTCGACGATCTGGTTGCGCTCGGGGATGCGGCTGCTGAAGCGGTCGGTCTGGCCGAGATAGACGGCCTGCACCTTCTGCTCCGGGCGTTTCACCGATGAAAAAAGCTCGGCAGCGGCGGTGGCGCGGGCGGACGAGAGCTTGCGGTTGCTGTCGAGGTTGCCGGTTTCCGAGGCATAGCCGATGACGAGAACCAGATCGCCGTCCGGAATATCCGCCACCAGATTGTGGATGGTTTCCTGATCAGGGGCGGAGAGTTCGCTGGAGCCGGTGACGAAATTGAGAGTCTGGAGCACGTTCGCACCCAGTTTCGCGCCGAGGCTGCTGTAGGCTTTGGAGATCTCGGAATCCGGCAGACCTTCAAGCTCACGGAGGCTGCGGAAAAGTTCGACGGCGGCGGGGAGCAGCTCGTTTTCGTTTTCGGCGAAGAGTTTCGCTTTTGATAGATCCCCTTCCAGTTCGTGGACGCGGGCTTCGAAGAATTCCTTGGCGCGCAGGGTTTCATCGTAACGGCGTTTCAGATCGGCGAATTCGTCTCCGGAAACACCGGCGCTCATGGTCTTCATCTTTTCGATGGTGGAGGTGAGCTCGGCGGCGAGGGCGTCGCGTTGGGATTTCATGTTAGCAAGATCGGCGCGGAGGCGGTCGGCATCGGAGCCACCGATGAGCGCGCGGCTGAGTTCGGTATTGAGACGTTGGTTCTCGGCGGTGAGCGACTGGCGAAGCTGCTCGGAGCGGAGGACTTCCCCGCTTTTCGCGGAGAGCTCGGTATCTTTCTCGGCGAGCATTTCCTGGAAACGTCCGGCAAGGGCAACGAGGGTGTCGGCATCAGACTTGAGACGCTTGGCAATGTCTTCGATGGGCTCGGAAGATCCGGCAAGAGGAGCGAGGCCCATCATGGCACGCTGGCGGTTGACCTCGTTGCGGCGGGCGTCCACCTCGGCCTTGAGCTTGACCATGTCCGCGTTGTTGGAGGCGGACGAACCACCTAACAAACCACCCTTGATACCCATGACGATCAGGACGCCGAGCAGGGCGATGATGACAAAGCCGAGCGCCACGGCGGGCGGCACTGGGGCTTTGGAAGACTCCCCGACTCCGTTCGATTCGTGATCGGCTGGCTCCGCGGAGTGATCGTCTGTTGGCGTTTTGTCATCGGACATGGGCCAAAGTTGATCCGCCGGACCCGTGGGTGTCAATGCACTGCGGCGGGATTTCCCACAAAACGCTCAGTCCATGGGCAGCAGCCGCAGGAAATCCGCCGGCTGGTCGAACAGATAGTCCGGGGCGGAGGCGGCCAGCGATGCGCGGGAATTGAAACCCCATGTGACGGCGGCCACCGGGATCCCGGCCTTTTGCGAGGCCTTCACGTCGCGGATTTCGTCGCCGATGTAGAGCATCTGCTCCGGGCGGAGCGAGAAGGTCTTGCGGATGGCTTTCAGGTGCTTCGACTTGCCGGTGAGCTTGGAGGTGGAGGAAATGAAGTCGAACTGCTCGCGCAGGCCGTGAGTGCGGAGGAAGAGGTCCACGTTGGCCGTCGCGTTCGAGGTGAGGATGCCGAAACTGTGGACGTGGCGGCGCATTTCGACGAGGACTTCGGCCATTCCGGCGATCAACTGGAGCTGCGTGATGTTTCCGCGCATCATGCCGGTGCCACGGGTGATAATGGCCGGGACGCGGCGCTTCGGGATGTGCAGGTGGTCGATCAACTCCTTGAGCGAAAGATGACGGAGGGCTTCAAGTTCATGCTCCTCGACCTGCCGGATGCCGTAGTCCGGGGCGATGTGATTGAAGATCCGGCGCGTCTCGCCGAGGGTGTCGGCGATGGTGCCGTCGAAATCAAAAACCAGTGTGCGGAAGTTCATCGGGTGTGCGCCTTTCCAACCATAAGCAGGAGTTTTAGACCAGCGGCAAATTCGGGTGAATGTCGCCGTCGAGAGGAGAGCTTTCACCAGCGAGGTGGCGCAGCAGTCCGGCGAATGCGATCATCGCCGCGTTGTCCGCGCAGAAGCCCGGCGAGGCGACCGAGAGTTCGAGTCCTTTTCCCGTGCATGCATCTTCAAGGGCGGCGCGGAGGGCCTTGTTCAGGCTTACGCCGCCGGACAGGGCGATTCTTCGTCTGCCGGTCAGCTTCGCGGCGCGGAGTGTTTTATGAACGAGGATTTCGATCACCGCCTGTTGGAAAGAAGCCGCGATATCCGGGATGGAGAAATTTCCCGCCTCGCGCTGGAGCGTGTAGAGCACTGCGGTTTTCAAGCCGGAGAAGGAAAAATCCAGATGCGGTTCGTGCAGCATGGAGCGTGGGAAATCATAGGCTTCCGGGTTTCCTCCGAGCGCGACCTTTTCGATTTCCGGGCCACCGGGATACGGAAGGCCTAACATTTTACCAACCTTGTCGTAGGCCTCGCCCGCCGCGTCGTCGCGGGTGCCGCCGAGTTTTCGATAGATCCCCGGGCCCTCGACGTCCAACAGCAGCGTGTGGCCGCCGGAAACGATCAGCGCGACATGCGGTGGGACGGAGGTCTGGTCGAGAAAAGGTGATAGAAGATGACCTTCGAGGTGGTTGATCGCGAGGAAAGGTTTGCCCGTGGCACAGGCCATGCCCTTGGCAGCGGTGCTGCCGATCAGCAGGGATGAAGCGAGGCCGGGGCCGTTTGTCGCAGCGAAGGCGTCGATGTCGCGCATTTCCACACCGGCGTCTGAAAGCGCTTTTTCGACGAGCCCGCGGAGGCGGAGGGAGTGGTTGCGCGAGGCGAGTTCGGGGACGACGCCGCCGTGTTCGCGGTGGAGTTCGATCTGCGAGGAAATTTCCGACGCGAGGACTTCGGTCGCCTCACCCGCGGAGCCGCGGACGATCGCGACCGCTGTTTCATCGCAGGAGGATTCTATCGCCAGGAGCAGTGCCACGCCGGGGTTCTTAGGGAAGCATCCGGAAAAACCCGAACAAAAAAATCTCCCGCGCGGGATTTTTTCAGCCTTCTTCCATGGTTTCCAGCACGACCTCCTCGGGATCGATGTCCGCGCGTTCGTAGGAGGAAACCGCGGCGCGCACCATGGCCACGGCGGTTTCGCGTTCGTCGTGGATGACCTGGACCCCCATTTCGCGCAGGCGGGTGACGTCGGCGATGAACTTGGCCCGGCCGAAAATGTAGATCCCGGCGTTGCGCTCGCGCACCAGCGGAACAGCGGCACAGGTGGCGGTGACCGAAGGAAACGTGAAAGCGACCAGACGCGCGCGCTGGATTCCAGCGAGATCGAGCGCTTCCGGGTGGGTGGAGTCCGCGAAAAGCACGGGCTGGCCTTCTTTTTTCAGCGCGCGCACGGTGTCCGAATTCAGCTCCATCACCAGCGTGTCCACGCCGCAGCGTTTCAGCGCTTCGTTGAGGGATTTGCCGACGGGACCGTAGCCGCAGATGATGGCGTGGTCGGAAATTTCCTTCAGCACCTTCACCGGCGTCATCGATTCCGGCACTATCTTTCGGATGCCCATCCAACCTTTTTTCTCCAGCCATTTACCAAACGGCGCGGCACCGCGCATCAGCGAAGGAACGACCGCCATCGTGATGGCCGTGCAAATGAGGAGCATCTGCTCGGTGCCACGGTCGAACGGACGGTAACCGCCCGCCTTGCCGATGAGCACCAGCGAAAATTCACCGGTGCTGGCCAGACTGCCCGCAGCGAGCAGCGCCGCACGGCCCGGGATTTTGATCCATTTCAAGACACCGAAAACGATCACGCCCTTGATGATCAGGATCAGCAAACTCCCTATCAGGATCCTCGGAAAATCCGAGGCGATCACCGACACGTCGATCAGCAGACCCACCGAGATGAAGAAGATCGCGAGGAAAAGATCCTTGAACGGCAGTATGTCTGATAGAATCCGGTGGCTGTAAATCGACTCGCTCACCACCAGCCCGGCGGCGAAGGCACCAAGCGCGAGCGACAGGTTCAGCGCGCCCCCGGCGAAAGCCACCCCAGCGCACAGCCCGACGACAGTTAGAGTGAAGAGCTCGCGGCTGCGGGTCCTCGCCACGGCGTGGAGCAGCGGCGTGAGGCCGTATCTTCCGAGCAACCACGCGCCTATCAGGAACAGCCCGCCTTTCAGCAGCGCCGATCCGATCTGCGCACCGATGCTCCCCTCGCCTTTTCCATAAAGCGCCGGCATCAGCAGGAAAAACACGATCACCAGGATGTCTTGGAACAAGGCGATCCCGAGGCTGGCCCGCGCTCCCGGATTGTTCTGCTGGCCGAGATCCTGAAACGACATCATTGCCACCGCCGTGGAGCTGAGCGCCACCGCCACCCCAAGCACGATGCTGTCCGCCGTCGGATAACCGAACGCCGCCGCGAGCAATCCGACGATCCCTGCGGTGATCCCGACCTGTAATCCGCCGCCGATCAGCGCCGTCCGCCACAGGTGCTTGAACTCGCTCAGCGAAAACTCGATGCCCAGCGTGAACATCAGCAGGATCACGCCAATTTCCGCGAAATTCGTGATCACCGGATCGCCCTTGTCGAGGCCCGTCACCCACAGCAGCCCGACGTTTCCGATCAGCACGCCGCTCAGCAGATAGCCCACGAGCAGGCTTTGTTTGAACTTCACCAGCACCAGCGAAACAAGCACCGCGAGCACCAGCACCAGCGTCAGCAGTGCGAAGAGTGGCGAAATATTCGACACCCCGCTCGCCAGTAATTGCCAACCGAAAAACATCACCAGCAGGTTCCCGGGAAATCCCGTGACAGCAAAGGATAAAATCCCTCAAACAGGCATTACCGGATGCGTGGTGCCATCCTCGGACTTGAGAAAAAACTCGCTCGCTCCCCGCTTCACGTATCCCAAGGCGGCCCGCGTGTTGCCGTCGGTTTCCGGAGAAACGCTCGTCAGTTCGCCCGCCGCGGCCCCTTCTGCATCCACAAGAGGACCCGGCACTGCAAGCACGTCGGCGGCGATGGAAAACGGGGTGAGCCGTCGGTTCACCTTGCCCGCCGATTTGATGCGGGAAATGACCTCCTGCCCGATGTAGCATCCCTTGTGATAGGAAATGTCCGTTTCATCGAGGCGTGCTTCCGGCGGCAGCACCCCCTCCGTCAGCTCGCGTCCCCAGGCGGGGACTCCGTTGGAGATCCGCAATGCTTCAAGCGCATCGCCTTCCAGCAACGGAAATTCCACAGGCAGTTCGATTCCGGAATCAGCGGGAATCCACCAATCCGTTCCCGCGATCCCGAAACGTTCCGTTTCACGCGCAACGACACCAGCGGGAGCTGCGGAAACAACACCGGTGAAATGCACCAGCGAGAATTTTCCAGTTAGTTCAACTACCTCCACGTCATCCGCGATGAGATAGCGTGTCAGGCGGGCTTCCAACGCCTCCGCCCAGTCCGCCAGTCCGGCGACCCACAGGGCACCTTCATGTTCGGTTAGCGTGACACGGAACTGCAGGCGTCCCTTCGCATCAGTCACGCATGACGGCAGTGAAATCACCCCACCTGCCACACGGCGCACGTCCTGCGTGAGCTGGCCGTTCAGGAATCTGACAGCGTCCGGTCCGCGGAATTCCAACAGCGCGGGTTTTCCCAAGTCGATCCGATGGATGCCGCTCACAGCGTTTCAAGATAAGGTTTCGCCAGGGCCGAGAAATCCAGATCGCCCAGCCCCTCGTCGCACAACTCGCCCATGCGTTTTGAAACCGCCTCGATCGCTGGCGTTTTCAGTCCGGCGGATTCGGAAAGCGCCAGCATGTAGCGGCTGTCCTTGCCCATGTTCGACATGGAAAAATGCGTCTCGTAATTGCCCGACGCCATCAGAGGAAATTTCATACCGGTCAGCACAGAAGCGCACGCGTTTTCGGAAACCGCCTTGATCAGCGTGTCCGCGGAAACACCATGGTGCGTCGCGATCGCCAGCGACTCCGCCATCGCTTGGACGGTGCATGCGGAGATCAGGTTCGTGGCGAGTTTGAGGACCGTCGCGGTTCCTACTTCACCGCAATAAAGCTGCCCACGGCTGGTGACTGACAGAAACGGCTCCAACTCCTCCGCCAGCGCGGCATCACCGCCGGTGTAGTAGAACAATTGCCCGTTCGCGGAAGCCACCTTGCTGCCGGTGAACGGCGTGTCGAGAAAGCGGCAGCCGTGATCGATACAAATGGTTTCAAGCCACTTCGTCGTTTCCAGATCGAGTGTCGCGTGGTTGAGCACGACCTGTCCCGGTTTCAGGAACGGCGCGATCCTTTCCATCACGGCCCGCACCGCCGGCACGTCTTTCAGATAGATTGAAATGATGCCCGCGTCCTGGATCGCCGATTCCGGCGTCCCGGCCTCGCCCGGCAGCCCTTTCGGCGTGCGGTTCCAACAGGAAACCTTCCAGCCTGCATCGGTCAGACGTGAACAGGCACGCGACCCGATGATTCCCAGTCCGAGGACAGAGACGCTCTTCTCCATCAGACCGCTCATTGCTGGCGCTTCAGTGCGAGTTCCACCAGTTCCGCCGCCTTCTTGCGGATTTCCTTCATCGTTTCCGGCGTCGGCTCCTTGCCCGGCTCGAACGTCATCTCCTCACGCAGACCTGCTAACAAATCACGCATCGCCACATAGTTCGGACGCTCGGAAATGCGCGGCTCCAGACCGGCGACGGACTCGGTATAATAATCAGCGATGTCCTCGCGCATCACCTTGCGCGCGCGTTCGGGGGAAAACTGCTTGTCCACCGCCACCGTGGCGACCTCCAGCGCGCGAATCCATCCGCCGAGGGAAATCAGGTGTGCAAGGTCAGCGTCACGCAGGGTCACCAGTTCGACCTCCACGTCATGCTGCGTCGCGGTCAGCTCCTGTTTCAACTGCGGCACGTTTTTCTGCTTCGCGCTTTCCAGCAGACCCGCCGCATGACGGTTGACGCGGTCACCGACGCCGAGCGCCTTGCCATACTTCGTTAGATCCGTCGCCAGCCCCTCCACCTTGTCGAGTTGCTCGGCCTGCACGACCAGGAAGCCGTCTGCGATCAGAAACCCCAGTTGGATCGCAAGATCCGCACGATCCAGCGGCATTCTGGCGGGCATTTTCCGCTCCACTTCGATGATCGGCAGCGGCATCAGGGATTGGAGTGTGTCGAAAAGTTTCGAAATCGAAGGCGCGGTGAATTCGTTCACACCCAGTTCCTCACGGACATGCGCGTCATCGACGAGATCCTTGGGCATGTTGTTGGCCTTTCCCTCTTCCTGGTCGCCCGCCTTTTCATCGATGGGATCCTTCACGGGTTCTTTCACCGGTTCCTGCAGCTTTGGCTCCGTCGGAACTGCCTCCCCGATGGCGAACGCAGGAGACGCGACGGAGAGAATTCCTAACATACAGGTCAGAGTCAGTTTCATGGGAAAACTCTGGCACTCCCCAACCCGTTCGGCAACCGACAAAATCAGGCCCGGAAATCCCCCGTTTCCCCTCCACCGCCGCAGCCGTGCTGAAAAATTTCCATTGCCAAGCGACCCGGTGTGCCGCAATCTTCGCTCGTTGGAACGACGGAACGGTGTTTCTCGTTGGATTTCCAAACCACCTCTCTCGGGTTGACGCCCCCTGCCTCACCGGGCCGTAAAGCTTCTCAAAGCAAAACGAGCCGGTTGAAGCGCAGTGAAGCTGCCTCCCAACCTGTCCTGCATATCCTGCAAAAGGCCTGCGAGTGATTTCACTCTCATTCCTTCCCGCCTGCTTCACCCAAACCCCCATCTTTCACATTCCCTATGGCCGGTCACAACAAGTGGTCCAAGGTCAAACACATCAAAGCTCGAGTCGATGCCATCAAGGGCAGGGTCTTCAGCAAGTGCGCCCATGAAATCGCACTCGCCGCCCGCGCCGGTGGCGGAGATCCGGGTGCCAACGCCCGTCTCCGCACCGCCATCGACAATGCCAAGGCCGTTTCCATGCCGAAGGACAACATCGACCGCGCGGTCCGCAAGGGCACCGGCGAGCTCGGCGGGGAAATGATCCAGGAAATCACCTACGAAGGCTACGGCCCGGCCGGCATCGCCTTCCTCATCGAAATGGCCACAGACAACCTCAACCGGACCGCTCAGGACGTCCGCACGATTTTTTCGAAAAACGGCGGAAACGTTGCCACGCCCGGCAGCGTTTCCTATCAGTTCGACCGCAAGGGCGAGATCCGTATCAACGCCTCGGACATTCCCAATGACAAAATCATGGACGCCGCCATCGAGGCCGGTGCCGACGACGTCATCAGCGATGCCGACGAACACCTTGTCATTACCGCCGCCAACGAACTCGGCACTGTCGCCAACCTGCTGCGCGGAGCCGGACTGAACATTGTTTCCGAAAAACTCGTTTCCATTCCCCAGAATCCGGGCGTCGTCAGCGACTTCTCGATCGCCCGCCAGATCCTCAAACTGCACGACCAGCTCGACGACTATCCGGACACCCTCAACGTTTTCACCAATTTCGAAGTGGCCGATGAAATACTCGACCAACTCGCTTCCTAAAAAATTCCCCGCGCGCCGCGCACCTACCATTTAACCGATTCCGGATGAGCAAGAACACCAACGAGGACACCATGCCGCAAACAGGCACCGAGGGCGACGCCCCCGCAGCCCGCAAGCGGGTGACCAAAAAAGCCGCCACCAAAACCACCGCGGCCAAAGTGCCCGCGAAAAAAGCCGCAGCGAAAAAGACGGCGGCCAAGAAGACCGCAGCGAAAAAATCGGCCGCCGCGTCCTCTTCCACGCCGGAACTGCCATTCGATCTCCCATCCGCTCCGATCCCAGCACCTGCCAGCGATGCACCGGCCAAGCCAGCCCGCGCCCCGCGTGCGAAAAAGGCCGCTGTCGAAAAAGCTCCCGCCGCCGAGCGCGGCGAACCCGCACCTCCGGCACCAGCGGCTGAACACGCCGCACCGAAGCATTCTCCATCCGCCGAATCACCGCGCCGCTTCGGCCGCGTGCCCGGCGGTGGCCCGATCGCTCCCCGCGAATCGGCCGAGGCCGCGCCGCAGCCTGTCCAACAAGCGCCGCAACGCGAGCAGGAACCTCGCGAACTGCGGCCCCAGCAGGGTGGCCAGCAACCTCAGCGGAATTTCCAACAACGCGAAGGCCAGCCCCAACAGAATCCGCAGAACCGCGACGGCCAGAACCAGCAGCGTGAAAGCCGCAGCAAGCGCCGCCGCGACAAACGCAAACGCCGCGTGCAGGAACAGGGCAGCCAAGGAAACCAAGGCGGACAGGGTCAGCACGGCCATCAGAATCACCAGAACCGCCAGCGCCACGAAGGTGGAAACCAGCAGGCAGCCGCCAGCGAAATGGAGGACCGCCGTCCGGTCCAGCTCAACGGCCCGAAGATCGAGGCCGATGGAATGTTGGAACTCGCACCGAAAGGCTTCGGTTTCCTGCGTGTGCCTAAGAAGAATTTCGAACAGGCCCGTGACGACGTTTTTGTCACTCCCGAAACCATCCGCAAATACAACCTGCGGCTCGGCCAGTGGATCCACGGTGTCTATCAGGAAGGCCCGCGCGGTCCGCAGCTTGTCGAGATCACCACGATCAATGACATGACGCCCGAGCAAGCGGCGAAGCTCCCGCACTTTGACGAACTCAAGGCGATCAACCCCACCCGCCGCATCAGTTTCGAAACCACGCCCGAGCGCTACACCACCCGCGTCATCGACATCATGGCCCCCGTCGGCCGTGGCCAGCGCGGACTGATCGTCTCCCCTCCCCGCTCCGGAAAAACCACGCTGCTCCTCCACATGGCGGAAGCGATCCGTGAGAAATACGATGAGGCGATCCATCTGATGATCGTGCTCGTGGACGAGCGTCCGGAAGAAGTCACCGAATTCCGCCGCGCCCTTCCCGGTGCGGAAATCTACGCCAGCTCGAATGACGAACAGGCGCGCAACCACTGCCGCATCGCGGAACTCGCCATCGAGCGCGCCAAGCGTCTGGTAGAGGCCGGCAAGGATGTTTTCCTGCTGATGGATTCCATCACCCGCCTCGCCCGCGCCTACAATGGCGGCATGAACAACCGCGGCCGCGGCACCGGCTCCGGCGGCATCACCATCGGCGCTCTCGAAGTCCCGCGCCGCTTGTTCGCCGCTGCGAGAAACACCCGCGGCGGAGGCTCGCTCACCATCCTCGCCACCGCGCTGATCCAGACCAACTCCCGCGCCGACGAGGCGATCTTCATGGAGTTCAAGGGCACCGGCAACATGGAGCTAGTACTCGACCGCAAGATCGCGGAAAACTATATCTATCCGGCCGTCGACATCTTCAAGTCCGGCACCCGCCGCGAGGAGATTTTGTTAGCCGATCACATGCTCCACAAAATCCACCTCATCCGCCGCGGCCTCTCCGGACACCGCCCGGCCGAGGCGATGGAGCGCCTGCTGTTCTTCCTGAAGAAATTCCCGAACAACCCGCAGATGCTGATGGAGATCAAGGGGTGATTAGATGATTTGATCACATTGCCTGCCAAGATCACAATGAGGGAAATCCGGAGACGATTGTGATCTCCGTGGTCATTCCCTGCCGCAGGAATTTGTGATAACAGGGTTTCTGTCGTTCCGGACCCTACGCGATTGCGTCGTGCGTTTTGCCTGCAAATCCGGTGAATAGGCTTGCTGTCAGAAGTGAAATACTTAACTTCCCCTGATTGTCCTGCTTCGGGACAGATTCACCCTGACAACAACTCCATCCCCGAAAACATGAAATACACATCACTCCGCAACGCGCTGTTAGCCACTATCGGCGCGTCCTGCTTTCTGACGCATGCTCCGACTGCCTCCGCCGAAACAGAAAAGAAGGAAGCCGCCGCAGAACACAAGAAAGGTGCCGCCCCCACCCCTGCCTCGCTGGTGGGGGACATGCAGAAAGCCGTCGCCTTCATCGCCAAGAGCGCAAAGGACAAGATCAGCACGAAATCCAAGGAAGCCAGTCCGTTCTGGTCCGCGCTGAAGGACAGCAGCAAGGCCATCGATGAACTGGAAGCCGGAGTGAAAGCCAAGGACGCCAAGATGCTCACCGGTCTCGATGGCCTCGGCATGAGCCTTCAGCAGCTTTCCGCCTCCTGGGCCGTGCTCGACGGTTCCCACGAAGGGCTGAAGGTCGGGCAGGGCGTGATCGCCCTTTCCAAGGCCTACGAAACCTATCTGTTTCACTTCGGCCCCGCCGTCGCCCGCACCAAGATGGGTGGCGAGATCACCGAGGAAGAGAAGACCCAGCTTGTGAACGGCCGCGCCGAAGTCGCCAAACTGCAACCCCAGCTCATCGCTCTGGAAGCCAAGGCCAAACCAAAGACCTATCAACAGCGTCTCGCCAAAGACCTCGTCATCCTCTGTGAGGAGATGGACAAGATCACCGGCAATGACCTCAAGACCTACCTCAAGTATCTCTACCAGTTCAACCGCCTGAAATACACCGTCGCCGCCTATAACAATCTGGCCGACGCCTGGTATCCGGCCTATGCCGAGGAATGGAAGAAAACCGCTCCGGCCGCCAAGTCCGTCGGCAGTGAGGGCGGCTATGCCAAGACCGCCGTCGCCTACTACAAGGACTGGGACTACACCAGCGAGTCCGTGAAACACTACGGCAATTACTACGATTGCACCGAGGAGGTTTCCAGCAGCATCACCATCGAGGAGGAATCCACCTACGAATCCTACACCGAATCCTACTCCGAGGAATCCGCCACGGAGGAATCATCCGAAGAGACCGCCGAAATCAACGAGGAAGTCAGCGTCGACGAGGCTGAGGACAGCACCCTCGCCGAAGACATGGAAAGCGGCGGAGATGACGATTCAGCCGACGACGATGGCGACAGCGACGACGACGGTTCCGCCGATGAGGACAGCGGCGACGACGACGGTGGCGACGACGAATGATCCCCACTCGCTTGTCACCTCAAGCAACTCTATTCCCAGGCGCGGCGCGAAAGCTCCGCGCCTTTTTTCATTCTTTGAACGGCATGGGTGCGGCACCTCAGCGAAATGTAAAGCGCATCAGCGCTATCGCCAGAACTACTTTTGAGATTCTGTCTCTTGGGTTCTGGGAAGGACCGCAGTAGCCGATTGAGGTTGGAACGGTCGTGACCGCTGGAACTAGCGGCGAGTTAGGGGTTCGGCGCTCCGATTTGTTGTGCTCATTGATTCTTCCCGCTCACATAGCGCTTGTGAAGGTGGTTCAGGTTTCCAATTCGCTTCTCTGCATCAAGCCTTGCGTCGTCCCAGTTCAAAAGTATCGGCACGTTTTCTCGCGTATCGAACTCAGACTCATACGCGATGGCATGCAGGCCCAGCGACTGATCGGAAGTCTCTTTTTCGTATCGAGAAATCGCCGCAGCTACACGCTCCCGTGCCGCTTCCGGAATACAAGCGTGTTCCTTCATCAAGTAACCATGGAGCCGCCAGATGCCTTCCATGTGATGGCGAATGGAGCCGACAATACTGATTCGGTCAGGAAGTCCTGCCAATGCCGACGGCTTGAACTTCTTGTCCTTGCTTAAGGTCTCTCGAGCAGCGCACAAAGAGAGAGACGTCACCATGTCGCTCGTTTCGTGATTCCTCTTGTCCTCGATGAAGTTGTGGTACGTGACGGTGTGAATCGGAAGCTCTCGGTGCTGCACATAGTTCCGCAGAGCTTCAATGAAAGCATAATGTGGAAACTCGTCGTAGATTTTGCGTCTCTGCGTCTGATACTTGGCAGCCTGGTCATCGGTCAGAACCTTTGAAATAAACTTATCCGTGGCATCGAGAAAATATCGAGCACTCGACAAGTAACCGACTATTGGCGCGTTCAGCGCCACCCGAGCATCCGCGAGGCTCTCGTAGCCAAAATTTGAGTAGAGCATGTGGTCTAGCTCCGCTTCGTGCTTCGCTCGCTCCACTTCACGATAGCTCTCCACTACGACCCGATAGTTCTCCGTAAAACTGAAGAACTTGGTGAGCGTCTGCTTCGCCTGCTTGAGTTCCTCAAACTCTGATTCTGACAGTTCGACCTTGAGAGGGTGTCCAATTGCCAGCACCTGTAAGCAGTAGTTCATTCTTGCACAACAGTAGAATTCGTCCCCCCTTATGCGAGGAGAAAACAGGTGGAATTGGGGAGACCTCCCGGCTGATGGGGCCCAACGCGCTGAACGGAATGACGTTGAAAAGTTGGTAACGGACGCTTGATTTCTGATAGGCCGGGTGGATTTCGGGCCGCGAGGGCTAGACTCCGTTGATGCCGCGGAGGCTGAAGGCGCAGGCGGCGAAGACAATCGCGAGGATCAGGATGAGGATGCCGATGATGATCAAAAAGACTTTAACCACCCGGTTGAGCGTGGATCCTGATTTTTGCGGGGTGGAGTATGACAGCACCCGCGCCCGGTCGTAGCCGCATTGGCAACGCACGGTTTGGGTGGGGTCCAACGGTTTCCCGCAGCAAGGACAGACAGCATTCGCATTCATGGGGTGGCTGTCCCGTCGGGTTTTGCTGGGTTGGAACGGGTCAGTTCCCGGCGGGTTCGAGAGTGTAATCGGTTTTGCCGTCTTTCATCAGCCAGCCTTGTTCGACGAGCTGGGCGCGGAGGGTGTCGGACTCTGCCCAGTTTTTGGCGAGGCGGGCCTGCCAGCGGGTTTCCGCAAGGGCTCTGATGGATTCGGGGATTTCTAAGGAATCGGAGGAGGTGCCTTCCGGAAGCGTTAGCCCGAGTGCGCGGAGCAGGCGGTTCAAGCCGGCGAGAGCGGCGGCGGCTTCGGGGCCGGTTAGCTTGGAAGATTCACGGAGGCCGGTGAAAATCCCGCCGAGGGCACCTGGTGTGTTGAGATCGTTCGTCAATGAATCCCAAGCCGCTTGGAATGGGCCGAAATCGGCGGAGGTGAGGACGGTGCCGGGTTCGATTTTCGCGGCGAGCTGGCGCGCGCCTTTCGCGAGTTTCGAAAGAGCCTCGCGGGCACCGGATAGGGATTCGAGGGTGAAGTTGAGCTGCTTCCGATAGTGCGCGCCGATGAGGACGTAGCGGACTTCCATGGCAGTGAAGCCTTTTTCCGCGAGGTCGGAGAGGGTGTAGAGATTGCCGAGGGATTTGGACATTTTCCCGCCATCGACTAACAAGTGGGTGATATGGAACCAGTTCGCGGCGAAATGGCCGCCGCAGGCGCATTCGCTCTGGGCGATTTCATTCTCGTGGTGAGGGAAAACCAAGTCGACGCCGCCGGAGTGGAGGTCGAAGGAATCGCCGAGATATTCCTGGATCATCGCGGAGCATTCGAGGTGCCAGCCGGGGCGGCCTTCGCCCCACGGGGATGGCCAGAAGTTTTCGCCGTCCTCGGGTTTGCGGCCTTTCCAGAGCACGAAATCGGAAAGGCTGTCCTTTTCGTATTCGTCGGAATTCGAGCGGGCGTTCTGGGTTTTTCCGAGATCGAGTTCGCGCTCGTCGAGGCGGGAAAGACGGCCGTATCCGGGGAAGGAGGAGATTTTAAAATACACCGAGCCGTCGTCGGAGGCGTAGGCGTTGCCCTTTTCCACGAGCGTCTGGATCATGGCGATCTGCTGCGGGATGTGCTCGACCGCGCCGGGCTCGATGTGCGGCGGAAGCAGGCCGAGTTTTTCACAATCGGTGTGGAATTTTTTCGTCCAACCGGCGGTGAACTCGGTGAGGGATTTGCCGGCTTTCTGCGAATCGCGGATCGTCTTGTCGTCCACGTCGGTGATGTTGCGGACATGGAGCGTGCGGGTGCCGCCGGTTTCGAGAGTGCGGCGGAGCACGTCCTGGAGGACGAAGGGGCGGAAGTTCCCGATGTGCGCCGGTCCGTAAACGGTGGGGCCGCAGCAATAGAAACGGAAGGTGCTGCCGTCGATGGGAGTGAGTTCGCGCTCGGTTCGTGAAAGCGTGTCAAAAAGCCGCATGGCGGGGTTTAGGCAGCGGACGGCGCGGAGCCAAGAGCAAAGCGGGCTGTCACTTCTGAAAATCGGTCACCTCCGCGCCAAGCCACACGAAATCAACCTATCCGGAAGATCGACATCCGCCTGATTCTCTGGCATCCAGTCGTTGCTTTCCTGAAACGCCAATGGCCGAAGTGATCCAATTCAACTGCCCCGTCTGCGGGACGCTGCTGCGACTGCCGCTCGATCTGGCGGCTCAAAAAGGCCCCTGCCCCACCTGCCAGCGCGAAATCATCGCGCCCGATCCGTTCCGCGGCATCGGCGCGTTCGAGGCCCCGGACCCCAGGTCGTTTCCGCGTGACGAACCGTTCCGGCCGTTTGTGGATTCGCCACCAGTAGAGCCGAGCGAGGCAAAACCCGAGCCCGGTCCCGCGCTGCCAGTGGCGAAGGAAATCGAGGTGCCGATGGTATTGGAAACGCCTCCTCCCGAGCCTGTCGTCGTGGCGGAAACCAAAGTTTCTCCGGAGCCGAAGCCACCGCTCGTGCGAGCCTGCCTGTTCACTTTCTTGGTAGCCATAATCATGGGATACGCCATCGGTGTCCGCTCAAACCAATATTCCACGGGTCATTCACCGCCAGCTCCGGTCAACACGCCGGTGGTTGAAACAGTGACAAAACCTGCGGTTGTCGAGCCGCCCGCTCCGAAGCCCGAGCCCACGCCGATTTTCGTAAAACCCATCATCCAGGAGCCTCCGCCGAAACCCGAGCCGCCCAAGGTCGAGGTTGAGCAAAAACAGCCCGAGCCAGTGAAGCCACCGGACCCCGTCAAGGTCTCCGCCGCCGCCGAAGCCTCGCTGCGGGCGTTCCTCGAAGCTCCGGACTGGGCGACACGCAATGCCCACGTCCTTTTCCCCGAAGCCGTCCGCAGTGCGATGGAAACCTACTCGCACGAGGCTCCGGACGGGCCCGCGACTTTCAAATCAATCGCCGTCAAACAAAGCCAGACTGACGAGAAAACCGGCAATACCTTGTTTGTCTTCATGGTGGAAACCGGCGCTCTCCCCGTCGGCATACCGGTCGCCGTGGCAGAAACGCCCCAAGGCTGGCTGGTCGACTGGCGAGCGTTCGCCGAGTTCCGCGACGACCTTTTCAAAAAATTCGCCGACGGCCCGACGGGCAAAACAGGGAGCTTCCATCTGATCGTCAGCACCCCGCCACCCGACCGCGCGGCAAGCACGGAAAACCAGCACTTCGCCTCATTTCTGTTGGATCCGCCGATCCCCGGTCGTCAGCAGCTCGCATTCGTGAAGAAAAATTCGGAAGCCTATCGCGCCTGTCTGGCCGCCACCGCTTCCGGCGGGATTTTCACCCCCGTCCTTGAGGTGACGAAACTCGCCACACCCGACAAACAGACCTATCTGGAAATTCTCAAGATCCACGCCGGCGACTGGCTTCCGCGGGAAAAATAATCCGGCTTGAATGATCCGGCGCTCCGGGTTCGTTTGGTAGGCATGTTCCGCCCCGCCTGTTTTTTCATCGCCGTTTCCGCCCTGCCGCTCACCGCCCGTGAGGCCCCACCGCTGCCCGCCGAGCTCTCGGCCTACGTGCTCGATCTCGCTCCGGAAACCGCTGGTCTGCTTTTGAAAAAGGGCGACAGCCTGGCCATCTGCGGCGACTCGATCACCGAGCAGAAACGTTACTCGGTTCTGTTGGAGACCTATCTGACCGCCTGTCTGCCGGATCTGCAAATCACCTGCCGCCAGTACGGCTGGAGCGGCGAGCAGGCCGGAGGATTTCTGAACCGCCTGCAGAGCGACGTGCTTCGTTTCAAGCCGACCATCGCAACAACCTGTTACGGCATGAACGATTTCAAATACGTGCCGTATGACGAGGCCATCGCCGCGGAATACCGGAAGAACCAGACGGCGGTGGTGAAGGCGTTCAAGGGCATCGGCAGCCGTGTGGTGTTAGGATCATCCGGCATCATTGATTCCGTTCCGAAGTGGGTGAAATCGTCAGCCGGCACCCAGCAGGATCTCAACCTCGCGCTCTCGCGTTTCCGCAACATCGACATCGAGATCGCTAAGTCCGAGAACGTCTCCTTCGCCGACGTCTACCGGCCGATGCAGCTGGCGGACTATTCGGCGAAAAAACAATTCGGACCTGGTTTCCAAGTCTCCGGCAAGGACGGCGTGCACCCGGACTGGGCGGGCCAGGTCATCATGGCCTACGCGTTTCTCAAGGGCCTTGGCGTGGACGGCGATCTTGGTTCCATCAGTTTCGATGAAGCCACCGGCAAGGCCACCGCAGCGAACGGTCATGAGGTGCTATCCGCCGCTGATGGGAAAATTTCACTCCGCAGCACCCGCCTCCCCTTCTGTGCCGGCCCCGGCGTGACGGACAAGGACGATTCACTCCGCGCCGGCCTCGCTCTGATCCCCTTCGATGACGAACTCAACCGCCTCACGCTGAAAATCACTTCGCCGAAAGCCGCCGCCTACGACGTGACCTGGGGTGAGCAGAAAAAGCGCTTCACTGCGGATCAACTCACCGCCGGAGTGAACCTCGCGAAGGAATTCGACGCCAACCCGCTGGTTCCCGCGTTTCAAAAAGTGCGGGATGCGGTGACGAAAAAGCAAACCTACGAAACCCGCCAGATCAAGGAGCTCGCCCACGGACTCGAAGGTGCGGCCGACATTGACGCCACTTTCGCCCTCACCGAAAAAGTCCGCGAGCCGCTTGAAAAAGCCGTGCAATCCTCGCTCCAGCCCGTCGATCACGCACTGACGATCAGCGCCGCCAATGACTGAGAGATCTTTCCTGAAACGTGCCTGACGATCGCTGCGTATGGAACGGATCGACCATGAAACGCTCCAACCTCATTTTCACGCACGCTTCCGTTTTCGCCGTCGGCATCGCGGTGGCGGTCATCGCGACCAAGGTCGGTGACTCTTCATCGGACCCGCAGTCCGCCAGCGGAGAAAGCAACGCCCGCTCGGCACGTTCAGGATCGCTTGAAAGATCGATCGCGGAAGATGCCACGGGTCATCGTAGTGGAAACACCGAGGCAAGATCATCCTCGAAAAGGGACGCCAAACAACCGGTCGAGCACCTCGCCGACATCGTCCGCATGACCGATCCATCCGAACGGCAGCGCGCGTTGATGGATCTCGTCGACAAACTCGGACCTGGCGAATTCGCGGCGGTTGCCGACAAATTCCGCGAACTCGATCACCTCGGTGATTCCGGCGGCGAATACGAACTCATCCTGCGCGGCTGGGCGAAAGCCGATCCGCTGACCGCTCTGGAATACGTAGGCCAGTTTCCCAACAGCCGGGGCGGGCGTTCCACCATTCTATCCACCTGGGCCGGCCAGGACGGAACCGCCGCCGAGAAATGGGCGCTCGATCATCATGAAGGTGACGGCCCCAATCCCTACATGGCAGCCGTCATCCGCGGACTTGCCGGAACCGACCTCACCGAAGCTTCCCGCCTCGCCCAAGCAATGCCGCAAAGCCGCGAACGCGCCGAAGCCGTGGACTCCATCACCCGCGCGCTTTTCCTCCAGGGAGTGGACGCCGCGATGGCCTACCCCGCCTCAATCAAGGACGACGCCCTGCGCGGTGGATTTGTCTCCGCCATCGCTGACCGGATGATCGCGAAGGATCCGGCCAAAGCCGCCGCATGGATCGCCGCGATGCCGGATGGTGCCATTCAAAACCGCGCCGCGCACAACGTGGCCGAGGCGCTTGCCCAAGCGGACACGGCCAAGGCAACGGCGTGGGTCGCCACCCTGAAACCGGAAGCGCAGGTCGAAGCGGCGCGCGGCGTGATTCCGATCATGTCTTCGGCGGACATCGCCGGCACAGCCAAGTGGGTTTCCTCACTCGCGGGAACGCCCGGCTACGATCGGGCGGTGGAGGAATTCGTCTGGAGCTGCGACAATCGCGCGCCCGAACAAGCCGCCGCTTGGATCGCTGGAGTTTCCAATCCGGATCAACAACGCCGTCTTTACTACCGCATGCTCGGCGAATGGGCCCAGCGCGACGCGGTGGCGGTGAAACAATGGGTCGCGGCCAACAACGTGCCTCAGGACATCGCCCGCCGTTTCTTGCGCTGAGAGGCGGTTTTTGGAAATTTTCGGCCTTTGCGCGCGCCGGGCTTTCATTCAGAAATCGCCCATGCCGATTTTTGAAAAATCCCGCGAGCTCGCGGTGATCAACTCGTCCGCAGCCGTTATCGGCTGGGACCAGGAAACCTACCTTCCCAATGCCGCCGCCGAGCACCGCGCGGCGCAACTTTCCTGGCTGTCGTCGCGGGCTCACGAGCTGGCGACTTCCGACGCTTGGAAAAGCGATCTCGAAGCCGCCGAATGCGCCGACGTCGGCAGCGACCCGAAACTCACCGCAAACCTGCGCGAGCTTCGCCGCGAGTTCGATCGCTCGAACAAGCTCACCGTCGAGCTCGTCGCCCGCGAATCAACCGCCTGCTCGATGTCGAAGCACGCGTGGGTGGCCGCGCGGGAGAAATCGGACTTCGCCGGATTCGCGCCGCATTTGAAAACACTGCTGGAGATCGCCCGCGAGAAAGCGGAACTCTGGGGCTATCAGAATGAGCCTTACGACGCGCTGCTCGATGGCTACGAACGCCGGACTTCGACAGCAGCGGTGGCGGCATTGTTCGACACGATGAAGCCCGCGCTGCGCGAAATCGCCACGAAGGCTGTGGAAATTTCCGCATCGCGCAAGCCGTCGCTTCCGGCCGGGCCGTATCCGATAGAAGCTCAGAAACGTTTCAACGCGCAAGTGGCGGCGGCGGTCGGCTTTGATTTCGAAGCGGGCCGGATCGACACCACGGCGCATCCGTTCTGCACCACGCTCGGCCCGCGCGACGTGCGGCTGACGACGCGTTACATGGAGTCGGATTTCACCTCGTCGCTCTTCGGCGTGCTGCATGAAGCGGGCCACGGCATGTATGAACAAGGTCTGCCGTCCGGGGATTTTGGCCTGCCCTCGGGCAGCGCGGTTTCGTTAGGAATCCACGAGTCCCAATCGCGGCTATGGGAAAACCACGTGGGGCGCTCGCGCGGATTCTGGAACCACTGGTATCCGGTGGCACAGGAATGTTTCCCGCAGCTCGCGAAATTTCCGTTGGAGGATTTCCTCGCCTACCTCTGGCGCGCCGAATTCTCACCGATCCGCGTGGAAGCGGACGAGGCGACTTACGACCTTCACATCCTGCTGCGTTTCGACCTCGAGCGCCGCATGCTCAACGGCAGCCTCGATGTGGGCGACGTGCCCGCCGCATGGAACGACGGATTCCGCGAACTCTTTGGATTCGCGCCCGAGGACGACCGCCACGGCTGCCTCCAGGACATCCACTGGGCGATGGGCGGGCTCGGTTATTTCTCCACCTACACGCTGGGCAACATCAATTCCGCCCAGCTATTCGCCGCCGCCCGCAAGGAAACGGCCGTCGCCGCCGCAATCGACAAGGCGGACTATCAGCCGCTGCTCGGCTGGCTGCGGAAAAACGTCCACTCGCACGGTGCGACGCTCGATCCGTCCGACCTCATGAAGCAGGCCACCGGCAGCGTTCCCTCGCCCGCCGACTACCTCGCCCACCTCAAATCCCGCTATCTCTAACGTCATGCCAGCAGGTCTCTTCATCGTCATCGAGGGCATCGACGGCACCGGGAAATCCACCCAGGCCCGCCTGCTCGGCGAGTGGTTCAAGAGCCAGGGCCGCGAGGTCGTGCTCAGCCGCGAGCCGACCGACGGGCCGTGGGGGAAAAAGCTCCGCGAATCCGCGTCGACCGGACGGCTCTCGCCTGAGGACGAGCTCCAGTATTTCCTCAACGACCGCCGCCAGCACGTGGACGAGCTGATCAAGCCCGCACTAGCAGAGGGTAAGGTCGTCATTCTGGACCGCTACTATTTTTCCACCATGGCCTATCAGGGTGCGCGCGGTTTTGATCCGTTGGAGATCCGCAAACGCAACGAGGAGTTCGCGCCGGTTCCCGATCTGCTGCTCATCCTCGACCTCGACGTGGACACCGCCCACACCCGGATCGGCGTGCGCGGTGACACGACAAACGAATTCGAAAAACGCGAGAATCTGATGCGCTGCCGCGAAATTTTCCTCTCGCTGAAAAACGAGGATTTCGTCCGCGTCATCGAGTCCCAAGGCACACTGGAGGAAGTGGCGGAGAAAGTTTGCGAAGCAGTGGCCAGCAGCTTGATCTGGCGTGCAAATCGCCGCAGGTAGGGCGTTTTGCAATGATCCGAGTGCAGGAGAGCGTCGCAATTCTCGATTAGTCGGGCTTTTCGCGGTTGGTATTCTTTCTGCAAAAGAGCCTGCATGCCCACCGAAGAAGAAACCCGAATCAGCGATGCCGCCGAGTTGCAGCGTGTCCTCACCCGCTACATCGATTCCTACGACGGCTATCATCAGGCAGCCGAAGTCGTGGATTCACCGTCGTTGAAATCCGCATTTCTCGAAATCGCGGAGCGCCGGAAAATCATCATCGAGCACGTCGCGACGCTCATCGTCAACCAAGGTGAAAAGCCGGATACCGACGGCAGCGCGGAAGCTGCGGTCCATCGCTGGTGGATTCGTGTGCGCGCGCAGATGACCGATGAAGAACTGAGAGCCGTGTTAGCCGAATGCGTCCGGGGGGAAACCGTGCTCGCCAACACCATCCAAAGCGCCCTCGACCACGGTCAGTTGGATTCCACCCACGCCGAGATTCTCGCCGAGGTTTCCACCGAGCTGAAGGCCGCGCTGGAAACTTTCAAGACGGCGCTGGATCACTGATCGGCTCCCGAAATCCTATTCCGCAACTGCATCAAATTCCGCCGTCCGGAGTTCAAGGTTCACCTTGTCTTCGTGAAGAGCTAATGACGTGAACTCCGAACCGCCTTTTGGTGATCATCTCGTGGCGCATTCCGACAATGACATCTGGCAGCCGACCTAATGGATCACTCCGCCCACTGCGGACGCTCCGTTTCAAACCCAATGCGTTTGCCCGTTCCCGGGTGATCGAAGGAGAGTTTCCAAGCGTGGAGCTGGAGCGGAGCGTCGTCCGGTGTGAGAGTCTGGGTGTTTCCGATCTGTTTGTTAGCGAGATAGGCGGGATCACCGGTGACGGGCATGCCGAGTTCCCACAGATGGATGCGGATCTGGTTGGTGCGGCCGGTGCCGAGTTTCGCTTCCAGTAAACTCGTACCGTCGGCGCAGCGCTCGATGACGGTGAAGTCCGTGCGCGAGGCAAGGCCGTCCACCTCGTCGACCCTGCGGGTGCCCATCAAATCCGGCTCCGAGGAAATCGCGGATTCGGAGAAAAACACGTCCTGCGCAGGATGGCCCTGCGCCCTGACGAGATAGCGTTTGTCCACCGTGCCCTGGATGAACTGCTGCTGGAGCACGCGGCTGAAATGGCGGGTGCGGGCGAAGAGAACGAGGCCGGTGGTGTTGGAATCCAGCCGGTGCACGGGGCGCGGATATTTCGGGGCGTAAACTTCGTTGAGGATGGATTGCAGCGTGTTCCGATGGAAACGGCCGCTCGCATGCATCGGCAGCGGCGCGGGTTTGTGAACTAGCAGAATCGCCTCATCTTCATGCAACACACGGATGTCCGCGGAAACCGGAGGCTCCACATCCGCCGGAAAAATCTGCACCACGCGCTCGCCACCGCGGACGATGTGGTGTTTTCCACGCACGGTGCCGCCGTAGTTTACGAAGCGCCCGGCCTCACAGCGCGCCTCCCATTCCTCACGCGAGATCTGCGGGAAAATGGCGCACATCGCGTCCAACAGCTCGTAGCCGTCGTAGGCGGCGGGAACGTTCACCGGGCGGCGGTTTTCCTGCTGTATCGAGCCGGGCAAGGGATTCGTCGCTTTGGCGACCGCCGCATGCAGCGTGGCGATCCGCTCGGCCATGCGCTCCGGCTCGCTGACAAAACAATGCGGGCAACTGACGCCATGCACATAGCGCGGGTCTTCCTGATCCTTCGTATCGAGCGGAGCCTGGCAGGCGAAACAAACGGCGTAGTCCGACTCGCGCAGTCCCGGATCGACGCCGACGCGCTGGTCGAAGACGAAACACTCGCCGTCAAAGTGAGCGCCGCCGCATTCCTCGAAGTATTTGAGGATGCCGCCTTCAAGTTGATAGATGTTGTTAAAACCCTCCAGCTCCATGAACGGACCGGCCTTCTCACAGCGGATGCCGCCGGTGCAGAACATGACGACCGGCTGGTTCCTGAGTTCGTCCGGCAGTTTTCTCACCGCATCGGGAAACTCGCGGAAGGTGTTGATGTGCGGGATGATCGCGTTTTTGAACGTGCCGAGCTGGACTTCGTAGTCGTTGCGCGTGTCGAGCAGCGTCACCGGGCGGCCTTCGTCGAGCCAGCGTTTCAGTTCCTTCGCCGGGAGTTTCGGCGAGGTGTAGTTGGCCGGGCGCACGGCATCGACGCCGAATGAGATGATCTCCTTTTTCAAACGCACCAGCATGCGGTTGAACGGCTGGGTGTCACTGAGGCTGACTTTCGGCTCCAGCCCTTCAAGGCCGCGGATGGCACGGAGTTTTTCCAGCAGCAGATCGATCGATTCCGCAGCGCCGGCGACGAACAAATTGATGCCCTCGGTGCTGAGCAGGATCGTCCCTTTCAGTTCCCAAGCCTTGCAATTCGTGATGAGATCCTCACGCAACTCCTTGAGCCCGGAGAGTTCGGCGAAGCGGTAGGTCGAGATGTTCGTAACGGCAGGCACGCCGGAAAAACAGCACGAAGCCCGCGGTGAAGAAAGCGCATTTTTTGCTTTTCCACCGGGATGGCAAAACACAAAACGCCAATATCCCATCCGATTTGCGCCTTGGCACGTTCCTCGATCGGTTGTAGTTTTCTGACCATGAAAGCGAAGGTCACCTACTGGTGCGAGTCCGACGGAAAGTATCTTGGATACTTGAACGACTACCCGGATCACTGGACGCAAGGCGACGATTTGGAAGATCTCAAGGAGCATTTGAAGGACCTTTTCGACCTTTTCGGGCAAGAGCCAATCCCGGGAATCCGAAGGGAAGTGGAACTCGAATTCGCGTGAAAAGACGGGATCTCGTCGCAGAACTTGAGCAGGCCGGATGCGTCTTGCTCCGCCACGGTTCATGCCACGACATTTACCACAATCCGAAAACCGGACGCTCCCAACCGGTGCCCCGCCATCGAGAAATCAACGAACTTCTCGCCAAAAAGATTCTGAAGGATCTCATCGTGAGGGAGGAGTAATCTGTAGCTCCATAATTTCCCTGCTGCTGGGAACGAGATATTCAAATCGGCAGACGGTTCGCCCGTTCGGTGCCGTTTCAATTGTCAGGAAAGCTCCGCTATCCTCCCCGTTCATCCGAATTTCCATGCAAGCTCCATACAAAATCATCATCCCGGCCGTCTCGATCAGCGCGTCATTGATCGCCACCGCTCTCGCATTCGGCTTTAGAAATTCGGAAACCCTCGACGCCAAGGCCACGGATGCTGCGATCACGACGCTGACCTCGAAGATTCTCGAAAACTCGCAGTTCGCCCACCAGCAGCTCAACGACGAACTGGCGAACAAGTTCTTCGACCGCTTTCTCGATTCGCTCGATGGAAACCACATGCTCTTCCTGAACAGCGATCTGGAGGAGTTCTCGAAATTCAAGCCCACCCTCGCCGAAGCCGTCCGCGAGCAAGGCGACAACCAGCTCGCCCGGCTCGTTTTCAAACGCTACCTCGAACGCCTCGACCAACGCGTCGCCTTCGTCTCCAGCTCGCTGAAAAGCGGGCCTTTTGAATTCATCGCCGACGAAACCTTCTCCTACGACCGCAAGAAGGCCCCGCATCCGGCCGACCTAACTGCCGCGCAGGTGATCTGGAAACAACAGCTCCGCTACGAATACCTCCAAGAAAAACTCGCCGGCAAGAAGGACGAAGAGATCGCCAAAACCCTCGACCGCCGCTCGTCGCGCGTCACCGATACCATGCGCAAGCTTAACGACAGCGCGGTGCTCGAGCTCTATCTGGAAGCACTCGCCCAGGTCTATGATCCGCACTCGGACTATATGGGCCCGGAGCAGATGAAGAGCTTTGAAATTTCCATGAACCTCTCGCTTGTCGGTATCGGCGCCACGCTGCGGTCCGACGACGGATACTGCAAGATCATGGAGCTCGTACCCGGCGGTCCGGCCGCGCGGAGCGGCCTGCTCAAGAACGGCGACCGCATCGTCGGAGTCTCGCAGAAACAGGGCGCGGAATTCACCGACCTCGTGGACCTGCCCCTCTCACAAGCCGTCGACCTCATTCGCGGCCAGAAAGGCACGAACGTCTATCTGAACATCATCCCCGCCGCCTCCACCGATCCCAGCGAGCGCAAGACCCTCATGATCGTACGCGAGGAAATCAAACTCGAAGACCAGCAGGCCAAGGCGAAAATCATCGACATGCCCGCCGGTGACAGCACCCGGCGCATCGGAGTGATCGATCTACCCGCCTTCTACGCCGGCGAGGGAAATGCCAAAAGCGGCCCCACTTCCGCCACTGCGGATGTTTCCAAACTCATCGACAAACTGAAAACCGAAAAGGTCACCGGCATCGTGCTCGACCTCCGTCGCAATGGCGGCGGTTCGTTGCAGGAGGCCATCAGCCTGGCAGGACTCTTCATTCCATCAGGCCCGATGGTGCAAACCCGCAGCATGAAGGGCGATGTGGAAGTCGGCATCGATCACGACGGCAAGGTCGCCTACGACGGCCCGCTGGTCGTGCTCACCAGCCGACTCAGTGCGTCCGCCTCCGAGATCGTGGCTGGAGCACTTCAGGATTACGGCCGCGCGGTCATCGTCGGAGACACGTCCACCTTCGGCAAAGGCACGGTGCAGAC
>JBDSNC010000091.1:0-33682 GCA_039915545.1 Luteolibacter sp.
CGCTGCGGAACTCGTTGTAGGTGGAGTAAGCCCGCTCGGTGCCGGTGAATCCGGGTAGCCAGAGGAATACCTGTTCCGGGGGAAACAACTGATGGGCGGGAGTCGCCGGCAGGCGGACGGTGGAAGGAGTGGGGGGAGGATTCATGGGGGGCGGGCGGTGGGGAGTTGGCCACCCAGCAGGGATGGCGTTTGTAGCGGTGTTGGCCGCCACAAACGCCCTTGCCCGGGTTCGAGTCCGGTAACCGAACGCGGGCACTGATTGGGGGGGAGCCTGATAATGAACGGATCCGGCAATCCTGTATATTGGCGAAATCCCTGCCGGTGATTAGGGGATTTTCATAGCACACGGACGAGCCTGGCCACGGGGTGCCTGCCGGTTGGCTTTCCGAAAGGCATGGAGGGTGGATCTATCCGGCGGCAATGCCGGATCCGCGCGGGATTCTATCCGCCAGCTCGATCCAAAGGACAGCTTCGCGCATCAGCGAGGGGGCATCCGTCAGTGCGAGCTTTGATTTGATGTTGCAGCGGTGGGCGTCCACCGTCCGCGGGCTGATGTGAAGCTGCTCGGCGATCTGGGTGTTGCTTTTTCCACGGCCTATCAGTTCAAAGATCTCGATCTCGCGATCGCTGAGTCTTTCGATTCCGACTTGTCCCACCTTGCCGTCGTTGCGCTTGGCGGAGAGGGTGTTGAGGATGTGGTTGGAAACATTGTGGCTCAGATAGAGTCCGCCGCCGAGCACGCAGTCGATGGCGGCATTGAGCTTTTCGGTGGCGACGCCTTTCATCAGGTAGCCTTTCGCGCCGGCGCGGATCACCCGCTCGGCGTAGAGCATCTCATCGTGCATGGAGAATACCAGGATCGGGATGCGGGAAGTGATGGAGTTCAGATCCTTGATGAGCTCGAGTCCGTTTTTATCCGGCAGCGAGATGTCCATCATGACCATATCCGGTTGCAGCGCGGGAATCGCCTCGAATGCTTCGGCGGCGGTCTCTGCCTCGCCACAGACATGGCATCCCGGTTTTTCTTCGATCAGCCGTGCCAGGCCGGCACGCAGCATGGGGTGATCATCCACCAGAAATATCTTTTTCATGGTTTTTCTTGTTTTGAATTCGAGGGGGCGGCCCGCCTTTTTTTGGCAGTGATGGCTTCTTGCAGGGGGCGAGGATGACGGTTCCGACACATTGATGTGGCGTGCTGCAAATCTCAAGCTTTCCTCACATCATTTCGATGCGCACATGAAGTCGGGTGCGTGACCAGGTTCTACAACAGTTTCAAAAACACGCCGATGGCATCAGATGATAAGGGATTCCCCTATGAAGTGTTCAGCCAAACGCCAATGGACTTCACCGGGGAAATCCATTCATCATGATTCATGCTGTATCACCATCAACAGGTGCCGTTTGCCCGGACGGTGCCGCCCAAGAAAGCCCGGATCGTGCCCTTGTTTCCGAGGGGAGGGCTCCACGAACGTCCTCACGGTCAGACCCGCCCCGCGCAGGAATTCGCCGACTCGCTCTACCTCCGGAATCTGATTTCCCACCTCATGCAGGCCCGGACGCAACAGGGGCTGGACCTGCGGGTGTTGGCCCGGAAAGCCGGGATCAGGGCGGCGGTCATCCAGCAGGCGGAAAGGGAAGCCGTCATTCCGTGCAGTAATGATTTCAAGGCTTGGGTGGCCGCCTTGGGACTCTCGTGGGAAAATGTCTGGAGCGATGTTCTGGACCGCACCCACGCCGGGCACGCGGCCTAGTGGGTCTAACGAATTTCGCGGTTCATCTGTGGGGCGAGGCCAGGACTTTTTCCGGAAGCCGGCTGACGATGGCGGCGATGATGGAATCCGAAGCGCCGGCCTTGGAAATGAACGCGGCGGCACCCGCGTCGCAGATGGACTTCGCGGTGGTGGGATCATCCTGGACGGACATCCCGATCACGCGGATGGCGGGCCACCGCGCGCGGATCCTGCGGGTTGCCTCGATGCCGTTCATCCGCGGCATGTTCACATCCATCAGAACCACATCCGGCGGATGTTGTTCCACGGAGCTGATGGCTTCGAGCCCGTCGGACGCCTGTCCTGAAACAAGCAGGCGGTTGTCGCTGGCGATGATGTTGGCAATGCCTTCCCGCAGGATCTGATGGTCGTCCACGACGAGCACGCGGATGCGGGTGTCGTTGTGGGATTCCGGCGGATCGAGATGGAACGCGGGATTGGGAAAGGAGAATGTGGGAGTTTTCAGCCCGGGCGGTTTGGACTCGGAATCATCCGCCAGCGGCGCGTGGAGTTCGATCCGGGTGCCTTGTCCGGGAGCGGAAATCAGGATCATTTCCCCACCCAGCGCGGCCAGCCGCTCGCGGATGCTGAAGAGCCCGAAACCGCCTTTCTGACGGGACATGCCGATCGTGTTCACGTCGAAGCCGATGCCGGAATCCTCCACGATGATCAGCAGCATGCCGTTTTCCTCCCAAAGAATGACCCCCGCATGGTCGATCCGCGCGTATTTGGCGATGTTGAAAAGCAGCTCGCGGATACATTCGAACAGCAGCGCCTTGGTGTCGTCGTTCATGGAACGCGCGGGCTCGCAACCGTCGATGGCGACGCTGAGATGATGGCGTTCGTTCATTTCCGTGGCCAACCAGTGGAGGGCCGCGATCAGCCCGTCCTCGTAAAGCGCCGGCGGCCGCAACTGCCTCGTCAGGTCGCGCGCGGCGCTCCTTGCCTCGTCAATCCAGGCGGCCGCCTTGCGGACGGAGGCGGCGGCGTTGCCCCCGATGGAATCCATCACCATTCCTAGCTGCATGCCGGCGGCGACTAACAATTGTTGGAGGTCGTCGTGGAGGAGGGCGGCCAGCCGTTTGCGCTCGCGCTGCTCGGCGGATGCGAGCTCGGCGGCCAGGCTTTGCAGGCGCGCCGTCTGGTTCTGAAGTTCCGCGGTGCGCTGGGCGACCCTGCGCTCCAGGGTGAGGCTGAGTTCCAACAATTCCTGCTCGCGCTCGCGCAAGGCTCCTTCCGACTGGTGGCGTTCGATCAGATCCGCCGCCTGGCGGGCGAGGAGATCGAGCAGGCGCAGCTCGCGTTCGTCCGGCTTGTGAAGGTCCCGCCAGTGGGTGGCGATGATGCCGACCAGCCGGCCGGAGCGGGAGGTGAGGGGAGTCCATTGGGCGGCGGCCACACCGCCGTGGACGAGGTTTTCATGGAGTTGGTTGGTGTTGCCTTCGGCGTCGCACTTCGCCTTGAGATCGGCGACCACGACCCGCTCTCCCGCGCGGATGGCGATCGAACAACTGGTTTCATCCTCCGGCCGCAATCTCAGGAACGGGATCAGAACTCCCGGATCGAAACCGGACGATGCGAGAAGGCGGAGTTCATCACCGGTTTTTCCCTCCACCAACTGAAGGGTGCCCATGTCCGAGTGCGTGATGGCGATGGACGCGTGGAGGATTTCCTCTAGCAGATTCGAGAAATCGCCCTCGGCCACCAGTCTGGCGCTGATCGCCTGGAGGCGCTGGCTATCGGTCAGCTCCCGTTCCAGCAGTTCAAGGTTCCGCTGATGGGCCGTGCGGTCGCGGCAGATCTTGGTAAAGCCGGTGTGCTGGCCGCATCGGTCGAAAATGGGCTGCATCACGCCGGACGCGAAAAACCGGCTGCCATCCTTCCGCTGGTGCCACCGCTCGTCGTCGGCCACGCCGGTCTCCCGCGCCGTGTTCATTTCTAACCGCGGCATCGCGTTGGCCCGGTCTTCTGGAGTGAAGATCATTTCGGTGTGCCGGCCCATCGCCTCCTCTTCCGTATAACCGAAAATGCGCTCCGCTCCGGGACTCCACGAGTTGATGAGTCCGCCGATATCGATGGAGAAAATAGCGTAGTCCTTCGCACCTTCGATGATCTGGCGCAGCTTCCGCTCGCTGTCATGCAGCGCCTCCTCGATGCGGGCGTTTTCCAAGCGCGACCAGATCCGATCGGTAAGCCGCTGGACCAGGTCGATTTCATCCTCGCGCCACTGGTGCGGACTGGAACGGGTCACCGCGAGACAGCCGCGCAACGTGCCGTCCTGATGATAGGGCGTGCACACCAGCGAGCGCACCCTGAGCGTTTCGAAATTCCCGGCGACCGCCCGGGGATCCGCACCGGTGTCATTGATGACCAGAGAATCACCGGACCGCATGGTGGTCTGAAATCCCTGGTTGATGAATTCCTCAAAGGGAAACACCCCCAGCGTGTTCTCCATGTCCTCCCGATGCCAGTCATAGGCGACGACCGCATGCCTCGCCACCTCGTTGATTTCCACAAAGGCGCAGGTGGAAAGTTTCAGAAACCGGCCGACGCTGGCCCCCACGGTTTTCATCATCTCATCCACGCTTCTCGCCTTCGTCAGGTCCTGGCTGATGGATGATAGGAATTTCAAATTCCTTTCGCTGCGGATTCTTGCGGTGATGTCCCGGAACAGGATCGCCACCCTGCGGTCCTGCGGCTTGTCCACCTGATAGCAATGGACTTCATACCAATGGCCGTCGGCTGCCTTCTCGATACGGACCGGTTCTCCTTCGACCGCAACCCGTTTGAATATCCCGAACCAATCCTCTCCCAGATCCGGCATGGCATCGCGCATGGTGCGGACGCCGGTTTGTTTCAACCCGGTCATCACCTCGAACATCGGATTCGCTTCCAGCAGGCGGAAGTCCGTCTTCTCCGAGTCCGCTGATGGCAGCATTTCGATCACGCAGAAACCCGAGTCGATCGATTTGAAGAGCGTCCGATAACGCTCCTCGCTTTGGATCAGGGCCTTGCTCGTTTGTTCCCGGGTCAGGGCGATGCTTGCGATGTGGGTGCCGAAACGGATCATCCGTTGTTCCCATTCCGTGGGCTCCCGCGGTTCGGCGAAGCACAGCATGAAACTGCCGAAGGGCTTGCCCTCGGATCCAGGAATGGGCTCCGACACACACGCCATGACTCCGTGGCCGACGCACAAGTCCCGCCACGGTTTTGACCATTTCGGCTCGGCGGCGATGTTCGGACAACCGACCTGACGGCCGCGGAACAGAGCCTCGCCGCAGGTGCCGAGGGCCAGATCATTAATGGAGGCGTCCTTGAGTCCCTGGCCGAAGGTCGGTTGCAGGTCGGGTGAAATCGCGCGGGGAAAGGTCAGGCCGGCTTCGTCGGCCAGCAGGATGCAGGCGCGGGTTCCGGGACTCAGCCGCGGGACCGCACTGCAGAGGGCGGACAGGCAGTCATCCAGTGGCTCGCCCATGGCGATGAGTTGCAGCAGTTTTTTCTGCTCCAACAGCAGCGACTCCGCTCCTGTTGCCTCCAAGTCCTCCTGACCAATGTAAACCATGGGTGATATCAATTGGTTTCACCTGAAAGTGTCCCGGGGGGGCATTTTTCAAGAAACAGCTTTTGCCGAAACATAGCGGGAAAAGACGCCCCGTGTCAAAGAGTTTGCTGCGGTCGCCATGAGAGGAAAAGTTAGGTCCGTGGGGAGGGATGGTGGGTGGGAATCAATTCGGGCTTCTCAAAGCGCGTGCGGTTTCCAAGACTTCGTCCATGCCAGAAATCGCGTCTCCGTCATACGTTCTCCCGCTGACAGTTCTGCTCGTCTGCTGTCTGGTAATGCTGGTTTTCCTGTTGTTCATGAGTTTCCGGATCTTGTCGCGGCTGGGGTGGATCGAGCGGCGGTTGGAGCAGCAGAAGGCCGATGTGCAAGTGGCGGAAACCGGGCCGACCGTCGCGGAGAGTTCGCCGGGAGGGGCGTTTGAGGCGTTTCTCGATGAGGATCCGGCGCGCCGGGAGCTGACGAAGAGCGAGCAGTTCACCGCGTTCCGCCAGTGGCGGCATGCGAAGGGGATGAACTGGTCGAATTCCTGATGGTGTCATCCGCCGGGTGGCGTGTAAGTTGCGGCATGCGTTTCCTTGCCGTGCTGTTTTTGGTTCCGCTGGCTGCGATGGCGGAGCGCATCAACCATGAGGGGCGGATTCTGGGAAATTTGCAGGAAGTCACCGGTCCGTTGCTTTTCAATACCCCGGAAGCGGACGCGGTGGTGGCGGCGATGCAGATCATGCCGAGGGACAACGCGTGGAATGAGGATGTTTCCCAGCGCCCGCTGCTCGCCAACAGCGATACGATGGTCGCGCGGGTGAAGGCGGATCTGGCGGTGAACGCGGGGCGGCAGAACCTGCGCTTGTTCACGGAGATGAATTTCGTGCTGGTGCCCGACAGCCAGCCGCCGGTTTCCATTCACTTCTTCGAGTATCCCAAAGAATCCGATCTGGATGGCGGGACGCTTCCCAACGGGCTCTATCCGGTTCCGCCGGAAATGCCGGTGGAGAGTTGGCCGGCCGGAACGGAGGGACTAACCAACGCGGAGTGGCAGCAGGACATCAACGGAACCGGCGGTGACCGGCACTCGATTATCGTTAAACCCGGCGCGGGGCTTTTTTGGGAAACATGGCAGGCGAAGCGGACGGGCACGGCGTGGGAAGCGGCGAACGGTGCGAAGTGGAATCTAGCGTCGAATGCCCTCCGCACGAACGGCTGGACGTCGGCGGATGCGGCCGGGCTGGCGATGTTTCCTGCCGTGGTGCGCTACGACGAGTGCCAGCGGGGGATGGTGGAGCATGCGCTGCGGTTGATTGTAAAACACACGCGGACCGGGCCGATCTATCCGGCCACGCATCAGGCTTCCGATCCCGAGACCAGCGATCCTGACGTGCCGGCGATGGGCCAGCGCTTCCGGCTGAAGGCGGGATTTGCGATTCCCGCGAATTGGAACGTGCAGGAAAAGGCGGTGCTGCTGGCATTGAAAAAATACGGTGCCATCGTCGCCGACAACGGGAACTTTTTCTCGGTCTCCATCACGCCGGACGACCGCTATCCGGAAGATTGTTTCGCCCACATCTGGAACAGCATCGATATCGACAATTTCGAGGTGATCCAGACGACGGCCGCCAGCGAGGGACCGCGTTCTCCGGGTGCACCTACGGCAAACGCCGGGGCGGATCAGTGGGTTGCCGCAGGTGCTTCCTTGAATCTAGCCGGGGTGGTCATCGGGCAGGCGAGCGCTCTCTGGAAACTTTATTCAGGGCCGGCAGCGGTGGTTTTCGGAAACGCAGCTGCTGCCGCGACGACCGCCGTTTTCAGCGTGCCGGGCACCTACACGCTGATGTTCAGCGCGGCCGATGGGATCCATGCCGTCGCTTACGATGCGGTGGTGATCACGGTGACTTTGACGCCGTCGGTCACGCCGGTTGGGAACGATGTGAAGCTCGAATTTCCCTCCGCCGGTGGCCACCACTATCGGGTCCAGAAAAGCGGCGATCTCGTCACTTGGTCGATCCTGGCTGACAATCTGTCGGGGACAGGTGGTTTGCTCACGGTGACGGATGCCGGTGCGCTGAATGTGCCTGAAAAGAAGCGTTTTTACCGCGTTCTGGCTCTGGATTGAACCTTCAGTGCAGTTGCCGATAGAAGGTGATGGCGGAGATTCCGAAACCGATCGCCAGCACGATCCGGCGGACCCAGATCTGCGGGATTTTCTGCGAGTAGTGCGATCCCAAAAAGTATCCGGCGACGGCACCGACGGTCATGACACCGGCTTTCGGCCAATCGACCATGCCGCGGCAGACGAACATGACGGAGGCGACGACATTGATGAGGGAGCCGAGGATGTTTTTCAGGGCGTTCATCTGATGGATGTCGGTGAGGCCGATGAAGCCGAGGGTGGCGAGCATCAGGATGCCGATGCCCGCGCCGAAAAAGCCGCCGTAAACGGAAACAAGGAACTGGAACACGATGGCGGGCCAGATCCGCGGGGCGTGCGCCGGTTTTTCCACGGAGCGGCTTAGCATTTTCGAGAAAAGGCCCTGGGCGAGGAAGAGCAGGGTCGCGAACAGGATCAGAAACGGGACCAGTTTGCTGAATACCTCGTTGCTGGTGACCGTCAGCAGCCAGCTCCCGACAAGTCCGCCGAGCAGGCTGACCGGGACGAAGCGCCAGAGCCACTCGCGGATCGAAGTGATGTGCCTGCGGAAACCGTAAACCGAGCCGCCGGTGCCGATGACAAGGGCGATGGTGCTGGTCGCGTTGGCGATAATCGGCGGAGTGCCGATGGCGAGCAGGGTGGGGAAGGTGAGGATGGTGCCACCGCCAGCCACGGCGTTGATCGCACCTGCGAAGGTGGCGGCGCAGAGCAGGGTGAGGATTTCAGGTGCCGTCATCGTCGGAGGACGGAAGCTAAACGCCTGCCGGAGCGTGACAACCGTGGATTTGGAATCGCCGCGGAATTTGATTTCCGTCGCTCCAAGCCACTGAAAACGAATCCATCAGAGTCTTTTTACAACATCGACGATGACGGCATGAATCATGCATCACCGGGCTGAATTCCCGTGACACCATGGAAAATCGGACGAAGCCACCGCAACGCGTTACAATTTCTGTCAAAAATTCTTTTTTCGCATTGCCACACGTGCTTTCGTTTGCATCCTCCGCCCGTCCCGAACTGACTTAAAACCTTTTCGGAAACAAGCTTGTGAAAAATTTCACAAGCTCCACCTTCCCGCAACGCAACGCCCTTGCCATGGCAAATATTTTTCCTCGCTGGTCCAATCTCCTGCCTCTCAAAATCGCTGTCTGCGCCGGAACCGCAGCAGCAGGCGTCGCACTCGCATTTTCCTACTACGCGACGCCCAAGACGCTGACCGTGGGATACCAGCCGAGCCAGCCGATCCCTTTCTCGCACAAGATCCACGTGGATCAGATCGGCCTCGACTGCCGCTACTGCCACTCTTTCGTCGAAGTTTCCGGCACTTCCAACGTCCCGACCGGCAACACCTGCTGGAACTGCCACCAGCACGTCCAGCGTGACAGCCCGAAACTCGTTCCTCTTCACAAGTCGATGGACGTGAACTACCCGGGCTACGACGACAAACCGATCGAGTGGGTGAAGGTGCACAAGGCGCCTGACTACGTTTATTTCAACCACTCGGCGCACGTAAACCGGGGGATTTCCTGCCAGAGCTGCCACGGCAACGTGAACAAGATGGAAGTCGTTTACCAAGCGGAGAGCCACTCGATGGGCTTCTGCCTCGAGTGCCACCGCGCGCCTGAGAAAAACCTCCGTCCGCTTGAGGAGGTCTACAATCTCAACTACAACGCGCAGGACTACCTTTCCAAGCATCCGGAGCTTGCCAAGCAAGGCGTGAAGACCACCGAAGATCTCGGCCTGAAGTTGAAAGAGGAGTTCATGGTGAAGCCCAAGACCACTTGCGCCACCTGCCACCATTGATCGTCCCGCCCGTCTTTCCGAATTCCATCATTTTCCGCAGTCCAATATGAGCAAACGCATTTTGCAGCACCCCGAAGTCCCCGCCGGCGAAACCACCGTCGCATGGCGCAGTCCGGGGCAGCTCGAAGATACCGCAGAGTTCCGTCAATGGCTCGACCGTGAGTTTCCTCGCGCCGCCGCTGAAATGACGAACGAGGATGACGCGGAAACCTCGCGCCGTTCGTTCCTCAAGATCATGGGCGCGTCCACCGCGCTCGCCGGATTCGGAATGGCCGCCTGCCGCCGCCCGGAAGCCTACATCGTTCCCTACACCAAGGCTCCCGAGTGGGTGATCCCTGGCAAGGCGACCTTCTACGCCTCGTCGATGCCGCGCGCCGCTGGCGCGACTCCGCTGGTGGTGACCACCTTCGAAGGCCGTCCGACGAAAGTTGCTCCTAACAATCTCCATCCGGACGCCGAGGGAACCGACGCGTTCGCCCAGGCATCGGTGCTGGACCTTTACTCGCCATCGCGTTCGCGGAAAATCCTCAAGGGCGCGAAAGTCGCTCCCCGTGCGGACCTGGAAGCCGCCATCGCCGCTCTCGCCGCCGACAAGTCCGCGAAAATCGGATTTCTGTTCGGTGCCGATGACAGCCCGACCCGCGCCCGCCTGAGCAAGGAACTGGCCGGAAAATATTCCGCCGCGAAGTTCTATCAATACGAAGCGCTCACCGGCGACGCCTCTGCGGACGGCGTGAAGCTGGTGCCTGATTTCTCCAAGGCCGACCGCATCCTCTCTCTGGATTGCGACTTCGCCGGAAACGATTCCCAAGGCCCGGTCGGTCCGTTCTTCGACCGCCGCAAGCCGGAAGGTAAGGACTACTCCTCGAAGCCGAACAAGGATGCGATGAACCGCCTCTACGTCGTGGAAGGTGCATTCACCATCACCGGCGGCATGGCCGATCACCGCCTGCGCATCGCTCCGAGCCAAGTGGCCGGCATCGCGGGTCAGGTGGCACGCGCTCTCGGCGTTTCCTCGTCCGTCGCGGAAATTTCCGATCCGAAGCACCTCGCATGGGTGAAAGCCCTCGCTGCCGATCTTAAGGCACACGCCGGCAAGTCCGTTGTTCTCGCCGGTTCGCGCCAGTCGGCCGCGGTCCATCAGCTCGCTCTCGCGATCAACGTGGCCCTCGGCAACGTCGGCGAAGGCAAGCCCCTCGCCGCGCTGCAAACGGAAACCAAGGGCCTCGGTACTCTCGCCACCCTCAAGGCGGACATCGACTCCGGCGCGGTTGACACGCTGGTCGTCCTCACCCCGTCCAACCCGATCTACGACGCACCCGCCGACTTCAAGTTCGCGGAAACGTTCGCCAAGCTGAAAACCAGCATCCACCTCGGCACCCGCACGGATGCCACTGCACATGCGGCCACCTGGCACATTCCTGCGGCTCACTACCTGGAGTCCTGGTCCGATGCGCGCACCGCCCACGGTGTTTACACGATCGTCCAACCGATGATCCTGCCGCTTTATGTGGACTGCGTTTCCGAAGTGGAGCTGCTGCTCGCTATTCTCTCTAACGACGGCAAACTGCTCAACGGCGAAGGGCCGAAAGGCGCTGCCTCTCCTTCTTATGATGCCGTCCGCGCCACCTTCACCGCTCTCGGTGGGGAAGGGGACAAGGCTTGGAAAACCCTGCTTCGCGACGGTTTCCTTGCCGGATCGAAATACGTCGCCGCCTCACCGACCGCGAACGTTTCCGCTCTGGAAAAAACGCCGGACGCACCGACCGCGAAGTCGCTTGAAATCATTTTCGCCACCGACTCCTCGGTCTTTGACGGCCGCTGGATCGACAACGGCTGGCTGCAGGAAGCTCCCGATCCGATTTCCAAAGTCACTTGGGACAACGCCGCGCTGATCGCTCCGAAGACCGCGAAGGAACTCGGTATTTACGATCTGCTCATCACTCCGGAGCCCGTTAGCTCGGTTCTCGGAGTTGAAAATAAATACGCGAAGGTCGGTCCTGACGGCGAAGGTGAAAACCGCAAGCAGCCGATGATCGAAGTGACGGTCAACGGCCAGAAGCTCGAAATCGCCGTCCTCATTTCCTTCGGTCAGGCCGAAAACACCATCGTCATCCCGCTCGGCTACGGCCAAGGCTACGACAAGGAGAACGAACTCGGTTATACTCCGGTCAATACCAGCCACGTCGGCCTCGTCGGCGTGAACCGTGGTTTCAACGCCTATCCGCTGCGCACTTCCGCCACTGCTTACCTCGCGGGTGGTGCGACGGTCAAACCGACCGGCAAACGCTACTCGATGGCACTCACTCAGGAGCACAGCGCCATGTATGGCCGTGCGCTCGCCCGTGAGATTTCCACCATGGAGGATGAGGAGAAGGGCGGATTCGATGCCCAGCTCGCCAACGTCGCGAAACAGGGCAACGACGCCCACGCGCCGCCGAACGTCTATCTCTATCAACCGAAGACCTCCGCGACTTTCCACCCCGGCAAGGACGGCAAGGCCGAACCGCTCATCAGCGACAAGCTCCACCAGTGGGGCATGTCGATCGACCTTTCGTCCTGCTCCGGCTGTAATGCCTGTCTGGTCGCTTGTCAGGCGGAGAACAACATTCCGATCGTCGGCAAGGAACAGGTCGCCCGCGGCCGCGAAATGCACTGGATCCGCATGGACCGTTATTACGCGACTCAAACGGACAACACCTTCGACGAGGACAATCCGGAGCTAGTTCCGCAGCCCGTCGCCTGTGTGCAGTGCGAATCCGCTCCCTGCGAAACCGTTTGCCCGGTCAATGCCACGATCCACACGGAAGACGGCCTCAACGCGATGGCCTACAACCGCTGCATCGGCACCCGCTACTGCGCGAACAACTGCCCCTACAAGGCCCGCCGTTTCAACTACTTTGATTATAACAAGCGCAACCCGCTCATCGCCCACAACCTTTACAAAGGTCCGTTCGGCGAAACCCAGCGTGGCGAGGCACCGCACCTTCAGAAGAACCCGAACGTCACCGTCCGCATGCGGGGTGTGATGGAAAAGTGCACCTACTGCGTGCAGCGCCTGAAAGACGCGGTCATCCGCCAGAAGCGCGGTCAGAAGCAAGGCGCGCTCGAAGCCGGCAAGCCATCCACCGATTTCCAAGTGACCACCGAAACCCTCCGCATCCCGGTGGATTCCGTGAAGGTCGCCTGTCAGGACGCCTGCTCCGCCAGCGCGATCAGCTTCGGCAACCTGTTGGACGAGGACAAGTCCGTCATCGGCCGCAGCAAGAAGATCGAGCGGAACTACGACCTGCTTCAATACATCGGCACCCGCCCGCGGACCAGCTACCTGGCCCGCGTCAAGAATCCGAATCCGGAAATGCCGGACGCCCCATTCGTCGGCAAGGCCACCATCCATATGGCTTGAAGACTCAAGACTGGAAGACACAAGACATAAGAGAAGATGAAAAAATTTACCAACCCCCTCTCTGCCGCAAACGGCCGTGTCTTTAGTCTTATGTCTAACTTCTCCAAGTCTTCTGTCTAAATCTTCTCTTCCTCTAACCATGGCATCCACCACCCATACCGCCCCGGAGACCCACACTGGAGTCAAACTCCCGGTGCTTGAGCGCGAAAAGCTCATCCTCAGCGGACGATCCTACCACTGGATCACCGAGCGCATCTGCGGCGTCCTCGAAAACCGGCAACCCTTCCTCTGGTGGCTGCTGTTCATCCCATCCGCGCTCATCGCCCTGATCGGCGTCGGCGGCGGACTGACCTACCTCGTTTCCACGGGTGTCGGCGTCTGGGGGATGTCCAACCGGGTGTTCTGGGGCTTCGACATCACCAACTTCGTGTTCTGGATCGGTATCGGCCACGCCGGAACCCTGATTTCAGCCGTTCTTTTCCTCACCCGACAGAACTGGCGGACGTCCATCAACCGCGCGGCGGAAGCGATGACGATCTTCGCGGTGATCTGCGCCGGCATTTTCCCGGCCTTCCACGTCGGCCGCGTCTGGTTCGCGTGGTTCCTCGCACCCGTCCCTAACGCCAACGCGATCTGGCAGAACTTCAAATCCCCGCTGCTGTGGGATGTGTTCGCGGTTTCCACCTATTTCACCATCTCGCTGATCTTTTGGTACCTCGGCATGGTTCCCGATCTCGCGACCATCCGCGACCGTTGCAAGCCGGGCCTGCGCAAAATCCTCTACGGAATCTTCTCGATGGGCTGGCGCGGTGGCAACCGCCAGTGGAGCCACTATGAAATGGCGTATCTCCTGCTCGCCGCTCTTTCCACGCCTCTGGTGCTTTCGGTTCACTCGGTCGTTTCGTTCGACTTCGCGACTTCGATTGTTCCCGGCTGGCACACCACGATTTTCCCTCCTTACTTCGTCGCAGGTGCCATCTTCGGTGGTTTCGCGATGGTGCTTACGATCATGATTCCGGCGCGCTTCGTTTACGGCCTGCAGGACCTGATCACCATGAAGCACATCGACAACATGGCGAAGATCATCCTGCTCACGGGCACGATCGTCGGTTACGCCTATCTGATGGAGCTTTTCGTCGCCTTCTACTCCGGTGCGATTTATGAAATGGACGCCTTCAAGTTCCGGATCGCCGGTCCATATTGGTGGGCCTACGCGGCGATGATGAGCTGCAACGTGCTTTCCCCGCAGGTGTTCTGGTTCAAGGCCTGCCGTGAGAACCTCTGGGTGATCATGATCGTCGCAATGTGTGTCAACGTCGGCATGTGGTTCGAGCGCTTCGTCATCATCTGCACCACGCTTTCACGGATGTTCCTGCCGGGTGACTGGAAGACCTACAGCCCGTCCGGTGTGGAAATGATGACCTTCGTCGGTACGATCGGCCTGTTCCTCGCGCTGTTCATGCTCTTCCTCCGCTTCCTGCCCTGCATCAACATTGCCGAAGTGAAATGGACGCTGCTGGAGTCCGATCCACACTTCGATGACAAGGAGCACCACCCGGATCCCGGTGTGGTCGTAGAGGCCGCCTATCAGCACGAGCTGGTTTCCAAGTAATTTCCAACGAACAACTCCAACTTCCAAACAGTGAGCACCACCCGCAAACGCGTTTACGGCTACCTCGCCGAGTTCAAGAGCGCCTCAGCTCTTTACAAGGCCGCGGAGAAAGTCCGCGACGCCGGCTTCAAGAAATGGGATTGTTATTCGCCCTATCCGATCCACGGACTCGACGGCGCGATGGGCCTCAAACGCTCGATCCTGCCATGGTTCGTGTTCTTCGGCGGCATCACCGGCACCTGCACCGCGTTCGCTCTGGCCTACACCACGCAGGTCGTGATCTATCCGACGGTCGTCCAGGCGAAACCGGCCAATATCTTCACGGTGCCCGCGTTCTTCCCGATCATGTTCGAGCTGACGATCCTGTTCTCGGGTTTCACCACGCTCTTCGGCCTGCTGGCGCTGATCCAGCTTCCGCGCCTGAACCACCCGCTTTTCGCGAGCCGCCAGTTCCATCGGGCGACGGATGACGGTTTCTTCATCGCCATCGAGGCGCGTGACCCAAAATTCAGCCCGAACGGCACCAAGGACCTGCTCTCCGGCATTGGCGGAGCGAACATCGAACTCGTCGAAGAAGAGGACGCTTGAGGCGTAAATGCTGAAAACTGAATACTGAAAACTGAAAACTTTCTTCTAATGCGTTACTTTTTCCTCATCTACGCGCTCATCGCGCTGCTCGCAGTCGGAATCTTCGGAGTCCGCGGCCAGCATTTCTCCAAGCCTCCGATCCGGATCTTCCCGGACATGGACGAGCAGGACAAACTCCGCGCCCAGAAGCCGGATCCGTTCTTCGCGGACGGCCATGGCGGACGTCTTCCCGTCGCCCAGACCCAGCCCCGCGGTTTCAACGAGGCGGGCGAGAAGTCGATCGGTGGCATTCCTGAATACGAATTCGGCGGACAGACCGGTTATTACTACACCGGCCACGTCGGCGATTATTTCGGAAACGGCATGCCTGAGGAGCTTGCACTGACCGACGAAAACTCCACCGCGCTGATCAAGCGCGGCCAGGAACGCTTCGGCATCTATTGCGCGGTCTGCCACGGCAAGTCCGGCGACGGCCAGGGCATGACGAGCCATTACGGGGTTCCCGGAATCGCCAATTTCCACCTCGATAACTTCAAGTCCGCCTCCTATCCGGACGGCCGCATTTTCGAAACGATCACCAACGGCAAGGGAATGATGAGCGGCTACGGCTACAACATCCCGGTGCGTGACCGCTGGGCCATCATCGCCTACGTCCGCACGCTCCAAGCAGCCAAAGAGATCCCGGCCGCCGCCAAATAACTTTTCCCTGAAACCAACGAAATGGCTCACCACCACCACGTCACCTCCGCAGACATCGCGATCAACGGCGATCACCTCGACTCCTCCAAGGTTTCGAAAGTGAAGACCATCTCTCTCGGCATCGCCGCCATCGGCATTGTCGTCAGTATCCTCGCGTTTGCGGGTGTGCTGGGCGAACACTTCCGCGGGACCTACGCCTATTCCTGGGAGTTCGCGTTTTACTTCTTCCTCACGCTGCCGATCGGCGGGGTGTTTTGGGTTCTCCTCCACAACGTCTCGAACGCGAGCTGGGGAACCTCGGTGCGGCGGGTGTTTGAAAACATCGGCTCCACGTTTCCATGGATGTTCCTTTTCTCCATCCCTCTGCTCTTTCCTGCGGTCCAGCAATACCTCTATGAATGGATGAACATCCACCGGTCCGCCACCGGACCGGTCAAGGAGTGGCTTCATCACAACGACCATCTGCTTTATAACAAGTATTGGTTCATGAACACGACGTTCTGGTATGCACGCGTGGCCTTTTACTTCTTCGTCTTCGGCGCGGTGATCATCGGCATGCGCAAGCTTTCGACCGATCAGGACACAGATCCGAATCCGGGGACAGCGCGTCTGCTGAAAGCTCGTTACCACTCGAGCTATCCGCTCATCATCTTCGCCCTGACGATCACCTTCACCGGCTTCGATTTTGCGATGGGACTCGATTACAAGTGGTTTTCAACGATGTGGGGTGTCTATCTGTTCGCTGGTGCCGCGCTCAACTCGATGGCGGTCGGTGTGCTGGTCTGCACCTGGCTGAAGAGCAAGGGCCATCTCAAGCACGTCGTCGGACCCGAGCATTTCCACGTCATGGGCAAGCTGATGTTCGCCTTCACCACTTTCTGGGCTTACATTTCCTTCTCGCAGTTTTTCCTTATCTGGTATGCGGGCATCACCGAGGAAACCTCGTATTTCCTCATCCGCAACACGGGCAACTGGAACATCGGTATGATCACCCTGGTGTTCGGTCACTTCGTGGTGCCGTTCGTCGTTCTGCTCCAGGCCTGGCTGAAGAAGAATCCGAAGCTGCTCTCGGTCGTGGCGGTTTACACGCTCTGCATGCACGTGCTCGACCACTATCTGATCACGATCCCCGAGCGCGGTGTTTCGCTTGGCAACATCAAGCCCGATGTGTTCGGCCCGATCCAGGTGAGCATCCCCGGCGCGTTCTGGGGCGACATCCTCGCCTTCGTGACCATCGGTGCGGCCTTCGTATTCTTCCTCGTCCGCGCCATCGGCCAGCACTCGCTCTATCCGAACCGCGATCCGCGCATCCTCGAGTCCGCCAACATTTCCAACTGATCCTCCTTTTTTCTTCTCATGGACCCATCCCGCGACAATCCGATCCTTCGCTTCACCACCTTTTGGTGGGGTATCGGCACCTTCCTGATCTTTGCGCTGCTGCTGGCAGTGATCTGGGCTTTCAACAAGTCCGTGCCCGCCACGATGGAGGACGCCGCCGCCACGCCGCGTTATGAAATGAAGGCGAAAGTGGATGCCGCGCAGGCCGCTAACATTCCTGCCGAAAACATCGAAACCGCGATCGCCCTGGTAGGCAAGACGCTCGCCACTTCCAAGCCGGTGGCCGTCGAAAAGCCGGAGCAGATCGTTCCGGGTTCACCGACTTCGATCAAAATGGCCGCCGCTCCCGCCGTGAACACCGCCGCCGTCGATGCCGCTCCTGCTGCTGACGGTCCGATTGACCCTGCTCAAATGGAAATCGGCAAAGCCCAGTTCCTCGTTTGTGGTGCCTGCCACGGTCAGAACGGCGAAGGCGGCCCGATCGCTCCGCCGCTCGCGGGCTCCGAGTGGGTGAAAGGCCCTGTCTCAAACCTCATCCGCATCCAACTCCGCGGTCTGCAAGGACCGATCACGGTGGTCGGCAAGGAATACAACATGCCGGCCGGAATGGCAGCGTTGTCCTATCAGACCGACGAGCAGATCGCCGGGGTTCTCACCTACATCCGTAACAGCTTCGGCAACAAGGCATCCGCCGTGAAGCCTGAGCAGGTCGCAGCGCTTCGCAGCGAAGTGGGCAAACCGCAGATCACCGCAGCGGAGCTGACCAAGCCGTAATTTTCATTTTCCCATCCATTTCAAAGCCGATGTCATCCGCCACCCCTACCACCACTGAACAAGACGCCCTGCTCCGCGCCGGGATCGACCGTTCGTTGCGCCATCCGGTGATGTTTTTCCTGACCAGCGGCGCCGCGTGGCTCGCGGTTTCGATCATCCTTGGAATCATTTCCTCCGCGAAGGTGCACAGTCCCGAGTTTCTTGCGGGTTGTCCGATCCTGACCTACGGCCGGGTGTTTCCAGCCCACATCAACGCTCTGATCTACGGCTGGGGATTCCAAGCCGCCTTCGCCGTGATCATCTGGCTGATGGCCCGGCTTTCCCGCAAGGAGTGCACCGCGGCCGGCATCATTCTCGCCGCCGGTCACATCTGGAATCTGGGTGTGATGCTCGGTGTGGGTGGAATCCTCTGCGGTTTCAGCACGGGAATGCCGTGGATGGAATTTCCAGCATTCGCCTGGCCGGTGTTGCTGGTCAGTTATTTCGCGATCGTCATCTGGTCGTTCATCCAGTTCCGCGTCCGGCCCGAGGGACATGTTTACATCTCGCAGTGGTATATCCTTGCCGCGCTGATCTGGTTCCCATGGGTTTTCATCACGGCGAACACTCTGCTCCACTGCCTGCCGGGTCATCCGGTGATGGCGGCTGGCATCAACGCTTGGTATAAATCCGCGCTGATCTTCCTTTTCTTTACTCCGGTCGCTCTGGGCACTGCCTACTATCTGGCGCCGAAAGTGACTGGCCGTCCGGTTTACAGCTATTCGCTGGCGAAGCTCGGATTCTGGTCGCTGGCGATCATCGCTCCGTGGGCTGGCTTTCAAAAGCTCGCCGGTGCGCCGATTCCCTATTTCATCCCGTATCTCAGCGCGACAGCGACGGTTCTGCTTTTCATTCCGGCCATCGCTGCCGCTATCAACATCGTCCGCACGATGATGGGTTCGCCGGAAACACTCTCTGCCAGTCCGGCGCTACGTTTCACCGCTGCTGGAATGGGTGGGCTCGCCATTCTTGGTTGTGCTGCCGTTTTCTTGAATCTTCCGGACTCCACGCTGCCAATGACGCAGTTCTCCTTGTCCGGCTATGGTTTTGAAATCCTCGCACTCTACGGATTCTTCAGCTTTGTGATGTTCGGCGCGGTGTATTTCATCGTTCCCCGGGTCACCCGCCGCGAGTGGCTTTCCCGCCGCCTGATCAAGATGCATTTCCTGTTCTCGATCTATGGCATCGCCGCCATTGTTTTATTTGCGATCCTCGGCGGTTTGGAGCAGGGAATCGGTCAGGAAGAGTGGATTCAGCCGTGGGCCAGCGCTGCCGACCGTGCCTTTCCGTATGCTGTGGGAACGACCCTTGCCTGGTGCGTCATCTTGTTCGCAAACGTGTTCTTCTTCATCCACCTCACCTTGATGTGGTTGCGTCTCGGACGGCGCAGTTCGCATCCGACCTTGCTTGTCGCCCATCACGGTGGTGGCAGCCCGCATGGTGAAGAGGGTGACATCGACAACGCCGGACCGGGTCACATGCCCGCCCACTAACATGAAATCCCGGATTTCAGATTTCAAATTTCAGATTTTTCCCCAATGAGCCTCCGCACATTCATTCTCGGTCTATCCGCCAGCTTCGGCATCGCTTGGCTTGCGATGGTCGTCGTGCCATTCATCAAGATGCGCAACCTCGCCCCCGTCCAGCTCACCGAGGCTGCCGACGGAGCCACCGGGATTTTCTTCCCGAAACGCACCGGCCGCGTCGCCAACGGTGCCGAGGTTTACGCGGAAAACGGCTGCTACCTCTGCCACACCCAGCTCGTCCGCCCGACCTACGCGGGCAATGACCTCTACCGCCCGGACTGGGGTGGTTTGAAATCCGACGGCGACCGCGGCGACACCCGCCGTGAGACTAACGCCTACGACTTCTTCGGCGAGAAATTCGCCCAGATCGGCGTGGTTCGCATGGGCCCGGATCTTTCCAACCTCGGCCGCCGCGTCGAATCGATTTACGCGGTTGGGAAAAGTCCTGCCGAATGGCTCTACGCCCACCTCTACAATCCGCGCCTGAGCCCGGACCATTGGAAGTCCACCTGCCCGTCGTATCGTTTCCTTTTCGAGGAGCGGAAGATCAAGGGCAGCCGCTCGACGGACGCCCTTCCTTTCGGCGGCGGCGAGGACACGGAGCTCGTGCCCGACTCCGACGCGAAGGCCCTCGTTTCCTATCTGTTGTCTCTGAAAAAGGACCAGACGGTCCCCGCCGCGCTGAATTTCTCCCCGGTGAAAAAAGCCAAGTGACCGTTGAACCAAACGACTTCCCAAATACTTTCATCCATGTCACAGCCTAATCAAAAACCAGACCTCGAGGACTCGATCAATGTGACCGAGGCCCACGGCCGTGTGGTCCGCGAAGCCGCCGCCTGCGCCCGCGAGAAGCGGATCGTCGACAACGGCATCGAGCCCGTTTCCCTGTGGGCCTTCGTCGCCTGCGGAGTGGTTCTTCTCATCGCCGGTGGTGTTCTCGGAACCGCCGGAAACCTTTTCGCTTACGGTGCGACTTTCCGCCCCGGCTACGTGCGGACCCCGGCTCCGGGTGCCGCTGATGCGGGACCTCAGCCGAAGCCGGCACTCGCCGCCTACGAAGCAAAGGGTGCGAAGATTTTCTCCGCCAAATGCAGCGGTTGCCACGGCTCCGACGCGCGCGGCAACGGCTCTACCTATCCGTCGCTTGCCGGATCCGCCTGGGTCAATGGTGAGACCGAGCGTTTTTCGATGGTCATTCTCAACGGTCTCCAAGGTCCTGTCAGCGATGGCAAAACCTACGGTGTGATGCCCCCACAGGGGATCGGCATGGCTCCCGAGGATCTCGCCGGGATCATGACCTACATGCGCAACAACTTCGGCAACAAGAAGGGCGATGTGGTCACCGCTGAAATGGCGAAAGCCGCGATTGAGATTTCCGGCAAACGTGCCAAAGCCGGTGCTGCGGTTACTGGCGAGGAACTCACCGCCGATCACGTCAAGATGCTTCCCGGTGCGGCACTGGATCCCGCCACCATGCTGGACCCGCTCACGCTGGCTCCCGCTGCTGCGAAGCCCTGAGCCTTCGGGCTCCAATGAAACTCCTTCAAACGAGCCCAATTTTTTTCGTTCAATCCCGACACACGACCTTAATCTCTCAGTCTGATCCGAATTAGCCGAAACTAACCACGCATATTTTGCTATTCACTTTCCATAATTTGGATTAACCAACGCCGCAAGACGGAACCATGAGCTCTCACGACACCACCCACGCCGGGCACGACGCCCACCATGACGATCATCATCACGAGCAGGGATTCTGGTCGAAATACGTCTTTTCGACCGACCACAAGATGATCGGCATGCAATACGGAATCACCGCGATGTGTTTCCTGGCCTTCGGCTTTTATCTGATGATGGTGATGCGTTGGAGCATCGCCTACCCGCACCAGCCGCTTCCGGAATGGATGAGCTGGATTTTCACCGATGGCTGGAAAGCCCGCTGGTTGCAGGACGGCAAGGTGACCGGTGAAACTTACAACATGTTCGGTGCCATGCACGGCACGATCATGGTGTTCCTTGGAATCGTTCCGCTCGGTTTCGGTGCTTTCGGCAACTACGTCACACCGCTGCAAATCGGCGCGGTGGACATGGCTTTCCCGCGCCTCAACATGGCGAGCTACTGGATCTATCTGGTGGGTGGCCTGATCATGTGTGCCTCGTTCTTCATGGAGTCCGGCGCGGCCAAATCCGGCTGGACGAACTACTCGCCGCTCGCGGGATTTGCCGACGGGCAGGTGGTCAACCAGTTCCTCGCGGGTCAGACCCAGTGGCTGCTCGGCCTTGTCTGCCTGATCACTTCATCGCTCCTCGGTTCGGTCAATTTCATCACCACCATTATCAACCTTCGCGTCCGTGGCATGACCTGGATGCGCATGCCGTTCTTCGTCTGGGCCATGCTGGTGACCGGCTTCCTGCTGCTGCTTGCATTCCCTCCGCTTGAGGCTGCCGGCATCATGCAGTTGATGGACCGTGTGGGCCATTCCTCGTTCTTCATGCCTTCCGGCCTTTTCACGAAGAGCGAGGGACTTGCCGACCTCTCCGGTGGTGGTTCGCCGCTGCTGTTCCAGCACTTGTTCTGGTTCCTCGGCCACCCGGAAGTTTACGTGCTCCTGCTGCCCGCCTTCGCCTGCGTCTCGGAAGTCATTCCCGCCAACACCCGGAAACCGCTCTGGGGCTACAAATCGATGGTCTATTCGGTGCTGGTGCTCGGTTTCCTCTCCTTCGTTGTCTGGGCCCACCACATGTACATGACCGGCATGGGTGCTGCGGTTTCCACCTTCTTCCAAACCACCACGGTGCTGATTTCCGTGCCTTCCGTGGTCATCATCACCGCGATGCTCATCTCGCTGTGGGGCGGTTCCATCCGATTCACACCTCCGATGATGTGGGCGTGCGCCTTCATCCCGATGTTCGGCATCGGCGGTCTGACCGGACTGCCACTGGCCTTCAACCTCGCCGACCTCCATCTGCACGATACCTACTATGTCATCGGCCACTTCCACTATGTGGTGGCACCCGGCATTCTCTTCGGCTTCTTCGCGGGTGTGCTCCACTGGTATCCGAAAATCACCGGCCGCTTCATGAGCAGGACGCTCAACCACCTGCACTTCTGGCCGAGCCTGATCTGCATGAACCTGATCTTCTTCCCGATGCTTGTGCAAGGCATGGCCGGTTTCCACCGCCGTTGGTATAACGGGGGAGACGCCTACCTCGCCAAGGCGCAGGACAGCGTGAATATTTTCGGCAACACAGTCGCCCACAACATCGACATGAACATCATGATGTCGATGGGAGCCTGGACCATGGCTGCCTTCCAGATCTTCTTCGTGATCAATCTGCTCACCTCATGGAAATTCGGCAAAAAGGTCACCAGCGATAATCCATGGGACGCCACCACGCTTGAGTGGGCCACTCCGACACCTCCTGGCCACGGCAATTTCCTCGTCGAGCCCGTCACCTACCGCGGTCCATACGAATACAGCCGTCCGGATTGTGAAGAGGATTTCCTTCCGCAATGGATCGCTCCAAAGCACGCGGCTCCTGCCGACAAGCCCGCCGAAAAGCACTAACATTCCAGCAACCGCGGTCCTCAATCCTCCACGCCTTCCCTTTTTCAAATGGAAATTCCATACATTGTCACTCCCCGAAAGGACACCGGCCTCTTCAACTCGAAGATCGCGATCTGGTTGTTCCTGGCGTCCGAAGTCATGCTCTTCGGCGGTTTCTTCTCGGCCTATGTTTTCCTCCGCCTCGGCGCGGACTATCCATGGCCCGAGCGGACGCTTCCGGTGCTGCCTGGTTTGATCAACACCTTCGTGCTCATCGGTTCCTCGGTGACGGTGGTTTTCGCATGGGCCTCCTTGAAAATGCGCCAATGGCGGCGGTTCCAGATTTTCATGGGCATCACGGTGTTCTGCGCCCTGATCTTCATGGTGCTCAAGGGCGTGGAGTATAACGTGAAATTCCATCACCAAGCCCTTCGCCTGAAGGACTACACCGTGATCGAAGGTCACCTTGGCAAGGAGAAGGATGAGAGTGGTAAAGAGGTGCTCAACCACCACGGCGACACGATCGAGGAAAACCTGATCTATGTTGAAACCACCAAACTCACTTTCAATACCGTCCGTTTCTACAAGCCATGGATTGAGGAACTCCTCACCCAGGCAGAGCATCACAAATCGTCCATCAAACTGGCCGCCGACGTCAAGGCGGTGACCAAGGAAGGCCTGCCTGCCGAAGTAATCGCGAAAGCCGGTGAGCCGCTTTCCATCGAACTTCTCAATAAAATCCAGAAGACGCACCTCGCCGCACGCAGCCACAACGGCGCGATGCGGACCGCCGCTCTGCGCAGCGAATGGAAAACCGCCAAAACTGCGAACCCGGACAAAAAGGGCTGGCAGCTTGCCCCGAATGTGAACATCGATGCGGCTGCGCTCGCCCCGCGCTTGTTGGATGAAGTGTCCAGCGTGGCCTTCACCGTCGAGCCAGCGACCAAGTTTGATTTCAAGCCGCGCGACATCAAAGAGGCCGATGGTTCGTCCGTGCTTCGTGACGATACCGTCGTCGAAGGCAAACTGCTGGAAAGTCCGATGGTGTTCCACCACATTGATGCGATCGATTTCCAATACCTTGTTATGAAATCGGTGCAGAAAGGGATCGATCCCGAGGTTGCCATCGAAAATTCATGGTTGATGAAAAACAGTCCTTTTGTCCAACAAGCTTGGAAGTGGCATCTCGTCGAGATGGACAAACTGAAAAAAGAACTCGCCCCCCATCACCGCGAACCAACCCACAAGGAACTCTATCGTCTCGGATGGAAGGACCTTGCAAGAATGGCCGAAGAAGAAGGTGGAGCAAAAATCTCCGCTGTGGAAAAATTCAAGGAAGAGTTTCTCGGTCCAAACTATGATGCCCGAGGAGCGGAGACGTTCCCCGAGTTTTCAGTGCCACGTGAAGAAGTCGGTTTCTCCGCCAAGTTCACCCCCGCCTGGAACACCTACTACGCCATCTATTTCACGATCACCGGTCTTCACGGCCTACACGTGATCGGCGGTGCGCTGGTGCTGGGTTACTACTTGTTCTTTGGAAAGAAGATGTATCTCACCAATCCCGAGTGGCTCGCCAACCGCGTTGAAATCGGCGGTCTGTTCTGGCACTTCGTGGACCTTGTCTGGATCTTCGTCTTCCCAATCCTCTATTTGATGTAACAGCGAGTTGCGATTGCCCTCTTTCACTTCCCACTTTTCCAAACCTCATTGCCATGGCCAATTCACCTGAAGAAATCAAAAAAGCTGTCCGCACCTACCTGTTCGTCGGAGGCATTCTGTTCCTCGGCACGATCATCACCGTGCTGGTGGCAACTTATCCTCCGTTTGATGTCGGTGCCCACGGTTTCGACAAATGGGACTGCATTCTCGGTCTCACGATCGCAACGATCAAGGCCAGTCTGGTCGGTGCCATCTTCATGCACTTGAACCACGAGAAAAAGGCGGTTTACTGGTTGTTCGGATCCGGACTTTGCATGGTCTGCAGTCTCGCCTTCCTGACGGCACTGGCCATCGAGGATCCTATTGAAAACAAGGATTCCAAGGTGATGTTTGACATCAAATAACCCCACATCCGTTCCCATGTCGCTCAAGAGCTTCCACATCGTTTTCGTGACCGTCAGTACCTTGCTTTGCGTGTTTCTGGCGTTGTGGTCGTTTGCCCTGTCGCCCGAATCCTCCAGTATGATCACCGCCCTCGGAGTCGTTGGCGTGATCGGCTCGGTGGTGATGCCAGTTTATGGAGTCTGCTTCTATCGCAAGGCGGCCCGGATCCACATCTGATCAATCTCCCATCCTTTTCGTATGAACCTCATCCCTGAAATTTTTGCCTGCTCGACCTGCCGCATCACCATGGTCGAGGGGGGCGGGGATGCCGCCGGTTGGTCGATTTTCTTTCTTCTCGGGGTGATTCTGGCGATTTTGGGAGGCATCGGATTCTGCATGTTCCGTATCGCCCTCCGCCAGAAGGCACACTTCGACCCAACTCTATCCGACGACTACGTCGCCCCTGACTCCTCCAACTGATTTTTTCAACATCACTTCATTTTCCCCAGTCTCCATGAGTCCTTCCAAGTTCCTCGGCATTCCTGAAAATTTTTCCGCCCACGGTGGCCAGGTGGATCACATGATCGATGTGGTTCACTGGTTCATGATCGCGCTGTTCCTCGGTTGGACGATTTTCTTCTTCTACTGTATCTTCCGCTTCTGGCACAAAAACAACCCGAAGGCCTCGTATGAGGGCGTGAAGAGCCACCTTTCCAGCCACCTTGAAGTTGGCGTGATCATCGTGGAAGCCGTGCTGCTTCTCGGTTTCGCCTTTCCACTGTGGGCCGAGCGCGTGGACAGTTGGAAACAGGTGCAGAACCTCAACCCGAATCGCGTCCGCGTGACCGGCTGGCAGTTCGGCTGGACCTATCACTATCCCGGTGCCGATGGAAAGTTCGGCCGTCACGATTCCAACCTCATCTCCGGCTCCAACGAACTCGGCATCGACTACACCGATCCGAACGCTCTCGATGATTTCACCAGCCCGATCCTCAAGCTTCCCGTCGACCAGCCCGCCGTGCTCAACATCGGCACCAAGGACGTGATCCACAACTATTGCATCGTCCCGATGCGTGTCCAACAGGACGCCATCCCCGGCCGCGAGATTCCGATGTGGTTCACTCCGATCAAGACTCTTGAAACCTACGTCGTCTGCGCCCAGCTCTGCGGTGAAGGCCACGGCAACATGGTCGGCTCCATGGAAGTGGTGCCCAAGGCTGAATACGACACCTGGTTCAAGAGCCAGACCGAAGGCGCGCTCAAGGTCCACCAGAAGAAGTGAACGGTGCCATCCGTGAACGTCGGTAGAAGCTGATGAAACTCACGGACATCGATCACGACGACTTCCGCAATCTCCTCGTTGAGATCGGGAAAACACGGATTCCTTTCGGTAAATTCGGCATCAAGTTCTATCCGCCCGCCGGAGTTCCCATTATGGATCTGCCGGAAGAATATTTGTGCTGGTTCAAGGAGCGTGGCTTTCCCAAGGGCCGCCTTGGCGAGTTGATGGCCCAGGTCTGCGAGATCAAGGCCGTCGGTATGGATTCCATTTTCGATCCGATCCGCCAGGTGAACGGCGGGCGTTTCAAGCTGCTGCCGACGCGTCGCAGGACGTTCGATTTCGAGTGATCAGGAGATGGGGCCGCTCGGTGGCAGATGGGGCGGACGCTTCCATTGCATCAGCAGGTTGGCAGCGAGGATCAATCCGCCACCGACGACCATCGGGGTGGACAGATGTTCGTTGGGATAATCGCCACCAACGAATTGTCCTAATATTGCTGGCAGGAATAAAACGTAACCCGCCGTGAAGGCCGGCTCGATCGTGTAGATCAACCCCGCCTCCGTGGCGGAAACCCGTGGCTGCCAGACATTCATCAGGACGTAGGCTCCGACCGAGCAGAACAGCGCGAGTGATGAGATCAGGACGAATGCAGGGACCGAGGCTCCCGCCGTCAGGCAGGCGTCCAAGTCCGGTGCCGACAGCACCGTGATCGGGATGAACAAAACGGTGATGACGAGAAACATCACAAAGCTCACGCTGGCCCCGCGGTTGTTCCGATGCTTTGGGTTTTCCAACGCGAGGATCTGGAACGTGAAAAGGAAGGCGGCGAGCAGTGTTTCCCATTCGCCCCGCCCGAGCCGCAGGTGTTCGAGCCGGATGCCTGATAGGATTGCGCCGCCGGCCATGACCATGATCGTGGCGATGACCACTCGCGACGACGGTGCTTTCCGCAGGCAAAGGCAGGCCCACAACGGGAGAAGGATGCAGTAGGCCTGAGTAAGGAATGCCGAGGTTGACGCTTCGGTATAGGCAAGTCCATCAGCCTGCACCCACATCCCGGCTCCACCCCAGAGTGCAAGCGTGGCTCCCTGGCGGATCTCACCGGCGGTCGGTCGTTTTCCGCGCATCAGGAATGGCAGCAGCATCACAGCACTCAGTCCGAATCTCGCGAACTGCATCCACGACGAGAGAAACACGCTCGACACTCCCGGCATCCGCGCGGTTTGTTCCAGGTGCAGCGCCTTTACCGGCGGGAAACTCACTCCCCAGAGGGCACAGGCGATGATCAATAGAAATACCGGCATGGGCGCGGCGGAACAATGCCGTTTCCCGGAAGTCCCGCAAGGCGCGAAACCGGTTGGCTTGCGTTTCCCGTCAGATACGACATGGTTCGCACCATGAGTGGATTCACGCATTCGCGGCGGCAGTTTTTGGCGGGAACGGGAGCATGGCTTGGAGCATCGGCGCTTGGTTTCGGAGGTGATCCGGCGAAGACCAAAACCATCTCCATTTTCCACACCACCGACCTCCACGGCCACATCGTGCCGACCCAGACCTATGGTGGAGTGAAGGATGTCGGCGGATTCGCACGCTGCGTTTCCTGCATCCGCCAGTGGCGCAAGGAGGTGCCGGACTCGCTGCTGTTGGACATCGGTGATGTCTATCAGGGGACGGCGGAAAGCCTGAACAACGGCGGCGCACTGATGATCGGTCTCTTCAACCGCCTCGGCTACGATGCCTGGGCGCTCGGCAACCACGACTTCGACTGGGGGCCGGAACTGTTGGTAAAAAACCTCGCACTCTCGAAATCCCCTGTTCTGACAGGAAATCTCGAACTCGGTGGAAAACTCCCCGGCAATCTCGAAGGCGCGTGGAAAGCGGTGAAACCGTGGACCATGAAGGAAGTCGGCGGCTTCCGTATCGCGCTCATAGGTCTGGTGACGCCGGGCCTGCCCTATTGGCTCGCGCCGGAAACACTCGGCGGAGTTTCTCCCACCGATCCCGCGGAATCACTCAAACGCTCCATCGCCGAAGCGAAAGCCGACAAGGCCGATGTCATTGTCGTCATGGGTCACATGGGCTGGCGCAAGGAGGACGACTTCGCCAACCCCGTGCGCGAGGTTCTCCAACAGAACAGCGGTGTCGATATCTTCCTCGCCGGCCACACCCATCAGGATCAGCCGTCGTTCGAACTCAGCGGCGTGCTCTGCTCGCAGGCCGACTACTACGGCATCCACTGCGGCCGCGTGGATCTTGTGATGGATTTGGAAACCCGCAAGGTCGTCGACCGCAAGGCCTACACGATGCTGATGGACAAGCGGTTCGACCTCGATCCCGTGGTGATGGAAATGGCGCAGCCGGATTTGAAAAAGGCCGACGAGCAGATGGCCCGCAAACTCGGCGTCGTCAAAACCGAGATCGACGGCAAGGGCAGGGGAAACCGTCTCTCACAGCTTTTCAGCGAGTTTTTCAGCGAGGCCCTCACCCGCAACCAGACACCGGTGGACGGTGTTTTCCACGGTACGTTCGGAACGGGAAACCTCGCTCCCGGAGAACTCACAGTCGCCGATTGTTGGAAGATGCTGCCCTACGAAAACCTCCTCACCACTGCGGAAGTCACTGCCGAGGAACTGGTTGAAATCGTCCGCGAGGATCGCAAGGACTACCAGTCCGACCGCATGCTCTGGCCGTTTGATCTGGAAATCGACAAGGCAGGAAACACCGTCCGCTACCTTTACAAGGGTGAGCCCGTAGCCGCTGGCAGGCGTTTCACCATCGGTTTCAACAGCTACGATGCCCAGTCCGGTGGCCAGAAACTCATGCGCCTGCGGGAAATCGCCGCAAGCCCCGCCGCCAAACGCGCCACCACTCACATCGATACCCGCGGTGCTCTCATCGACGGAATTCTCAACCGCAAGGAGCTGTCCTGAAATTTCATGCTTTCTTCATTGGCATTTCACAAGGAGGGGTTGAAATCCATCCATGCCCCGCGTCCTACTCGTTGAAGATGAACCCGCCATTGCCGACACGCTCGTCTATGCGCTCGGAACCGAGTGTTTCGAAGTCACCCACGCCCTGACAGGTGCGGACGCACTCGCAGCCGCTGCGAACGAGTCGTTTGACTTCGCCATCCTCGACATCGGCCTGCCGGACATGACCGGACTCGATGTCTGCCGCCGGCTGCGCGAGAAATCGTCCATTCCCGTGCTTTTTCTAACTGCGCGTGACGGTGAGATGGACCGCATCCTCGGCCTTGAACTCGGCGGCGACGACTACGTCACCAAACCTTTTTCTCCCCGCGAGATCGTCGCCCGCGTCCGTGCGATCCTCCGCCGGTCGCAGAACACCGTTTCGCCCCAACTCCAGGTCGACTGCGGAGGAAAATTCCTGCACCACGATCAGGACACGATGCGCATCCACTGCCACGGCGAGCAGCTCGATCTCACCGCGCACGAATACAAGCTGCTGCTTGTTCTGATGGAAAAACCCGGTCGCGTCTTCACCCGCGATCAACTGTTGGACCACGCCTGGGAGGATCCCGGTGCCGTCACCGACCGCACCATCGACGCCCACATCAAGTCGATCCGTGCGAAACTCCGTTCCGCCCGTGATGGTGCCGAGAACCTGATCGAAACCCGCCGCGGACTCGGCTATCTGGTGGTGTCGTGAATTTCCCCACCTCCATGCGGTTCACCCGGGTCACGCTGTTTTTCATCGCGTTCATCATCACTCTCGGGTTCTATCAGCTTGCGCGGAGTTTCATCGCCGAAGTCGAGCCACAGACATTCCAGGCGACGGAGGAAGTGCTGGTGGATACTTCCAATCTCCTCGCGGAGATCGTCACGAAGGACATGAGCGAGAACCACCTCGACGCTGAAAAACTCCACAAGGCGTTCGAAGGCGCCCACCGGCGCGTCATCGAGGCCCGGATTTTCGATCACATGAAACGTGGCATCGGTATCCACGCCTATCTCACCGATGCGAAGGGCAAGGTCGTCTTCGACTCCGACAGCGGCCGCAGGGAAGGGCAGGATTTCTCGGCCAAGCGCGACGTGGCGTTGACCATGGCCGGTCGCTACGGCGCGCGGAGCAGTCGTGAAAATCCGAAGGATTCCACCACCTCCGTGCTCTACGTCGGAGCGCCGGTGGGCGATAAGGCCAAACCGATCGGCGTTCTGACCGTGTTCAAACCCCAGCTCGACGTCCTTCCTTTGGTTCGCGAACGGCGGCGGATCATCTACAGCGCGTGTGGCCTGATTGGTGGCGGCATCCTGTTTCTGATAGGCGTGGTTTTCCTCTGGTTGTTTCACCCTATCGGAAAAATCACCGAATACGCCCGCGCCATCGAACGTGGTGAACGACCTGCGAAACCCAAGATCGGCATCGGCCGCGAGGTGAACACGCTTGCCCACGCTCTCGATTCGATGCGCGACGCATTGGAAGGCCGCCGCTACGCAGAGCGCTACATCCAGACTCTCACCCATGAAATGAAGAGCCCGCTCGCCGCCATTCGCGGTGCGGCGGAACTGCTCGATGAGGATATGCCGATCGACGACCGCAAACGCTTCCTCGAAAACATCCGCGCAGAAACGGCACGCAGCGAGCGGCTCATCAACCGGCTGTTGGAGCTATCCGCCATCGAGGGCCGTGCCAGCCTCGACATTGTAGATGAACTCGACTTCCACGCCATCGTCGCCCGCGCCATCGACCAGGCCCGCCCGCTGGCCGAGGTCGCGGATGTCACGCTGGAAATCCAAGCGGCAGATACCGTCATTCCGATGCGGGGCGACGGGTTCATCCTGCGTGCGGCCGTGACCAATCTGTTGGAGAACGCCATCGATTTCTCACCACGCGGCGGGAAGATCGAAATCGGGCTGCAAACTCCGGACGGGCATGCGATTCTATCCATCCGCGACCACGGACCGGGTGTGCCTGACTATGCGCGGGAAAAGATTTTCGAGCGCTTCTACTCGCTGCGCCACCATGCTTCGAAGCGCAAGGGCACCGGCCTCGGCCTGACCTTGGTGCGGGAGACTGCCGAACTCCACGGCGGCTCGATCACCTTGGAGCCCGCCGAGGGCGGGGGAACGGTCGCGACCCTGACTTTGCCCCTCTGATTCCGTTTTTCCCCGGAATTTCACACAAGCTTTATCAGGCTTTCATCCACGGCGGCTTTCATCACCTCGTCAACCCTGACGAACCCCATGAAAGCATTACTCCGCCTCACCTATTTCGGCATCATCTACGGTGTCCTCGCCTGGCTTGCTCCGGCGGCCGAGGAAAAATCCTCCGCACCATATTTCCAGATCATCGGCACCAGGGACGATTCCGCGAACGAGCAACTTCCGCTGAAATCTGCTGACGCTAAGGTGGTGATCGACGGCACCATCGCCCACGTCTTGCTGACGCAGAAATACGCGAACGCCGGTAAATCCCCGATCGAGGCGATCTATGTTTTTCCAGCATCCACCCGCGCCGCAGTGCACGGGATGACCTTGAAGACCGGCGGCCGGGTGATTGCCGCGCGGGTGAAGGAATCCGTGAAAGCGAAGGCCGAGTATCAGACGGCGAAGGCGGAAAAGAAAACCGCAGCGCTGTTGGAAGAGCACCGTCCTAACGTATTTCAAATGTCCGTCGCCAATCTGCTGCCGGGCGACGACATCGCGGTGGAGATCGAGTGGACGGAAACGATCCCGGCGGTGGATTCGACGTATGAGTTTGTTTTCCCAACGGTCGTCGGCCCGCGTTATACCGGCGGCTCGGCGGCAGGAAGGGGCGAGACGTGGACAGCGAACCCGCATCTCAAAAAAGGCACTCCGAATCCGGCGACGTTTTCCCTCGATGTCGCGCTGACCACCACGCTGGCATTGGCGGAAGTGAAGTGCCCGAGTCATCCGGTGGCGATCGATTTCAAGGCGAAGGACCGGGCGTATGTGAAGATCGATACGAAGTCCGGCGAGGAGGCGGCCAACCGCGATTTTATCCTGCGCTGGAAGTTAGGAAACGACCAGGTGGACGCCGGACTGCTGCTGCATCGCGGTGAGGCCGAGAATCATTTCCTGCTCCAGATCGCGCCGCCGCCGCGGGTGACCGTGGATCAGATTCCGCCGAGGGATTACGTCGTGGTTCTCGATGTTTCGGGATCGATGGAAGGTTTTCCGCTCAATACGGCGAAGATGCTCTTGCGGGATCTCGTGCATGGCCTGCGCCCTGACGACACCTTCAACGTGGTGACCTTCGCGTCCGGCAGCAGTGTTCTATCTGAAGTGCCGCTGCCAGCGATTCCTGCGAATCTGGTGTTGGCCAACGAACTGATCGACGGCCAGCGCGCCGGCGGCGGCACCGAACTGGAAGCCGCGCTCAAGGTTTCACTCGCGCTGCCCGGTGGCGAAAATCGCTCGCGCTCGATCCTGCTGATCACCGATGGCTTCATCTCAGCAGATGCGGAGGTGAGGGATCTGATCCGCAGCCGGATCGGCGGAGCGAACCTGTTCGCATTCGGGATCGGTTCCTCCGTTAACCGCGAGCTGATGGAAAGCGTGGCCCGTGCCGGTGGCGGTGAGCCGGTGATCGTGACCTCCGGCAGCGAGGTGGCGGTGGCGGCGAAACAGTTTCGTGAAATGGTGTCGAACCCGGTGCTCGCCAAGGTCCGCATCGAGGCGGAAGGCGTGACACTCGGCCGGATTGAGCCGGATCCGCATCCGGATGTGTTTGCCTCGCGCCCGCTGATCGTCACCGGCACTTGGAGCGGTGAGCCGAAAGGGAAAATCATCGTGCGCGGGATCGGCGGAAACGGTACTCCGTTTGAGAAGATCATCGATCTGGCGGAAGCCGCGGCGGCGACGGGGACGAATCATACGGCATTGCCCGTGTTGTGGGCGCGGGAACGGGTGAGGCATTTGGAGGAGAAGGAAAAGCGCGATGCCGAGACGGTCCGTGAGATCACTTCGTTAGGTATGAGCTATTCGTTGCTCACGCCCTACACCTCGTTCCTTGCGGTGGACGAAACTCCGAAGACCTTCGACGGCGTCGCGCAGACGGTGAAACAACCGGTGCCTCTGCCGAAGGGCGTCTCCGAGTCGGCGGTCGGTGAAACAAGCGGTGCTCCCGTGATCGTGAAAAACGGCTCGATCCCCGAGCCGACGAGCATCGGACTGGTTTCATTCCTGGTGGTGCTGCTGGCACTGCAACGCAGGCGTTAGTTTTTTCTTTCCGGAGTGCGGCACGCTCTGCTGCCGCCAAATGGCGGATGGTGCTCTTCATTCGCGAACCAAGTGCCGAAGAGCTCCGCACCCCATCCAGCAGAGCTGAATCCACCGCGGGCGCGAGCAGAGCATCGCGCACTCCGGGCCATCCCAATCCATATCCAGAACAATCACCCATGCACGCCGTGCTTCCCGCCACACAAATCATCGCCGATGACCAAAGTCATCCCAGTTCCAGCATCATCTGGAAAATCCATCCGCTGCTGTGGCTGCTGATGGCGCTTTCGCCGGTGATCGTCTGGTATGTGAAGCGCCTCGACGACGGCAGTGACGAGCCGTTGGGAT
>JBDSNC010000112.1:0-40262 GCA_039915545.1 Luteolibacter sp.
AGCTTTTGAAGGCTGAATTCCCAGAGGCCGTAGCGCCTGCGAACGAAATCAAATTACCTGAAATTCAGGAGAACGAAAGCAATTGATGGTCCCGATTCCGGCCAACTGGTCCCAAAAACGGCCATAAACGGCAAAATCGGGGTTGGAAGTCAGGGATCCTTGGAAATTTGCAAACCGAAGAGATGAATATGGGCTGGAATGCGGCCTTCCGAGCGCCGATGATTTCGAAAAGCAAACGTGTCCGACCTTTTCACCACTCCCGCCGCCTCGTCGGACAAGCCGACACCCGCCGAACCGTTGGCGGCGAGGATGCGTCCGCGCACGCTGCAGGAAGTGGCGGGCCAGCAGCACATTCTGGCTCCGGGCAAACTGCTGCGCCGGGCGATCGAGTCGGACCGCTTCACTTCGCTGATCTTTTACGGCCCACCGGGAACGGGGAAAACCACGCTTGCCAGCGTGATTGCCCGCACCACCGGATCGCGCTTCGAATCGCTCAACGGCGTGGAATCCAACGTCGCGGAAATCCGGGCAAAGATCGACCAAGCCCGCATCTGGCGGGAACTGCGCGGGCAAACGACAGTCCTGTTCATCGATGAGATCCACCGTTTCAACAAATCCCAGCAGGACGTGCTGCTGCCGCACATCGAGCGGGGAATCGTCCGCTTTATCGGCGCGACGACGCACAATCCGTATTTCCACGTAAATTCGCCGCTGGTCTCGCGTTCCCAGATTTTCCAGTTGGAACCAGTGCCGGTGGATGACGTGATCGCGGTGATGGAGCGTGCGCTCGCCGACATCGAAAGGGGACTAGGCGAATACAAAATCACTGCGGAGCCCGAGGCGCTGCGGCATGTCGCAGAAAAATCCGATGGGGACGTAAGAAAAGCCCTGACCGCACTCGAACTTGCCGGACTGACCACTCCGGCTGACGCCGATGGCATCGTCCGGCTGACACTCGAAGTCGCCGAGGAATCGATCCAGCGAAAAGCCGTCGTTTACGACATGGACGGCGATGCGCACTACGACACCGCCTCGGCATTCATCAAGTCCATCCGCGGCTCGGACCCGGATGCGGCGCTCTATTGGCTGGCGAAAATGCTCCACGCCGGCGAAGACCCGCGCTTCATTTCGCGGCGGTTGGTGATTTCCGCCTCGGAGGACATCGGGCTGGCGGATTCGAACGCGCTGCGGGTGGCGCTCGATGCCCACGGTGCTTTGGAATTCGTAGGAATGCCGGAGGGCAGGATTCCACTGGCCCACGCCACCGTCTATCTGGCCACCGCGCCGAAATCGAATACCGCCTATGCCGCACTCGGCCGCGCGATGGCGGATGTGGAAAACGGGCGCACCCTCGCCGTTCCGCCCCATTTGCGGACCAAGACGCGCAAGAAACTTGCCGCCGCATCGGGCGAAACCGAAGAGGCCATGAAGTATCTTTACTCGCACGATTACGAAGGTGCCTACGTCCCGCAGGCCTATTTGCCGGAAGGCAGGAGCTACTATCAGCCGGGCGAACAGGGCTTGGAAAAGCGCATCAAGGAGCGGCTGGATTTCTGGCGGAACTCGCTGGGAGGGACCTGAGCGGTCATTCGGTTATCGCTACAAAATGCTTCTAGCTTTTCTTCGGAGGGCAGTGGTAAATGGCACCGATGAAATTGGTTTCGCCGGGTCTCCGTGGCAAGTTTGTGGGAGCGCTGCTGATTGCCGCGGTGTTGCCGTTGGCGGTGGGTCTGATTTTCCTCGAAACACTGGGCTATCGGCACATCCTCGCGGAACGGGGGAAACTCCATCAGATGCAGGCTTTCACGCTGGTGCGGGCACTCGATCAGGCGTCGAAGGCACAGGCCGGCCAGTTCCGCAGCTGGCTCGCGGCGGACGCGAGAATCGTGGATTTTGTAACGGATAAAAACCAGTCGCTGATGGGGCAGGACCCCAAAGCGATCGCCGAGGAAACCGGTCGTTTGGACGAGGCATGGGAATTGCTCCCCGATGATGATCCGCGGCTGCTGGCCTTGCTGCAGAACACGGGCTCGGTGGAGTTGAGAAAATTCCAGTCCCACTATCCCGAACTGGCGGAAATCATCGTCACCGACGTCAATGGCCGGCTCGTCGCCGCGACAGGAAAAAGCACCGATGTCGATCAGGCGGACGAGTCTTGGTGGCAGCAGGGAAAGTCCCTGAGCAAGGGCAGCGAGTGGATCGATGTGTTGCGCTTCGATGCGAGTTCCAAGGTGTTTTCCGAGGATGTGGTCCTGCCGTTGTATGACGGGGACAAATTCGCCGGAGTGGTGAAGATGGCGGTTGATGTGACCTCGCTTTTCACCCACCTCGGCTTCGACGGCGAGGCGCTGGGGGAACGCTGGCAGATCGTGCTTCCCGACGGCCGGATTCTGGCGAGCTCGAAAAAGGGCTTCATTTCACTATGGGAAAAACTGGATCCCGATGACCTGAAGATGCTCAAGGCAAAACGGAAGGGGTGGGCTTCGATGGTCAATGGCGAAGGAGAATCGAGGATGGCAGGATTTGTTGCACTCGGGGAGGGCGACGGAAGTCCGGATTCCTATGTGATTTTCTCTTCGCTTAGCTCCGATGTCGTGGGGCCGCTAAGACGGACCGTGGTATGGTTGGGCCTCGGGGGAGCATTGCTGATCGGCATCTGCTCGTGGGCCGGATTCAAACACGTGGACCGGAAAATCCTCCAGCCGCTGTCGGCTCTCGGTCAGGCGGCGCGATCCATTTCCACCAGCGCCCGGCTGCGCCACCTCGGGGGTAAGGATGAGGAGGAAATTCAGAAAAGTCGCGTCCAGGCCGAGGCGGACTTGGAAAAAATCAGGGCCATCCACACCGGCGACGAGGTGGAGGCGCTGGCCGGAGACCTCGCCGTGATGACTTCGCGGGTCCTGCGCTACCACCGTGAGTTGGAAACCGAAGTTGAAGCCAAAACCGCGCTCATCCGCGAGGATCTCGAAATGGCGCGGGAATTCCAGAACGCCCTGCTGCCGTCCGTCTATCCGGATGTGCCGCCACTGGCGGTGACCAATCCGCTGCGTTTGAAATTCGCCCATTTCTATCAACCCGCCTCCACGGTCGGCGGTGATTTCTTTGATTTGATAGAGTTGGATGAAAACCGGGTGGGCGTGTTGATCGCCGACGTGATGGGGCATGGAGCGAGGTCAGCCCTCGTCACCGCGATCCTGCGGGCGCTGGTGCGGAACCACGCGTCGATCGCCAGCAGTCCGAATGTTTTTCTATCAGAGTTGAACCGCCACCTGCACGAGATGATCTCGCGCAGCGGGCAGTCGATGTTTGTCACCGCATTCTACATCGTGCTCGACACCCGGCAGGGCCTCGCCTCGTGGGCCGTTTCCGGACATCCGGCGCCTCTCCGCGTGCGGCGTGGCAGCGGCAAGGGGCCGGAGCCGCTGTGGTTCGAATCGCCGCGCCAACCGGCTCTCGGACTGGTGCCGAATTTCGCCTACCGCTCGTTCGAATCACCGCTGCACGCGGGTGATGTTTTCCTGCTTTTCACGGACGGCTCGGTGGAGGCGGAGAATCCGGACGGGGAGGCGTTCGGCTTGAAACGCCTGGCCGCCAGTCTGGACGAGGCGCTGGATGGGCCTATGGCTGCCATGCCCGCGAAGATCGTCTGCGACGTGACCTTTTTCCAGAAACGCAAACAGTACGAAGACGACGTCTGCCTTGTCGCCATCGAGGCCTGCGGTGGCACGACGGCCGATACGTGGTGAATCACAACAGGGCCGAAAGTCCTTGATGGACAAGGTGCAAAGCGCACGAGCTGATTTTTTCCCCTTGCGCGGTTTGGAATGCGAAGCGATGGCACGTCGACCGTGATTGCATCCATTTTAACCCATCCTCTGACCACCTTTCTCGCCGGCGTGTTCGCAACGCTCGCGCTCATCGGGTGGCTGGTGGGCAGCTCCACCGCACCGAACGATTCGGCAGCGTTCATCGCAGCCTATCATCAGGAAATCGGGAAAACCGGCACCAGCGGATTCACCGGAGGCGGGCCGGACGAGGCCGCGGCATTGGAACGTTTCAAGGGGTTTCTCAAAGGGATCGGCAATGCGAAATTCATAACGGACAACACGCTCAAGGTCTATGCATCCGACGCCTTTCTCGACGACACTCTGGTCGTCCATCACGGTGCGGCGGCCATCGAGGAATACTTTGTGAAAACGGCGGCTAACATGAGCCATTGCGAGGTAACCATCGACGATGTCTCGAAATCCGGAGAGAACTACTACGTCCGCTGGACCATGATTTTCCGAGCTCCTGCAATGAGTGGAGGGCAGCCGGTTCACTCGGTGGGCATCAGCCAGGTCCGCTTCAATCGCGAGGGAAAAGTCGCGTTCCATCAGGACTTCTGGGATTCCGGAAAAAACTTCTACGCCCACCTCCCTGTCGCCGGTGGAGTGATCGGCTTCATCCGCAAGCGGCTGCAATGATCTGAAAGGCGCGAACGATGGAACCACCCCAATCAAAACCCCACGGCTTGCTCGGGACGGCGTTTCTAACGTTCGCTCAGTGGCTCGATTCCGACTACCGCCGAGAGGATTTGCCCGATCCCGCGACACTTCCCGAACGCGTGGACTGGCAGCGGACGCTTCCGTTCATCTTCCTCCACCTCGGCTGCCTTGCTGTATTCTGGGTAGGTGTGAGCTGGCCGTCCGTGGCCGCAGCGGCGTTCCTCTATTTGATCCGGATGTTCGCGATCACCGGTTTCTATCACCGCTACTTCTCCCATAAGACTTTCAAGACCTCGCGCTTCGTCCAATTCCTCTTTGCCGCTATCGGCAATAGCTCGATGCAGCGTGGACCGCTGTGGTGGGCGGCAACCCACCGTCACCACCACAAGCACTCCGACCACGAAGAGGACATTCACTCGCCGGTGGTCAGTGGATTCGGCTGGTCTCACATCGGCTGGCTGACCTCGATGAAGAACTTCCCGACCGCCTACAAAAACATCCCGGATCTCGCCAAATATCCCGAACTCGTTTTCCTGAACCGCTACGATCAGACGGTTCCCTTCGCCTACGGTTTCCTGATGTTGGGAATCGGCTGGGCGCTTGAATCATTTTTTCCGCAGACCGGTGTGACGCTGGGGCAGTTTTTCATCTGGACCTTTTTCATCAGCACCACGGTTCTCCTGCACGGCACCCTGTTCATCAACTCGCTGGCCCATGTCTGGGGCAAACGTCGATATGAAACCGACGACGACAGCCGCAACAGTTGGCTGCTCACACTCATCACGTTGGGCGAAGGATGGCATAACAACCACCACCGCTACCCGCATTCCGTCCGGCAGGGTTTCCGCTGGTGGGAGCTGGATCTCACCTACTACGGCCTCAAGCTCCTGTCATGGACCGGACTCATCTGGGACCTCCGTCCGGTGCCCAAAGCGGTGCTTGAGGAGGGGATGGTATCAACTGCCAACCGACTGCCGGGCACATGAACCGGCAGCGGATAGCGATTGTGGGCTCAGGGATCTCAGGTCTGGCGTGCGCCTGGTTCCTGCACCGCGATCATGAGGTGACGGTCTTCGAAAAGGACGACCGCGTGGGCGGGCATTCCCACACGGTGATGGTGGAGGAAAGCGGCGGACGCATTCCCGTCGACACCGGTTTCATGGTCTATAACGAAGTGACCTATCCGTTGCTAACCCGTTTGTTTGCCATGCTGGGAGTGAAAACGAAACCAACTTCCATGTCGTTCAGTGTCCAACATCGGAGTGATGGGCTGGAATTCAATGGATGCAGCCTCAACCTGCTATTTGGCCAGCGTCGCAATCTCGTCAACCTGCGGTATTGGAAAATGCTGATGCAGATCAACCGGTTCAACCGGGAGACGGTCGAAGAGCTGGCGAATCCATCGTTCGGTGAAATGTCGCTGGCGGAATACGTGAAAGCCCGCGGCTATGGCGGGGATTTCCTGCGCTGGTATCTCTCACCGATGGCCGCTGCGGTATGGTCCAGTCCGCCCGAGCGGATCGACGGGTTCCCCGCGCGCACGCTGATGCGCTTCTGGCACAACCACGGATTTCTCGGGCTCGATACCCAACACCCGTGGCGCACGGTGGACGGCGGCTCGCGCTGTTATGTGGAGAAGCTCGTGGAATCGTTCGAGCATGGCATCCACCACGGAGCTCCCGTCGTTTCCATTTTCCGTCTCGCGGAAGGCGGCTCACGCCTTTTGTTTGAAGATGGCAGCCACCAGGATTTTGATAGAGTGGTGATCGCCGCGCACGGCGATCAGGCGCGGAAGTTGCTGGGGGATCCGACCGCGTTGGAAAGTAGTCTGCTGGAGGCGTTTCCTTATCAGCGGAACGAGGCGGTGCTGCATACGGACGATCGGTTCATGCCGGAGACGCGACGCTGTTGGGCGTCGTGGAACTACCGGATAGACCGCGGTGCGGATGGCAATAGCCGTTATTCCACGCATTATTGGATGAATGAGCTGCAAGGAGTGTCCGACAAGGAACAATACTTCGTTTCCATCAACCCGCCGGAACCACCGTATGAAGAAAGTATCAAACGCCGTCTGGCTTACGAACATCCATTGTTCGATCTGAAATCAGTGGCAGCGCAAGCGCGTCTGCCGGAGTTGCATCAGGCGGGACATGAGTCGGGCCGTCATTTCTGCGGTGCTTGGCAGCGCTATGGATTCCACGAAGACGGGCTGTGGTCCGCCGTCAATGTCTGCACTCAAATTCTGGGAAGGAGCCCATGGTCATGAACGCACTCTACGAATGCTCTGTCATGCACTGTCGTCTGAAACCCAAACGGCATGCATTCAACTATCAGGTATTCATGTTTTCGGTGGATCTTGATGAAATTTCCGCGCTCGCGAAAAAAATCCCAGGGCTCGGCCATAACCGCTTCAACCTGTTTTCCATCCATGACGCCGACCACGTGGACCTTGGCGAGCCGGGCGGCATTCGTGCCAATCTGACAAAATGGCTGGGCGGACAAGGCCTCGATTGCCCGGCGGATGCGCGGATCCGCCTGTTGAGCTTTCCGCGCGTGCTCGGCTACGGATTCAATCCGGTATCGTTCTACTACATCGAGGCGGCAGGCGGTTCGCCGCTGTTGGCGGTTGCGGAAGTCGTGAACACGTTCCGCGAAATGAAGCTCTTTGCTTTGAATCATCGTGGCACGGACGGAATCTGGCACAGCAGGGTGGCGAAGAATTTCTACGTGTCGCCGTTTTCCGATCCGGGAATGGAGTTTGATTTCCGTCTCGGAATCCCTGGTGAAAACTGGCGGGTCAACATCGATGACTACGATTCCAGCGGACGCACGCTGCTCAGCGCGATCCGTGGCGAGCGCCGCGAGCTGTCCTCCGGTCGTCTGCTGTGGTATGCGTTCAAATTCCCGATGCTGTCGCTGAAGATCATCGGACTGATCCATTGGCACGCTTTCCTGTTGTGGCTGAAAAAGGTGCCTTACCTTAGGAAATCACAACGTCGTGAGGCCCAGCTCGACGTCATGCGCCCACATCCCACTTTGAAAGAAAAACAACCATGAATGCCCTGATCGAATTTAAGGATGAACTGGTTCCGGAACGTGCTTCAGTGCTGCCGGTGTTCGGATTTGCCGAGCGGATGGTGGTGAGATTGTTGCAAAAGATGCCGCTCGGCGGACTGCGGTTGGAATATGCGGATTGCCGTGTGCGGCATTTCGGCGAACCCGGAGCGATCGTAACAGCGCGGGTGTTCATCCGGAATGACGAGGAGTTTTTCAAACGCTGCGCCTTTTACGGAAACATCGGTATGGGCGAGGCCTATACCGACGGCATCTGGGATACGGACGACATTGCGGCGGTGATTTCCTGGTTCATCCTCAACGTGAACGCGCTCCAAGGCGCTGATTCATCCTCCTCCAGTCTTTCAGGAGTGAACCTGCTGAATATCGTCAACTGGTTCAGACATCTGCGTCGGGAGAATACGGTTGCTAACAGCCGACGCAACATCGCCGAGCACTACGATCTTGGAAATGATTTCTATCGACTCTGGCTGGACCCGACGATGACCTATTCCAGCGCGCGCTTCGAGCGGGCGGATCAATCGCTGGAGGATGCCCAAGTCGGGAAATACGACGCGCTTTGCCGCAAACTCAAACTCGTGCCGGACGATCACGTTCTGGAAATCGGTTGCGGCTGGGGCGGTTTCGCAGTTCACGCGGTAAGAAACTACGGCTGCCGAGTGACTGGACTCACTCTGTCGGAAGCGCAGGCAGCCTACGCAAAGAAACGGATCGCCGACGCAGGTTTGCAAGATAGGATCGAGATCCGGATCCAGGACTACCGGCATGTGGAGGGGCGCTTCGACAAGATCGCCTCGATCGAAATGCTGGAGGCGGTGGGGGACAAGTATCACGAATCGTTTTTCGCCAAATGCGCCGAGGTTTTGAAACCATATGGCCTGTTAGGCGTACAGATGATCACCGTCCCGGACTGTAGTTACGCCAGTCTGAGAAAAAACGTGGATTGGATTCAGAAGCACATCTTTCCGGGTTCGCTGCTGTTGAGCGTCGGGCGAATCAACCAGGTTCTTCTGAAAACCGGAGATCTCTTCATGCACGATCTAGAGGACCTCGGAGCGGATTATGCACGGACGCTTGCCACCTGGCATGAGAACTTCAATGCGGTGTTGGATCCCGTGAAGTCCATGGGATTCGACGAACCTTTCATCCGGAGCTGGAACTACTATCTCAAATATTGCGAGGCCGCGTTCAGGACGAGGAACATCTCAGTGGTTCAGGCGGTTTACACCCGGCCGAACAACCCGATCCTGCACCGCCGGTTTACTGAAGACAGAAGCTGATGGGCATGCTGGATACCATACTTTCAGAGGAAAAGCCGGGCTGGTGGCGGCGATGGCTGGTGGCCCCGGTGATCGGCCAACTGACATGCGGCATTTCCCCCGAACGTCTGGCATGGACCATCGCGGCAGGGATGGTGCTCGGGGTGTTTCCCGTGATGGGAACCACGACGCTGATCTGTTTGTTCGCCGGGTGGGCCTTCCGCTTGAACCAGCCGGTGTTGCATGTGTTCCGTGCGGTGGTCTATCCGCTTCATCTGGTGCTGATCCTGGTGTTCATCCACCTGGGCGAGCACTTGTTCAATCAACCGCTGCTGTCTTTTTCCATTCCGGAGTTGATGGGGAAATTCAAGGAAAGCCCGCTGCAATTCTGTCGTGATTTCGGCATCGCGGCATTTCATGGAGTGGTGGCGTGGATGGTGGTTGCGCCGTTCGCCGCGCTGCTGATCAAGATGGCGGCGCTGCCGGTGTTGCGACAGTTGCGGGATACGGTTTTGAAACGGCAGGAGGTAACGCCATGAGCCTTGCTCTATCTGTTGCATCCGGCCTTGTGCTGATGTCGGCAGTTTTTTCCGCCGCATGGATTTTCGCTCGAAGAGTGGACAACTATTCGCTGGTGGATGCGGTGTGGGCTTTCGGAATCGGAGGGACCGTCTGGATCTGGTTCGCGATGAGCGGATGGCAGCCGAAACAATGGGCTGCGGCAGGACTTGCGACGCTGTGGAGCATGCGGCTGGGGTGGCATTTGCAAAAACGCATCCGCAGCCATCATCCAACTGAGGATGCCCGATACGTCAAGTTGAGAGAGGTGTGGCAGGGGCGGGTGGCTCCGGCGTTTTTCTGGTTTTTTCAAACGCAGGCGGTTTCGGCGGTTTTGCTGGCACTGCCGTTTCTCTTCATCTTCCGGGATACTGACGGGGCATGGAGTCATTGGGAAACTGCCGGTCTTGCATTGAGCCTGATCGGAATCGTGGGGGAAGGAGTGGCAGATTCACAGATTTCTGCTTTCAAAAAGCAGAACCGCCGGAGCGATACGGTCTGCCAGTCCGGACTATGGTATTATTCCCGCCATCCCAACTATTTTTTCGAGTCCGTCATCTGGACCGGATTTTATGTTTACGCCTGCGGCTCGGAGTGGGGCTGGCTGACGCTTCATGCGCCGGTGACGATCATATATCTCTTGCTCCGGGTCACCGGAATTCCTCCGACCGAAGCGGCGGCCCTTCTTCGGAAGGGCGACGCCTACCGGCGCTATCAGGATTCCACCAGCGCGTTCATTCCCTGGCCGCCGCGACGATAGATCCACCACAAATCACCATGATCAATACCGACCAGCTTCTCGCCAAAGACCTTCTTCCTGACAAATTGATCCGTCTCGGAATCCGCACCCGACTTGCCGGAACGCTGGCACCTTTTGAAAAACTCGATTGCGAGCAGCGCCAGGCACGGCTGATGCAGCATGTGAAGGAACTCCGCGCCAGTCCGATCGCGATCGCCACCACTGAAGCAAACGAGCAGCACTATGAGTTGCCCACCCGCTTTTTCGAACGGGTGCTGGGCAAGCACATGAAATACAGCTCGGGCTACTGGGATGCGGGTGTCACGGACATCGATGTATCCGAAGCGCGCATGCTCGCCCTTACCTGCGAACGGGCGGGTCTGACCGACGGCCAACGCATCCTTGAACTCGGCTGCGGATGGGGTTCGCTCACGCTCTGGATGGCAGCCCACTATCCGAATGCGAAAATCACGGCGGTGTCCAATTCGAGAACCCAGAAGCTGCACATCGATGGACAGATCGCCGCACGCGGATTGACGAATGTCGAGGTGCGGACAGTGAACATGATCGAATACCAAGGGGAGGGGGCTGCGGTTTTCGACCGGGTGGTGTCGGTGGAGATGTTCGAGCACATGAAGAACTATCAGGAGCTGATGTCGCGCATCTCCGGCTGGCTGAAACCCGGTGCAGCGTTGTTCGTGCATATTTTCACCCATCGCGAATACGCCTACCACTACGACGCGGATGGCGAGGACGACTGGATGGCGCGGTATTTTTTTACCGGAGGCCAGATGCCGTCGGATGACTTGCTGTTATATTTTCAGGATGATCTGAAAATTGAGGCCCACTGGCACGTGAACGGATCACATTATCAGAAAACCTCCGAAGCCTGGCTCGCCCGGATGGATGCGGCTCGCCACGAGCTGCTGCCTCTGATCGGCGAAACCTATGGAGCGGAGCAGCAAACGCGCTGGTGGGTCTACTGGCGGGTGTTCTTCATGGCCTGCGCCGAGCTTTGGGGGTTCCGCGGCGGCGAGGAGTGGATCGTATCACACTACCGCTTCAGCAAGCCGGAGTGATGGTCGATGGTAGAATGATTGGAGAAACCACGTAGATCGGTGGTGAATTTTCGCAATTTCCTCGCCTGCGCCGCACTCCTTCCGACGTTTCTTCATGCCGCAGAGCCTCTGCGGGTGCTCTCTTTCAATCTCCGCTACATCAATTCGGGCGATACCGATGCTCGGACGTGGGTTGCCCGGCGCGATCAGGTGGGAAAGATCATCCGTGAAAACAAGGCGGATCTGATCGGCGTGCAGGAAGCCTTCCGATCGATGCTGGATGACGTGGCGGAGCGTGTTCCCGGCTATCAGGAAATCGGAGTCGGCCGCGAGGATGGCAAGGCCGCGGGCGAATACTCGGCGATTCTCGTACTCCGGGATCGTTTCACGGTGCAGGACTCGGGAACTTTTTGGTTGTCCGATACGCCTGAGATTCCGAATTCGCGCACATGGAACAACCGGGTCACGCGGATCTGCACCTGGGCACGTCTCCAAGACAAGACGGATGGGGAAATCTTCTACTTCTATAACACCCACCTCGATCACGAGTCACAGGAGGCTCGTGAAAAGGGAGTGGGGCTCATTCTGAAACATCTCACCGAACGCACGCCATCCGCGCCGTTTGTCATCACGGGGGATCTCAACGCGGGCGAGGATAATCCGGCCATTGCGAAAATGAAGGCCGCCGACGTGCTTCCGATCGATACGTGGCGGGAGCTCCATCTTCAGATTCCCGCATCCGAATCCGGGACAATGCATGGTTTTTCCGGCGCGAAGGATCAGAAGAAGATCGACTACATCTTTGTCCCCAACGGAACGCGCTTGGTCGAGGCGGACATCCTCCACGACAACGAGAACGGAAACTACCCGTCCGATCACTTTCCGGTCCGAGCGACGTTCGAGTTTCAGCAGTGACCCTAGAAGGTCTTCCGCAGGTGGGAAGGGAGGATGTTCAACTGCTCCCGGTATTTGGCCACAGTGCGGCGGGCGACCTTGATGCCTTGTTTGTCGAGCGCCTTCATGAGCACTTCGTCGGACAGCGGTTTGGCCGGGTTTTCCGCAGCGACAAGCTGCTGGATGGCCTCGCGCACACCGGCGTTGGAAACTTCCGTGCCGTCGCTGGTCTGATAGCCGGTGGCGAAGAACGCACGCATCTCCATCAGTCCGTGGGGAGTCAGGACGTATTTGCCGGCGACGGCCCGCGAGATGGTGGTGGCGTGGAGATTGAGTTCGTCCGCGATGTCGTTCATCGTCAGCGGACGCAGGTGGCGGTGGCCTTTGGTGAGGAACAACGGTTGGTGCTCGATGAGCTTGTGGGCGATGGCGAGGATGGTTTCCTGACGCAGGGAAATCGCGTGGATCAGGCTGCGGCCGTCGCGGATCTGGTCGCGGAGGAACTGGCGGGCTTTCGCATCCGTGCCGTTTTTTCCGATCATGTCCTTGTAGAAATCATTGATGCGGAGGTTGGGCAGGTGCTCACCGGTTAGGCGAGCGTACCAGTGGCCGTCGTCGTTCCGTTCGATGACGGCGTCAGGTAGGATATACGGATTTCCTGTGGGGTCGAATTCGCCGCCGGGATTCGGAGTCAGTCTGCCGATCCGTGACGCGGCCTCCGCGATGCGCTCGACGGTGGTGCCCAAAGCGCGGGCGATCTGTGGATGGCGTTTGCGCGCCAGGTCCTCCAGATGATCGCGGACGATCTTGTATTCGATGGTTTCCCTGCCGGTGGTGCGCTCCAGTTGAAGCAGGAGTGATTCGGGGATTCCCGAGGCACCGATACCGGCCGGGTCGAACGATTGCACAAGACGGAGCGCTTCATCGAGATCCCTTGGCCGGATGCCGAGGCGGACGCCCAGAGTCTTCGCGGGCAGGTCGAGAAAACCACGCTCATCGAGATTCCCGAGGATCGCCTGTGCTGCCTCGCGGATCTCCGGATCGACCATGGAGAGATCGAGCTGGTTTTGCAGATGCTGCTGAAGGGTCTCGGGGGCAACGATCGAATCATACATCCGCTGACGCCGCTCCTCGTCCTCGCTGGTCCACGGCGAGCTTTTCCCTTCGAGAATCGTGCGATCCCGCCAGTCGTCGTCGGTTTGGTTCATGTAATCGAGCGAATCCGCCTCATCGGGATCCGGGCCTTCTTCGTCGAGAGAAATACTTTCCGTGATGTCTTCGAGAACCGGATTCGTCTCAAGGGCCTGCTGGACCAGTTGGGAGAGTTCGAGCGTTCCCGCCTGAAGGATCTCCAAGCTCTTGCGCATCTGCGGCGCGAGCGTTTGCTGCTGTGAAAGCGACTGATGGAGGAAGGCGTCTGACATTATTTGCTGGCGGCAACTTGTTGCCGGACCGAAACTAGGACGCTCTCCTGAAAATGCAGCAAATTTCGTGCCATTGAATGAAATTATATTGTTTGACTTGAGTCAAAACGGGTACAAGCAAAGCTGGATATCGCGTTAAGCAGTTACCAACAAAGACTTCTGGCAAAGACATGATTCGCTGGAAATTGCTGAAATAAATGAATTTTTTCAGAACGTCTATCAAAAGCGGGTTTCGCGAGGTTGCGGTCGGTCTCTCATTTCCTGCTATTTGCATGACGGCCGGTCTTTGGGCGACAATCGGCCGTTTTTCATTCCATCGGCAGTCCTGCGGATCGCCAACTGTCGATTCCCACGCTGAGAACGGACACCTTGTAATCGCGTCGGGCGAGTTTGTGGGCAACCCCGCGTGCTTCCGGACAGCCGAGATTGAAGCAGTAAACAGCGACTTTTTTCCCGGATTCCAGTGCTTTCTGGATCTCGATGTCGCGCGCCTCGACCTGAGCCGCGTAGTCCGTGTAGGGCCAGTTGACCGCGCCGGGAATGTGATCGATTTGATAGAAGTAAGGCACCCGCACGTCGTAGATCAGCACCTTGTCGGCCTGCTGGAGCTGGAACAGTTCGTCCAGCCCGATGCCGGTCGATTCGCCCGTGGACTTGTGGGTGGATGGGATGGTTTTTGGTTTGCTGTGGGGCTTCTCAATCACCGGAGCAGGAGATGGAGCGGGAGCGCAAGCAAGGACTCCGAGCGAGCAGAACAAAAGCGGAAGCCATTTCGGAAAAGACATGATTGAGGCGTAGCGACGGCCGTGCGTCCGGTCAACGGGGAATTGCTGCCCGGATCGCGCTTTCACTTTGCGGACGGCAGTGATGAAGGTGATAGTCCGCGCGTCCCCATCGTGATCCGTTCAATCCTGCCTATTCCAGCGCTTCTTTTCGGCGCGTTGCTGCTCCAGTCCTGTCAGACCGTGAATTTCTACGGTCAGGCGATCAGCGGGCAGATGGAAATCTTCAGGAAAAGCCGGCCAATCCCGCCGATCATCGCTAATCCGGCGACCGACGCCAAACTGCGACGTCAGTTGATCGCGGTTGAAGGTATCCGAAAATTCGCCACCGACCACCTCACCCTTCCCGGCGACGAAAGTTACGGCACTTACGCCGATCTCGGTCGTGAGTATGTGACCTGGGTGATTTACGCAGCGCCGGAGTTTTCCCTGAAACCAAAAACGTGGTGGTATCCCACGCTCGGAAGTCTCGACTATCGTGGCTGCTTCCGGGAAACGGATGCTGACCACATCGCCGCCGGTCTGCGAGGGGACGGCTACGATGTCAGCGTCTCCGGAGTCGACGCCTATTCCACGCTCGGCTGGTTTCACGATCCGGTGCTCAATTGTTTCGTCAACAACAGCGACATCAATCTCGCGGAACTCATTTTCCACGAACTCACCCACCGCCGCCTGTTTCGCAACGGAGACACCGCCTTCAACGAGGCTCTCGCCACCGCCTATTCCGAGGAATGCGTGAAACGCTGGCTTATCTATCAAAATCGCGGTGCCAACCTCCGTCGCTACGAGCAGCTTCTGGTCCGGCGCAGCCAGTTCTACGACGAAATCGACGCCACGAGAATCAAACTCGAAGCCCTGTACGCCAGCGGCAAACCATCCGTTGAGATGCGACATGAAAAATCCGCGGCTCTCGGCGAACTTCGCCAGCATTTCCGTGAACTTCGTCAACGCTGGGGAGGGCACGGATTGGAATCCTGGCTCACGGAAGATCTCAACAACGCGCATCTCGTTTCCATCATCACCTATCAGAAAAACGCTCCGGTCTTCCACCAGTTGCTCAAGGACTGTCACGGCGACGCGGATCTGTTTTTCAAAAGAGCGAAGTTGCTGCCAAAGTTGAGCCCGTGAGTTCAAGGTTTCAGATCAAGCCGCAGATCAGCGGCGATCTGGCGCTTCCAGTCCGGCGCGACCCAGGCCGTTTCAGCGTGAGTATCCCACAACTGGATGGCCGCGTGGACTTCTCTCAGAACGGCCTTGGCTTTCGGCGGCTTCAGATTGGCAGCAGCCGCCGCTCCTAGCAGATCGGTGGTGGTGAAGCCGTCGCGTTTTCCCGCAAGAGCCATTTGGTGGCGGTGCGTCCACGCGCCGCCGGGATTGTAAGCGTAGGTCAGATCGTAAGCCGGTGCGAGATGCCAGCCTCCACGGCGGTCCATGAAAAACGCAAGGTTCTTGGTATGGTCGTCCTGGTTTCGCGAAAGGATGTTGAACACCGCACGGCGGTAAAGCTCTGTGAGATCCGGCTGCGGCAGCCCGAGGCGGCGTGCGATTTGAAATGCCTGCTCGTAGGAATAGGCACCGGCTTGGTTGAAATCAAAATGCGCGATCGCACACAGACTCTGAATGTGCAGCTTGCCACCGGCGTCCGTGCGATCAAAGCGGCGCGTCATGAAATGCGCTCTGCCGTTTTCCTCCAACAAGCGGCAATCGCTCATCGTGATTCCTGCGGCGCGGGCCATCAGGTGATAGGCATACTCGATGCGGCCGTATCCCAGCGGGTCGTTGATTTCCTTGTCGCGGTTCGCGGAAACACCGTCGAATTTCAACAGCCACGACTCGAATCCCGGCTCCGGCGTCACCTGGCCGGAGCGGATCTCTCCGGTCTGTGGATTCCACGCGATCACCGCCTTCGCCCGCGCCCCCCCGGCCGAAGTGCCGACGCGGAGGATTGTAGCGAGTGCCTCGGGGGATTGCTCGAAGTTCGCATGAAGATCCTCCCGCGAGGCGAGCGCGGCGTTGGCGAGCTCTACCAGTGCGTCGATGTGGAGCTGTTCGGACGGACCGGCCGAGAGTAGGGAAGGGCGGAATTCCAGCGCTCCCATTGCCCGGGTGCCGAGATAACAAAGCCGCTCCACCGGATCGAACGACGCGGCACTGCGTCCCTGGCGCGTCAGCCATTGGTCGATGAGCAGATTGCCGAATTTGTCCGGCAGCGAATCCGCCAGCAGCCCGGGCAGGCCCTTGAAGGTTTCGCGCGGCAGTCCGGGAAAACTGAATCGTCCGGACCCGAGTGGTAGGTGAATCGGCGAAATTTCGATGCCACTGCGTTGGAACGCCTCGTCGTATTCAAACACGCCGAGTTCACGTTCCGGATCCCACGTCACCGCACCGATCAGCGTGTCGTACAGGTGAATGGAAGCGGTGGTCATGGGTTCTTACTTTTCATCGCCCCATTTCCAAGGCGTGGCGGGTGCGGCCTTGCGCGGCTTCGATGCATATTTGCGAGGCTCCTCCTGAAGCCTTGCCAGTAACAACGGGCTGGGTCCCGGGTCCGGCAGGATTTGCTCGATGCAATCCAGTGCGTTCAACGCTCGTAGCAGGGCGATGAGGGTGCTCAGTGTCGAGCCCTCGCCATTTTCGATCGCAGTGATGGTCCGGCGTGCCAAGCCTGTGCGCTCGGCGATTATCTCCTGACTGAAATTCAAGTCCAGACGACGCCGTTTCAGGCGCTCGCCGAGTTCTTTTTCGATCTCAGGATTGGTCAGCAGGTGGATCATGTGAGTGAAAAATTGCTCAAAAAGAAGGAAACGAGATGAATATGAGCAAATTATTGCGCATTGTCAACGTTTGCATTTTCCGCGAGCAGAATTCCGCTCGAAATAAACATATTTCCCACTATTTGAGCGAATTTTTGCTCAAATAGTGGCGATTTGCAATTTCAATCGCTCAGCAAAAAAACGCAACACCTGCTTCGAAAATCGACTGGTGTTTATCGCCGGGGACGTTTTTAGCCACGGAAGTGCCGGAGCGCTCGGTGTGGGCCATTTTTCCAAAAATACGACCGCAGGGACTGGTGATGCCTTCGATGGCGGCAAGCGAACCGTTCGGGTTGATGGCGATGTCCATGGACGGGGAGCCATCCGCATCGACGTATTGAGTGGCGATCTGGCCGCTGGCAGCGAGGGTGGCGATGACTTCGGTGCTGGCGTGGAATTTTCCTTCACCGTGTGAAACCGGGACGCTGTGGATGTCGCCCAACGTACTCTTTGCCAGCCAAGGCGAAAGCGTGCTGACGATGCGGGTGTTCGCATAACAGGAAATGTGACGGCCGATGCTGTTATGAACGAGCGTCGGTGCGTCGGCTTGCGGATCGCGGATTTCGCCATAGGGGACGAGACCGGTTTTGATGAGCGCCTGGAAGCCGTTGCAAATGCCGAGGATGAGGCCGTCGCGGTTTTTCAGCAGGTCCATGATGGCATCGGAAACGCGCGGATTGCGGATGATGGTGGCGATGAATTTCGCGGAACCGTCCGGTTCGTCCCCGGCGCTGAAGCCACCGGGGAACATGAGGATCTGGCTCTTCGAAATCTGTTCGGCGAGAGCCTTGATCGACTCATCGATGTGTTCCGCGGTGAGGTTGCGGAAGACGAGAATTTCCGCATCGGCTCCGGCTTGGCGGAAGGATTTGGCGGAGTCGTATTCCGAGTTCGTACCCGGGAATGAGGGAATCAGAACCTTTGGTTTTGAGGCGTGCCGAGTGATCAGCGAACCGTGAGCCGTGGAAGAGTTTTCCAATAGCGGGGCTGCGGACTTCGGTTGGGAATCGGACTGGGTCGGGTAAACGGACTCCAGGGTGCCGGTCCAGGCGTTTTCGAGTTCGCTGAGGGTGTGGGCCTCGTTGTTGAGAACGAGGGTCGCTGCATCCGTGGTTTTTCCAAGTTCTGTCGAATCGAACTCCGCAGGCAGTGGTTCCTCGTGTTCGATGACGAAGGTGAAATAGCGCTCGGTGATGAGGTCGAGCGCGCTGTTGATTTCCGCACCGATGTGGTTGCCGAACGCCATCTTCGCAAGCGCGGCGGCGATCCCAGCCCGGCCGATGTGATGGAGTGAGAGGATTTTCCCATCCACATTGAGCTGATGGAGAGCGGTCGCGGTTTGTTTGAGCCCGTTGAAATCCGGCAGTTGGTCGGTGTCGCGGGAGACCTGCACCAGCGAGAGGAGCGATCCTGCTTTTTTAAACTCCGGCGAAAGCGCGAGGCTGGCCTTGCCGGGGGCGAGGGCAAAGGAAACGAGGGTCGGCGGAACGTCCAGATCGTTGAACGAGCCGGACATCGAATCCTTGCCGCCGATCGCGGCGAGACGCAGCGAGTGTTGGGCATGGAAAGCACCCAACAAAGCAGCGAACGGAAGACCCCAGCGTTTCGGGTCGTTGCCGAGTCTAGGGAAATATTCCTGAAGCGTGAGGCGGATATCGAACAGGCGGGCACCGGCGGCGACGGCTTTGCAGACGGATTCGGTCACAGCGTAAACCGCACCGTGGAAAGGGGAGGCGGATGATAGATAGGGATCGAATCCCCACGACATGAAGGTGGCCACGTCGGTATTTCCTTCCAACAGCGGGAGCTTCGCCACCATGGCGTCGGGCGGGGTGAGCTGTTTTTTTCCACCGAAGGGCCAGAGCACGGTACCTGCGCCGACGGAGCCGTCGAACATCTCGCCGAGGCCCTTTTGCGAGCAGACGTTGAGGGAGGCAAGGTGATCCGCAAGTGAAGATTCGTTAGCCGGGGAATAGGAAGAAGGCGCGGTGACGTGGACCTTGGCGGTCTGTTGGACGCCGTTGGTGTCGAGGAAGGCGCGGCTGAGGTTGACGATGGTTTTGCCACGCCAGGTCATGATGAGGCGGCCGCTGTCGGTCACGTCGGCGACGTGTTTGCACTCGAGGTTTTCCTTGTCGGCCTCGGCGGTGAAATAGTCGATTTCTGATGGATCGACGCAGACCGCCATGCGCTCCTGGGATTCGGAAATCGAGAGTTCGGTGCCGTCCAGTCCGTCGTATTTTTTCGAAACTTCGTCGAGATTGATGACCAGCGACGGAGCGATCTCACCGATGGCGACGGAAACGCCGCCTGCGCCGAAGTCGTTGCAGATCTTGATTTTTCGCGTGAGTTCCGGATTACGGAAAAGGCGTTGAATCTTGCGCTCGGTCGGGGCGTCGCCCTTTTGGACTTCCGCGGAGTTTTCGAGCGCTGTATCGGTGTGTTCCTTCGAGGAACCGGTAGCACCGCCGACGCCGTCGCGTCCGGTGCGTCCGCCGATCAGCAGGATGACATCGCCGGGCGCGGGCGTGCCACGGAAAACCTGCGAGCGGGGAGCGGCTGCCACGACGGCACCGATTTCAAGCCGCTTCGCGACATAGCCCGGGTGATAGACTTCCGCGACCTGGCCGGTGGCGAGGCCGATCTGGTTGCCGTAGGACGAGTAACCCCGCGCGGCGACCTGACAGATTTTTTTCTGCGGGAGCTTGCCGGGAAGGGTTTCGGCGAAAGGGGTGAGGGGATTGCCTGCACCGGTGACGCGCATTGCCTGATAGACGTAGGAGTGGCCGGAAAGCGGATCACGGATACAGCCGCCGAGGCAGGTGGCCGCGCCGCCGAAGGGTTCGATTTCGGTCGGGTGGTTGTGGGTTTCGTTCTTGAACATGACGAGCCACTCCTCCTCTGGCTTGTCGTCGATTTTCACCGGGACGACGATGGAGGCGGCGTTGACTTCCTCGGAAACTTCGAGGTTGTCGAGTTCGCCGGATGCGCGGAGTTCGCGCATGCCGATCAGCGCGATGTCCATCAGCGTGATGGGTTTTTCGCTGCGGCCGAGTTTTTCACGGGTGGCAAGGTAGGTTTGCCAGGCACGTTCCACGACTTCCGCACCGGGATCGAACGTGGCCTCCTCGATGGCAGTCAGGAACGTCGTGTGGCGGCAGTGGTCGGACCAATAGGTGTCGAGCATCTTGATTTCCGTGATGCTTGGGTCGCGCTTCTCCTCATCGCGGAAATAGGCTTGGCAAAAAGCGACGTCTTCCGCCGTCATCGCGAGTCCGAAGCGGGAACGGATCTCCGCAGGATTTTGCGAAGTAAAACCACTCAGGATGGCAACGTCCGCCGGCTCGTGCGTGTGCGGTTTCAGTGAATCCGGCACCGCCATCGAGGCCTCGTGCGAATCCACGGCGTTGATCACGAAACCTTTGATCTTCGCGAGCTCGCCAGCGCTCACGCTGCCTTTGAGCACGATCACCTTCGCCGAGGAAACCAGCGGGCGTTCTTTCCCCGTGAGAATCTGCACGCACTGCGCCGCCGAATCCGCGCGCTGGTCAAACTGGCCGGGCAGAAACTCCACCGCAAACGCCGTTTCATCAGCCGCGATCGAGAGGGCGGAGGAAATCTCATCCACCTGCGACTCCGAGAGGATCGACCGCGCGGCCGTTTCAAATTCCCCGTCCGAGAGGCCATCCACATCATAGCGTTGCACGATGCGGACGCCCTTCAGGCCCGGCAGTCCGAGCGACTCGTGAAGATCATGCAGAAGGTGGCGGGCCTCGGCGTTGTGACCGGCCTTTTTTTCGACGAAAATGCGATTCATGGGTGCGTGTAGCGGCAGAGCTTTGGAAAGCGCTGGATGCTAGGACACCGACCCGTGAGAGCAAGCGGAATGGGCCGAAACCTGAGATTGCTCAGGGGCAGCGGCTAAGGGCCTTGTTGTGAAGCCGATCAAGCTCGGAATCCGGAATCGGAGTCGGATCCGGATACTCGAAAATTTCGCCCTCGAAATTCCTTAAAGTAATCTTCCCGGAAGCGGTATCCACCACGTAATTCGGGTTGATCGGGATCTTCCCGCCGCCGCCGGGGCCGTCGATGACGAATTGGGGAATGGCGTAGCCGGTGGTGTGGCCACGCAGACCTTCGATGATCGCCACACCTTCCGCAACGGGCGTCCGGAGGTGCGAGGAGCCGTTGATGAGGTCGCACTGATACAAATAATATGGCTTCACGCGGCACATCAGCAGCTTTTGAACGAGCGCCTTTTGAACTTCCACGCTATCGTTCACACCACGGAGCATCACGCTTTGGTTGCCGAGCGGGATGCCGGCATCGGCGAGGCGGCCGAGAGCGTCGCGGACCTCGGTGGTGAGTTCGCGCGGGTGGTTCGTGTGGATGGAAATGAAAAGCGGGTGGTGCTTTTTCAACATAGCGCACAGCTCCGGCGTGATCCGCTGGGGCAGGAAAATCGGAATCCGCGAGCCGATCCGGATGAACTGGATGTGCGGGATGGCACGCAGGCGGGTGAGGATTTTGTCCAGCTTGTCGTCCGAGAAGAGCAGGGGATCACCGCCGGAAAGCAGCACATCGCGCACTTCCGTATGTTTTTCCAGATACTTGAACGCCATTTCCCACTGGGTCTCAAGGTGCTGCTCGCCTACGCCGGAAACCACGCGGGATCTGGTGCAGTAGCGGCAATAAGAAGCGCAGCGGTCGGTCACCAGGAAAAGCACCCGGTCCGGATAACGATGCACCAGCCCCGGCACCGGCATGTGTGAATCCTCGCCGCACGGATCTGCCATTTCCTCGGGGGCGTTCCAGCCCTCCTCGATGCGCGGGATCACCTGGCGGCGGATCGGACAATCCGGGTCATCGCGGTCGATGAGATTGAAAAAGTGCGGAGTGATCGCCATCGCCAGCTTCGTCCCGGCGAGCAAGACGCCGGCGCGTTCCTCGTCGGTGAGATTGAGGCGGAGGTCGAGATCGGCCAGCGAATCGACGCGGTTGCGGAGTTGCCAACGGTGGTCGTCCCAATTTTCCATGGCATCTTCCGACCAATAGCCGGGCGCGTGGGAAATGAAGGCGGGGTCAAGGTCTGAAGGGCGCATGGATGGGAAGTGAAGTTCTGCCGAGCGGTTGATGGGGCACTTTGAACCGCATCTGAAATTCTGCAACAGGGAATCTAATGACTATTTTTTCGCCGGCGCGGCACAACGGCGGATCAGCTCGATCAGGCGCCCGGTCGACGCCACCACCGTCGGAGCAAACGGAAGCTTCTCATCCGCCTCATCCACAGTGACATGCGGGCGCGTGGAGACACGGACAGCGGGCAGGTTCATTTCAAAAAGCGTGCTCGCCAGATCCGTGTCGTCACCCAGGCAGATGTCCTCGGCTCCGTGCACATTTCCCAATCCGGCCGCGAGATTCAGCGCGGTCGCCGAGCTTTCCCGCGAACTCAGCCACAGTATCTCTCCCGCGCCCATCGACTCCACGGACAGCAATGCTTTCGCCCCGCCCGCCGATTTCACGATCTCGGAAAATTTCGCCGCCGTCTCCAGTAATGGAGCCTCGGGGTCGTTTGCATGCGGCAGGAAAACGAAATGAACCGCCATCGCCGGTTTGTCGCTCGCGAGGGCCTGAGCCGCGGCCAGCGTCGCCGCTAGTCCCGTTGCATTGGCCTCCACACCGCGCGATCCGGCGCGGCTGTCGTAGGAGGAAACCACCCAGATTGCGGGCGCATTTTCGTCTTTCCCGGCGATGCTCACCTGCAGGATGGGCCAGTCCGCCGGGCCTTTGTGGAGTTTCACCGCATAGCCGGTGTTCGACGGGCCCAACAGCCCCTCGATCATCACCGCCGTCCTTGATAGATTGGCCGCGGCGGTTTCGGACGATCCGTTCCGCTCGCCGATCACTTCCACCAGTTTCCGCAAGTCATCCGACAGCAGCGGGATGGAAACCGCCTGCGCGAAACGTTCCTGCTCCGCCTGTGCCTGCTTTTTCTCGCGGTGGAAATAATACCACAGCGCCCCGCCTCCCGAACCGACCAGCCACAGCGGCAGCAGCACGAGAAACAGCGTGACCCAGCCGGATCGTTTCTGCGATTCGCTCATGCCTCGTTCTCTTTGTCGGTAGGGGAGTGATTTCCGTTCTCCTCCTCGTCCTCCACCTCGATCTCCTTCCGCAAACGGTTGGAAATCCACGGACGCACCAGCAGCCCGTACAACAGGTAGAGACTGAAAAGCACCACCGGCATAACGAAGCGGAACTGCACCGTCACCAGCAGCACCACCATCGCGATCACAATCGCTCCCAGGGTGCCGCGTGTGCTCCAGTCCACTTTCTTGAAACTCGGGTAGCGCACATCGCTGATCATCAGCAGCGAGAGTCCGAGCATGGCACCCGCCAGGATGTATTTCCACGGGCCGAGCTCATGGTCGGTGTGATAGAAATCGATCAGCAGGAAAGTGATGGAGGCGATGAAACCCGCCGCCATGGGGATCGGCAGCCCGCGGAAATCCGTGGAAGCTCCCGGCTTCTTCGGCATCGAGGCGAGGCAGTTGAACCTCGCCAGCCGCATCGCCCCGCAGATCAGATAGACCAGCGCGATCGCCCAGCCGATGTTCCCCAGCGGAAACAGCACGGCCTTCGCCAGCAACATCGCCGGAGCCATGCCGAAGGAAATGATGTCAGCCAGAGAATCGAATTCCTGCCCGAACGGCGATTCCTGACCGCCCAGCCGCGCCAGCCGGCCGTCGAGCAAGTCGAACAAACACGACCCGAAAATCAGCAGGATCGCGTATTCATAATAGTGCTTCACCTGGTCGTAATACTCCTTTTCCGGCAGCTTCACGTTCCCCACCTCCACCAACCCCTTGAAAATCATCAGCACCGCGAAAAACCCGCACGCCAGATTGCACGCCGTCATGAGATTCGGCAAAAAGTAGATTTTCGGTTCGTCCGGGTCGCGGTCCTTCGGCATGGCGCGAGTTTATTCCACGGTTTGGGATTGGGAAACAGAGTAAAATCCTGAGGATCGACCGCAGCCTTGATCTTGACCACCGCTGCGGGAAACCGCTATCCATTGAGGGAGAGACACAACAAATCCAGCCCCCAACCATGAACCAACCACTCACTCCCAAGGAAATCGGCATCCTCTGGTTCAACAAGGTCTGGAACGAGCGGGACGCCGCCCTCATCCCGGTGCTGATGTCCGACGACGCGAAAGGCCATCTCGAAGGCGGGCAGGAAATCGTCGGCTACCACAAGTTCATCGAGTTTCAAAACGCGATGCTCGCCGCGTTGCCGGACATGCGGGTGGAAATCCTCGAAACGCTCGGAGACGACGACGACGCCTGCATTCTCTGGCGCGCCACCGCGAACCACTCCGGCGAGGGTTTCGGACTCACACCCACGGGCAAGTCGGTTTCGTTTCGCGGCATGACCTGGTTCCGGATCAAGGATGGAAAAATCGTGGAAGGTTGGGATTCGTGGGATCAAACCGGGCTGCTGGCCAACCTGTCATCCCCGGCCTGAAGTCCCCATGGTTCACAGGAAACTCCTCTTCATCTGCTCCCGGAACAAACTGCGCAGTCCGACTGCCGAGGCGATCTTCGCCGGCAGACCCGGGGTGGAAGTGGATTCGGCGGGGTTGAGTCCGGACGCCGAGGTCCCTCTGGAAGCCGAACAACTGGAATGGGCGGACCTGATCCTCGTGATGGAAAAGGCGCACCGCACCCGCTTGAACCGGAGTTTTGGGAAATTTCTGACAGGCAAAAAGGTCGTCGTGCTCGATATCCCGGATGACTACGACTTCATGGATGCCAAGCTCGTTTCCCTGCTGGAAGCCCGCTGCGCCCGGTATCTGACCTGATGGGCATATGACAAAATGGAGGCTTGTCTCCGATGAGGAAACCCATAGTCTGGAAAGCGCCGTGATGGCAGATTAACAACCCACTACCCCCCCAATTATGAAAACCAAAGCCGTTTACCCACTTCTCGCATTCGCAGCCGCCCTCACAGGAAACTGTCTGGCGCTCACCCCGGTCCTGGAGGAATTCACCAGCGGCAAGCTCGATGAAACCCACTTTTACCAATACACCATCGGCAACGGTAAACTCGTCCAGAAAGGCGAAAAGCTGAATTTTACCGCCCTTTCTCCCACGAAGGACGACTTCGCCTCCGTCGAGCTCCTCACCAGCTATCCCGGGATTGCAGAAAGCTGGCAGATGACCCTCGATCTGACCAATACCTCGAACGCCGGAAAAAGTGCCGGTTGCGGTTTCATGATCTGCAACACCGGCGACCGCCGTGACCGTCTATTCGTTGATTTCTACGGTGTTTCCGGCATCAAGGCAGGGATTATCGTCAACGACAAGGATGCTCCCGTCGGCAAGCTCTCTGCAAAAGTCGGTCTGCCAAAAGTCAGCATCCGTGTCCGTTTTGACGCTGCTACCAAACTGATGGCATTCTCCGTCTCCCTCACCGACAAGACCGAAGGTTACAAGTGGGTGAAAATCGGCACTTTTTCGCCCACCGGCAAAGGCGGTAACGTCCGCGCCAACTGGAAAATGAAAGCGGACGGCGTTTTCGGAATACAACTCTACGGTTTCGGCCACTCCAACAAGATCAAGGCCGGAAAGCTCACTCTCGACAATCTGGCGGTGACATCAATCCCCTGATCGATTTCCTCCGCGGACGATGAGCCTGAAAAACGGCTCATCGCCCGGCGTGGATCAGGCCTTCGCGTCGGCAGGAATGGACGCCGCCTCGTGCTGCTCTTCGGCTGCTTCGAGTTCGGCGTGTTCCCGAGCAATGACGCGGACAAGCTTGCGGGTCGTTTCCTCCCAGTTGGCCAGAAGCTTCTTCGCCTGCGGGCTGCCGGTCGCTTCCAAGTGCGATTCGATCAGGGCTTTCACCTCGGCGATGTCCTGGGGGCGCTTGATCGGCAGGGCCACGACCATCTCGGAATTGACGCGGGAGAAGAATTTACCGTCGACATCGTAGACGTAGGCGACGCCGCCGGACATGCCGGCACCGAAGTTTTTCCCGGTCTTGCCAAGGATGGCGACCTTGCCGTTGGTCATGTATTCGCAACCGTGGTCTCCCACACCCTCGACGACGGTGGTGGCACCGGAGTTTCTCACGGCGAAACGTTCTCCGGCGCGGCCGTTGGCGAACAACTTGCCGCCGGTGGCTCCGTAGAGGCAGGTGTTGCCGCAGATGGTGTTGGTGGCGGCTTCGAATTTCGCACTCTCGGAAACGCGGATGATGATTTCGCCGGCAGCCATGCCTTTGCCGACGTAGTCGTTGGCCTCGCCGATGAGTTCCAGTTTCACCCCAGAAACCAGGAAACACCCGAACGACTGCCCGGCGCTGCCACGGCAAGTGATGTGGATATTGGTGCCGCGCAAGCCCCGGTCACCATGGACTTCAGCGATGCGACCGGAAAGGCGCGTGCCGATGTTGCGGTCGGTATTCACGACATCGTAGCTGAGCGCGACCGGCGGACGGTCGGGCAGCAGTTTCACGGCATCGGTGATTTCCGAAGGGATCGATTCGGGACCGTATTCGGGTGACTTCTGGCCTTGTAGATTGGAAATCGCCGCGACGAGATCGGAGAGGATCTGCAGGTCGAGCGCCGGTTTCGCGAGGCCGTCGTTGCGGTCCTGCGCACAGATGCGGGAAATCGATTCCGGTGCATTCCCTGATTTTTCCGCAAGGGTGGGGACCACGTCCTTGAGCAAAGCGCTGAGATCGAGCGTGTTCGCCTTGGGATGATCCGTGATGTGGCGCTGTTTCAGGAATTCCGGGCGGCCGATGAGCTCGTCGAGCGTGCGGACTCCGATGCGGGCCATGATACCGCGAGCTTCGTCAGCAACGGCAGTGAAGTAGTTGATCACCATTTCCGGCGTGCCTTTGAATTTGGCGCGGAATTTCGGATCGGTCGTGGCGATGCCGACGGGGCAAGTGTTCAAGTGGCACTTACGGACATAAACGCAGCCCATCGCGATCATGGCGGTGGTGCCGAAATTATACTGCTCGGCACCCAGAATAGCGGCGACCACCACATCGCGGCCGTTGCGGATCCCACCGTCGGTACGGAGGACGACGCGATCGCGCAAGTTGTTGATCAGCAAAGTTTGCTGTGCTTCGGCAAGGCCGAGTTCCCACGGCGAGCCCGCGTGTTTGGTGGAGGAAAGGGGAGATGCGCCCGTTCCTCCGTCGTGGCCGGAGATCAGAATATTGTCGGCAGAAGCCTTCGCACAACCGGAAGCAACCGTCCCGACACCCGACTCCGCGACGAGCTTCACAGTGATCCTGGCGCGGGGGTTCACTTCCTTCAGATCGTGAATGAGTTGTGCCAAATCCTCGATCGAATAAATGTCGTGGTGTGGCGGCGGCGAAATGAGCTGCACACCGGGCTGCGTATTTCTCAAACGAGCGATTAAAGCGTTCACTTTATGGCCTGGGAGCTGTCCACCTTCGCCCGGCTTGGCACCTTGGGCCATTTTGATTTCCAGCTCATCCGCGTTGACGAGATAGTAAGCCGAAACCCCGAAACGTCCGGAAGCGACCTGCTTGATGTAAGAGCGGGCGAAATCGCCGTTGGCATAGGGCTTGTAACGCACCGGATCCTCGCCGCCCTCACCGGAGTCCGACTTGCCGCCGATCCGGTTCATCGCGATGGCCAGCGTCTCGTGGGCTTCCGGTGAAAGTGCTCCCAGCGACATCGCGGCCGTCGTAAACCGGCGGCGGATGCTCTCCATGGACTCGACTTCTTCCAGCGGAATCGGGCCGCTGGCCGTCGGCACGAAATCGATCAGGTCTTTGATCGCTACGGGTTTGGTTTCCAACGAGACACGCACATATTCCTCGTAATCCTCGGCCTTGCCGGATTTTACGTAGGTGTGGAAATTCTTGATGACTTCTGTGGTGTAAACGTGGCGTTCGCCAGCCTTGCGGTAGCGGTTGTAGCCTGGGTCGCCAAGGTCGAGTGCTCCGCCCTCAGGAACGACCGTTTCAAATGCCGCGCGATGACGAATGATGGATTCCTCGGCGATTTCCAAGAAGCCGACGCCGCCAATTTTCGACGGGACACCGGTGAACGAAAAATCGACGACTTCGTTGCCGACGCCGATGGCCTCGAAAGTCTGTGCGCCTTGATACGAGTTCAAAACGGAGATGCCCATTTTGGACATGATCTTGAGGATGCCCTTTTCAAGCGCCTTGCGGTAGTTGGTCATCGCCTTCTGGGCGCTGATTTCACCGAGCTTGTTCTTTCCGACATCGGCGGCGACGAGCTGGCGGACGGTGGCGTAACCGAGATACGGACAGATCGCGGTCGCACCAAAACCGAAACAGCAGGCGATCTGGTGGACGTCCCGCGCCTCGCCGGTTTCCAGAACGATGGAAGCCCGCATCCGCATCCGGATCCGGGTGAGATGATGGTGGACGGTGCCGATGGCAAGCAGCGTTGGGATCGGGATGCGCCCAGAGGAGGTGGCCCGATCCGAAAGGATCAGAACATTGTTGTCCGCTTTTACGGCTGCCTCGGCCTCGGTGCAGATTTCGTCCAAGCGGATTTTCAGACCGGCAGCGCCACTTTCGGAAGACCAAGTGCAATCGAGAGTGGTGGACGGAAATCCGTGTTCCTCTAGGTCTTTGATTTTCTCAAGCTGGTGCTCGAACAGGATCGCGCTGTCCAAACTGACCGTCAAGCAGTGCAAGGGAGTTTCATCCAAGAGGTTGCGCTCCACGCCGAGGCCGGCACCGAGGGACATCACCGCCCACTCGCGGATCGGGTCAATCGGAGGGTTGGTGACCTGGGCAAACAGTTGCTTGAAATAAGTGTATAGCAGCCGTGGCTGGGTGGATAGGATGGCGAGCGGAATATCGTCTCCCATCGAGAAAACCGCTTCTTGGGCGCTCTTCATCATAGGAGGAAATACCATATCCAGTTCTTCGGTAGAAATACCGTGAGCGACTTGATTCCGTGAGAGTTCCAACGATGCGTAATCAACTTCCGGCACGTGCGCTTGGGGCGAGACGAACTTACGGAGTGCGAGTGCGTTTTCATCGATCCAGCGACGGTAGGGCTTCTGCTTGGCAAGCTCCTCTTTGATCTCACGATCGTATTTGAACTCGCCGGTGACGGTGTTTGCCGAGAGCATTTGGCCGGGTCCCAAACGCCCCTTTCGAACGACCGTTGCATCGTCGAAAATAACCGCGCCCGCTTCGGAGCCGATGTAGAGCACGCCGTCCTCGGTGATTTTGTAGCGCGAAGGGCGGAGGCCGTTGCGGTCGAGGGAGGCGCAGAGTTTAGTGCCGTCGGTGAAGACCAGACCCGCCGGACCATCCCAAGGCTCGGAGAACGAACGGATGAATTGGTAAAATGCGCGGACCTCGTCAGAGATATCCTGATCGTTCCGGTAAGCAGGCGGGACCAGCATGCACATCGCGTGTTCCGGCGAACGGCCGGAGAGAATGAGCAGCTCCAGCGCGTGGTCGAGCGAGGCGGAGTCGGATTCACCGTGGCGGATGAGATCTTTCACCAGCTCGATGTCATCGCCCCAGACCGGCGAGGCGAAAAACTCCTCGCGGGAGGTCATCCAGTTCCGATTGCCTTCCACCGTGTTGATCTCGCCGTTGTGGCACATCATGCGAAACGGCTGTCCGAGCGGCCAAGCCGGGAAAGTGTTGGTCGAGAACCGCTGGTGGTAGAGGGCGATGGCGATTTCGTAGTCCGGGTCGGCAAAATCCAGATAAAACGCCCGCAGTGCGGCCGGCATGGCAAGCGCCTTGTAGGAGATCAGGCGGCTCGAAAACGTCGGCATGTAGAAGCTCTGGATCGTCTTCGTGCGGTGTTCGATCTCGCGGCGGCAGAGGTAGAGCTTCCGCTCGAAATCATCAGCCTCCATTGCGGCAGGGCGGATCATCAGCAAATGTTCGATCTGCGGGCGGGTGGTGAGGGCGATTTTTCCGAGCGCATCGGGATCCACCGGCACTTCGCGCCAGCCGATGGCGGAAATTCCGCGCTTGGCGAGCACCTCGTCGGTGACCTTGCGGATTTCAGCGATGGCGGCGGTATTTTCCGCAGGGAAAAAGAACACGCCGACCGCCAGATCCGCGTCGTTTTCCACCTTGAAGCCAAGTTTCTCAGCCGCCTTGCGGAAAAGCGGGCGGGGGATCTGGGTCAGGACGCCGGAGCCGTCGCCGGTTTTCATGTCCGCATCCACGGCACCGCGGTGGGTCATGCAGCAGACGGATGTGAGCGCGTAATCGAGAATCTGATAGCTCGCCTTTCCCTTCAGGTGGGCGATGGCACCCATGCCACAGTTGTCGTGTTCTTGGGAAAGCCGGTGCAATGAACCGGGAACGAGAGGGGTGCTGGAGTGGTAGAACGCGTTCATCAGGATTCGGAAATCAGGCCCCGGTCACAACGCCGGGTCGGGGGCGGAATAAACGGCAGCACACGGACGCTGCCAAGCAGGAATTGTGCCTAACACTGAGTCACCTGTGAAGATCAGGCGATCTCGGAAACTTCTTCGGGCGGCAGCAATCCACGGTCCACCAGGAAGCGGTCGGCAGCGCCCAAGGTCACTTCGAAGTTCTTGTGGCTGACATTGAAATAGAAGAAGCTGTGCTCGGCTTTTTCGAAATCGACGAGCTCGCAGGCATTGCCACGCCAGCGCATCCGGCGGCGGAATTTCTCCACTTCGTCGAACGGTGTGATGCGATCGGATTTCCCATGGAAAAACAGCATCGGCGGCAGTTTGCGGCGCATCAGGCTGGTGGGGCTGAGGCGCTTGGCGGTCTTCGCATCCGGGAAGCGCTCAGCAGCGGGTCCTTTCGAAGCGGTGTTCACCAGTGCGCTGAAAAGGATCAGCGCCTGCGGCGTGCAGGTCAGGCCGTCCACCGGTGGCAGATCCTTGGCTTTCGGCATCGCCGCGAGCAGGGCGAGAAACGCACCGCCTCCCGCGCCGCCGATCGTCAGTCGGTCGGGGTCCAGATTAAAAGTGTCGAAATTGTGGCGCAGCCAGCGGATGAGATCGCGCGCGTCCTCGATCGCCTCTAACGGACCCGTGCCGTGTTTCGCCGAGGTCCTCGTTTCCGCCGCCACCGCCACCGCACCACGGCTGGCGAAGTGAAGGCAGTGGGGGACAAACTGCGTCGGAGTGGGTGAATCCCAGAAGCCGCCGTGAAAAAACAGCACCACCGGCCTCGGTCCGGTACCGGACTTTTCCGGCAGAAAGACATGCGCGAGCACGTCGCCCTGGGGACGTTGCTCGTAAACGTAGGTCGCCGCGTCCTTGAGAATTTCCCGGTCCCGCGCTTCGCCAATCGGCGCCACCCTCTGCAAAATGCTGCTCATATCTCAATACCCGCCGCGCTCAATCGAATCGGCCTGCAATTTGTTTGTTGTGAAACCGCCCTTCTTGTCCAATCGTTTCGCCCATGAATCGATTATTTTTTGTGTTCTCGCTGCTCATCTGCTCCCTAGCAGCCGCCGAGGACAACCTGCGTCCCGCACTGGAAACCACCTACAGCGCCTGGCGCGAAGCGATGATCCGCCGTGATCCGTCGGCCTGGCAGCGCGCCACCGCCGAGCACCGCCGGGTGGAGGTGCGCAACCGGATCGTTTCCGAAAAAATGCCGTTTCCCGCAGCAGTCTTCGATCTGCCTGCGCCGCCACCAGGTCTCCAGGGGCTGAAATTTCTCGAAGCCAAACAGAACGGCGCGACCGCGAAGTCGTCGTATTTCGGGAAGATTGACTTCGGAATCGGCGGCGAGCCGACCGACAACCTGATCGTGCTTTCCTTCGTCAAGGGTGGCGGGGGGTGGCTCTACGACCGGGCCGATTACGTCAATCTAACTGCCCTGCCGGCTGTCCGCAAGGAACTGGCGGCTGGTGATTTGAAATACCTTAAGGAAACTCCCGAAGCCCAGCCGTCCGGCCAGGTGCCGATCACGCCGCTGGCGGCCAATCCGGCGAAGTATGTGGCCAAGGTTTACGTGTTCTGCCCGGGCCGCGAGGTGCAGGTGCAGGTGAACAAAATCAGCCGCCACCGGTTCGCAAATGCCAAGGAAGCCGAGATCGTCATCGGCGGTGCGGTCGATGGACCGAACGAAGTGCAATACTCGGTCAAAAAGCTCGATGGAAGCACCGGAAAAGAAGTCATGACCATCCGGGTTTATCTCATTTCCAGTATCCAAGGCGATAAGCCGATCAAGGCGTTCGAGTATCAGATCGGCGCGGGCGAGGCTCCGAAGCCGTTCGGCACAGGCACCTTCAACGTGGATGCCGCGACTGTTGCCAAGCTCTCGACCAAACAAGCGGGCTGAGCTTTCCAATACAAGGAGGCCAACCGGACGAAAATCGGAAGGGCTTGCTGCGGGCATCAAACTGACCCACTACCTATTGACTCCGCATTACATATAGTGAGACGCACAACCAGTTGATACTGTGAAACTTACGAGGATGCCGACCTGTTAATGTATCGTTTCGGAAGGGGAGTGGACAAAATTAATTTCCCGTCCAAACGCGAATATCCTCCATGTCTGCAGCGGGATTTTTCTGCTCAAAATCGGCCGAAAAGTTTTTTCGCCGCGGTGTGTATTTTCGAACGTTTTTGTGTTTTTCAGACACCTCGTCACGGTAGATTATCAGCGACTTGCGCCCATACCAACGATTCCGACCAATCTGGAAAAACACCAGCTTGCCCCGCTCCGATGCGTTGAAAACCGCCGACGTCGTTGTCCCGAGCATGATCGAGGCCATCGTGGCAGGATACGCCCCCAGCTCAACTTCAAGAAATCTCTCCCACCCCTGCAAATTCCGCAGCTCTTTTTGTGTCACCCTCCGTTTCGCCATAAACTCCCGATTTCCTTAATTCTAAGCAGGTTTGGCCCCTGCGGGAAAGGCAGATCTAGCGGGCATCACTGACTTTTTCACGTTATTGCCCCCAAAACGCTCAGATTTTCGGAAATACCGAAAACCCACTCGCGGGAGACGCAAGGGCAGGGGATTTGAAGAGGCTTGGGAGCGGGGAGGGCAATCGGGAAGGGCGGGACCAACGAAGGCCCCCACGGCACGGCCACGAACGACTTCCACGGTTCACCCGTGTCGCTTCCAGCTCCAGCCACGCAAAGCGCTGGCGGTCGCAAGCCGGGGAGGAATCAACGCCGGTACTTCCGCCAGTTTCGATCTTGTGAAGGCTCCGCCCTTCAATGATGGGTTTTTGCCCTCTGGTCGAGTTGACGCTCGATTTCGGCACGCTCCTTAGCCATTTCCGCCTCAGTCGCTGGAGCCTGACCGCCAGAAGCCCCGCCATTCGGTTGGTAGGAAAGCAATCCTCCAAACATTTTCTCAAATTCCTGATTAGCACGGAAGAGGCTCACCATAATCAGGACGCAAAACAACGCTGTAACGAACGTTGATGCGGCACAAACGCCGAGGCAGATTTTCTGAAACATGGCCGGAACTATCAGAGGCACTCAGGCAGAGCAAGCCCCTTGCAGAGCTTCAAAAAATGCCCTGACAATGAAGAAGGCCAGCCACGATAAACACCATCGCCACCACGACCGACCAACAAATGACCTTTTCAAGCAGCACTTGGCCGAATTCCACAAAATCGGGCAGTGAATTTCAATTGCAAAACGCAACTTTGGAACAGCTTAGGTAATCTCATTAGCGCTTTAATGACAAGGCCCCGCTGGCAGGATTGCTCAGCAGGGCTTTTCTTTCAATCACGTGCCTGGTCAATTTAAAAGCAGAGCTGGAACTCCCAAACTTTCAATTTGTCATCCGGACGATCGGTCAATTTCCCTTTCAAATCCGTGCCAGCTCGATTCCTCTCGATCCACTCTTTCAGTTTGCTCCTGGGTGGAATGACTTCACGGCCCGTCCATTGATAGCGCGGACGGTCGCCACTCAAAACAGCCAGGTCAACCAGCCACTTCGCGAGATCCGGGGGAGTGTGTTCACGTTCACCCCGGCCCATCCGAGCAACCTCTTTCATGTCGAACGTTTCGAGACGATAGGGCATGTCGGGAATGTCCGAGAGCTGGAGCCGTGCAACGAACAGCCAGGTTGATTTCCTCGCCCGATGGCCGAACCAGTATTGCGGAATGGCGATCGTGACGCCTTCCAGCGATTTTTCACCGGGGCGGGGGAGTCCGCACCGATCCCACAAAGTGGAATAACTGGGATGCTCTAAGACACCGCCGTAGTGCCTCACTTGATCCGCACACCAGACGCCGAGGAATCTTTCAGAATCCGCGCCGGCCGATTCAGGAACAAACTGGCGGAGCCGACCAAAGCGCCGGCATGGAGGGTGAGCGACGACCGGACAGGAGCCGACGAAGTTACGAGCGTCCCGGCGAGCGCAGTACACATCGACACCCGAGACGCCATGATAGACGGAATCCTTCCGAGCACAAAGGACAGCAACACGACGCAGAAGGAACTGTTCAGCCAGGTGAATCACACTTCCCTCCTTTCGCCTTGTCGACCGCATACGAAGCGAGCGCGTTTCGGATCCCGATGGGCTTTGATGCATGCAGCAAAGCTCGAATGATTAGACCGGGAGAGGCACCCGGAAACGTTCCGAAAACCTCCTCCAACGCATCCCGCTCAGCGGGCGGGACGTGCACCAAATATTGCTTCGCTGAGGTGCTCATGCGACAACCCCCGCTTTCATGTCCTTAAGGATCCACTGCCCAGAATCCGAATCGTGAAACCAACACATCCAGACCATCCAAAAAGTGTCCTCAAAACGACACTTCACGAAGTGCTCATGATATGGGTAACTATCCGTTGGACCCTCAGAAGAGCTCCCGTCCTCCTCGACATAACGGGCATCCGTTATAAAACCCGCAGCCCTTGCGACGATGTGACGCGCTACATTGACAGGATAGCAAGGAGTCCATTCCTCCTCGGGCACATTGACTCGCGCGTAGTCAGTCACAGCGCACCCCCTTTCAGCAAGCGACCTTCACGACGGCTTTCGCGTGCTTTCGCGAACCAATAGCACACGTCGGCTATTTCTTGCTCCAAATCCTCAGCACCAAGCGTGCGAAGACTGCGAATCATACTGATAGAACGCTTCACATTACGAACGTCCAATGCGTGCAATTTAGCCCATGCACGGCAGGCTTCTTGATTTGTCATATTCAGGTCTCTTACAGTTGCGGGCTGCTACACCCGACCAGCGCTAGCTGATATGAAGACCATACAACATCATATGACTAACACAAGATCTATTCGTGTCGTTAGATCTAATTGTTCCACGTGGAACTCTACGTGTTAGCGTAATGTTAGGCCACTGAAAATTTTCAAACGCTGGCGCGGAACGCAATCACTTTCTAGCCTTGGAGCGCACCAATTCCGCCTCTTCCCGTTCCCATCCCTTTTTGGGAAGAAGCTCGCCGTCGATCCAGTCCACCGCGTCCTCAGAAGGGGGAACCAACGGGGGAGCCTGCGACGACAGGGGAGCGAGCACGCCGGAAACAGGTATTGCTTTCGGCGCATCGAACGAGGTCGAAACGATCACATACAGCGAACCTTCCGTTACTTCATCAGTCGTGCGAAGCAAGCCACGGACAGTCCTCTTGCGGAGCGTCGAGACACCGCCCAAAACAACCGTCTGGCCTACGGACATTTCCACCGCCGAAGTCACCGTTTGGCTTTCGATGATTGGAACGTCATTTTCGCCGATGCGGACATTGCGCCCAAGCAATCCGTTAGTCTGCGTTATCGAGAGCTTGAGCCGATCGTTTGCTAGAAAATACGGGGTGACCCCGAGCTGCAAACCGACCTTGCGATATTCAACGGACGTTTGAGCGATCCCTTGAGACACCGCCGTATTCGGCACTGGGATTTCCTGAATACTTTCGACGGTGGAAAGCACCCCGTGGCGGAGCTGGACATGCGGACGCTGGACAACCTCAACAACCGTTCCATCACAGATCGCGTTCAGAGCCACCGCAACGGCATCCCCGGACGCGTCCAAGGTCAAACCACCCGTGCCTACCGTCAGCACGTCCCGAGTATTCAGCACGTCGCCAAGAGCCGCTACGAGGTCGAAACCCTTTTGCGCCGATTTATCGACATACACCGCCCACGACTGAACCGAGCAAGAGCCAGGTGAAACGTCGATGGCTTCCAGATAGCGAAAGACGGCATCAACCCCCGTGAGCTTGCCCGCAATGAGCACCGAACCGCTCACAGGATCCACCGACACCGAACAGCCCAACGAGCCTGCTATCGGCAGATCCCCGACCGCTGGAGGCTCGCGGAAACGGAACTTGTAAACGCGGCTGAAGACTTCTTCAGAAAGCTTGCCGTCCGTTCCTGCAACACCCTTAAACGGCGATTGAGCGCTTCCATTGGCCGGCGTTGCCGGGGCGGATGCTGAGCCCGAGCCAGCCGGAGTCATAGCGCTCTTTGTGGACGCGTTGATATTTTCGGCCAAGGAACCGGAGCCGGACCCCGTTAGTTTGGCCAGCCCACCGCCCATAATTGCACCCGTACCCTTGTAGATCGCTCCTTTCCACACCGCCACACCCAAGGCGATTACCGCCAACAAAATCAAAATCATTCTCACGCCTCACCCCCCGCAGCTTTGCGAAACATCCCCGAAAAGTACCGAGTCACGGGCAGGAACAGCCAGCCGACATAACCCATTTTCGGGAGCTTGAACCGCTGAACATAAACCGCCTTTTCCGACAGCGATTGCATTTCAGTATCCAAAAAAGTGAACGAGCCATAGAGCCGGAAGAATTCCTTCCGATAGCGCTTGCAACTCTTCTTGATTAGGATTCCGTTTTGCGCATCACGCTGGCTGCAAATGAAGAACTTGAAGGGAAGCGTCCCCAGCGGACCGAGGGGAATATGAGCAGAGCTGACGATATACAGCTCCCACTCAGCAAGCACCCGGAACTGTTTTTCTATGGTCGTGATTTCTTGAGCAATAAACGTCACGTTCACCCTTGCCTTGCGTGATTGCGTTAGGAACGAGAGCAGACCCTTGCTTTCCGTGTTAGTTTTCGCCCAGTCACGAGCATTGAAAAACAAGTGGATTTCATCAAGAAAGACCTCGACAAAAGCACCATCGACGCCAAACGGGATTTTTTCCTGCCAATTCCGATCAGACTCCGGGTTGATCTTGACGAGCTGCGCGGGGTCCAAGTGGATCCTTTTCTGACGGAGAGCCAACTTGCACATTTCCTCCCAATCAACGGCAATGTTTGTAACGACGGTCGCACCCTGGCACAAGACCACATACATCATGATCACCGTGTACAGGGTTTTCCCCGCGCCTAACTTTCCTGTTACGATTTGGATCATGCCTCAGTTTGCAAGAGTTGGAACAAAAGACTTAATCCACCGAAGCAGAATCACCGTTCCCCATATTGTAAGATAAATCGTGAACAGTCCGATGAACTCACTAACCGGAATGAACGCGTTGACATAGCCGACATACTCCACGCTCGAAAACGACACGTTTCTGAATGCCGTCGTATTTATAGAAGCGATCATGCCAGCAAACGACGAGACAACATCCGAGATACAATGTTGAATAACACCCGCAGCCCACAGAATGATTGCGAGAAGCACGGCCAAGGCTTTTTTCGCCTTTTCCGAATTGTAGAGAAACTTACCGAGGAGCACTAATGGCCAAAGAATACCCATATTTTTAGATCGTTAGACGTTTCATCAGCGAAACACCAAGCCCCAAAGTCATCACAACGAGGCAGGCCATTCGGAATTGTGGGAATGGAGTGGCCGAAAAATTAACATCCCGATGATAAGACCCCCACGAACCTAGATTGAGGTCGAAAGGATACACCGAGACAGTGGGAATCGTTCCCTCAGCCAGCAACTTGAAAGAGTTCGCGCCGAAAGCCGACTGCACAGCACCCCGGGCCGAGCCTAGCGCGCCCACTGTGTCCCCCCCCGGCGTTCCAGCGCTATCCCCAGTATCCCCAGAGGTATCAGGCGAAGAAAGACCGTTAGCGCCCCCTTCATTTCCCGGAACCGCTGGTTTCTCCTCCGCCGTATAATTATTATTTATCACCGTACTATTGTGAACGCTGGTGTTGTTGGTCGTCGTGTTGTTGGTCGTATTACTAACAGAGTTGTCCACCGTTTGAGGAGGCTTAGGCAGTGTCGGATCGGAAATCGTTCCGTTAGAACCAGTCGTGTTCGAAGGGCTCGCAGGCTGAATAGTGGGCAAAAGGTTCATGTCACTACCGCCTCCACTATGAAGGAAACCGATAATGGGACCCGGAGGCCCATCATAAAAACGAACCTGATCGATCCCGCCACTGGGAGCCGTGGGATAAGGGTTGGGAGGAGGTGCGGCCCAAACGAACCCTCCGGGATTTGTAGTGGAGGGCTGAATGACCCCAACGAGGTAATTATGACCATCCGGCGCATTTATCAGCGTCCCGGAGAAATCACCGGGGCGCACCTTTGGCAATCCCGCCTCATCCAAAAGGCCATCGTAGCGTATGAGGTTCATCCCGGGAGCAAGCTCAAGCATCTTGTTGCCCCAACCCATGAGCATTTTCGCCCCGGTCTTGTTCATAAGCGCAAGAATCAGCTCCCCCCTGTTTTCCGTTGGCCCAGTGCCTGTTAGATTGAAAACCTGAGCTGCTCGGTTGAAAACAAAGCTGTAACCGCTATTGACCAAATAACTAACATCGCATGTCGCAACGGGGCAATCAATACTGACGTCGATTGGCGCGGCGGTCGAGGACGCCCACTTGTATCGTCTAGTTATACTCACGGGGGCTGCAGTCCATTGCACGACAGGATAAGGCGCCGATTGGCTTACATTGCCCCCGGTAAAAGTCTGGGTTATAGGCCCCGTAATAGTGTTAATCGTCATCGGACCGTAAATGGTATAACTCCCGGTGCTCCCAATGCTGGTGTAATTACCAGTTCCTTGCAGGTCGCAATAAACGGTAGTACCTGCCAACCATTTGAAAGTAACAGGATTTCCCAAGCGTATCGCGACGTTCGCAGGCGCGTTACCTCCGACCTGCTGCGTGTAATCGGCCGCCGTCAATGGGCCGCCCAAGTATAGGCATAAAAGACCAATGCACAGGTGAACGTCCCAGCCATAAAAGAAAGAATTTGCCGACAATCGTTTAGATGTCCGAGCATTTCGAGGGTTTCCGCCGCTGTCATTTTTCATCGAATTGGTTAAAGTTAGAAAGGGGGGAACAGGCGAAAGCTATCGACGGCACCCCCCTTTCCGTTATTCAGCGATTAGCCCGCGGAACGCATACCGCGGCGCAGCACGCGACCGACGAGGAACACGACACCGAGAGCAAGACCCGCGGTCAAGATCGTGGTAGCGTATCCGGTCGCGGTCGTAATGCCCGCCGTAGCGGTGGAGGCGTCAAGTTCGCCGGTAGCCTTTGCAGCCCCGGCAGCGACGAGCGTCGAGGCCAGAACAGCGAGCTGAACGCCCTTGCGCGCCACGTTGGAATGCATCGCCTTGTTCATCACTTTTTTCAGTTTGTTCATTTTGTTTTTTCCTGGTGCCGCATTTTATTAATCAGGACCGACAGCGACAGCCGGAACAGTTTCGGGTGGAACTTTTGCCACCCTGAAATTTTCACCCGCTAACGGCTGCGGACATTGCAAGCCGGATATAACGCCAAAGGGTAAGAGCCATCAGGGCCGGCAGATGAATGGCAATAGCCAGGTTGAAAGTGTCCCAATCCATTAGATTTCAAGGGTTGAATTCCCGCGCCCGATTGACGCTTCAGAGGTGCCGAAGCCACTCCCCCGATTAGTCGGAGCCGGGCGCAGGAAAGTTTCAATCATCGATTTCCTCCGCCTCGATGTCGCCGACGCTGTAGAGGTCCAAAGCGCATTCATGACACAATTCCTTGCGGCCCCTGTCCATCTCACCACCGCAGGAAGTGCAGAACGTGACGAAATCGCGCCAGTCACGTTTGATCGTGATTTCACGGTTATAGCGGCCCGTGTGACGGTCGAGAATTTCGACCCGGTAAGCGTAATTCTTGGGAAGCACAGACGAGCGTCCCGACCAGCCATCGCGGAAATACTGACCCAGCTTGCGAAATTCGAACGGCTTGCGCTTGGGGAGAGGTTTGCCCCATCTATCGACTTTGCCGGGGCGGGTAGCCCATCCAGCGCGGA
>JBDSNC010000133.1:0-18547 GCA_039915545.1 Luteolibacter sp.
AGAGCAGACAACCGATGCCCGCGATGAGCAAGCCGAGCACGAGGCCGTTTTTATAACCGATCTTGTTGATCGGGTCGCCCTTGGCCGCTGAGATCAGGAAGTAGGCGAGAGAGACCAGGAAGTAGGCCCCGAAGAACGCGAACTGCACCAGGTTCGCCTGGAACTGGGTCAGGTTGAAGTCCGCCTTGAACTTGGGGATCAGCAGGTCGTTCATGCAGGAAATGAAGCCCCACAGGAAAAACAGGGCGGTGACGGTCATGAAGGCGAATCGATTGTTGGATCGGGCGGGCGTGGTGGTCATGGGTTTTGGGTTGTGGTCTCGCGGGAGCTTTCGCAATCCGGGACGTGGTGACAACCTTCTTGATTACCCGGTAACGATAAATCCGAAAACCTACCCGTTTATGGAGTATGGGAATGATTCGTTGGCTTTGGCGGCGATTCCACAATCATCATTCGCGTCTCAAAGCCATGAAAAGCCGTTTCATTTTGTTAGCCCTGTGCCTTTGTCTGGCGGTTTCCGCCAGTGCGCAGCATTCGCTGGAAAATGATTTCCAGAACCCGCCGGATTCCGTCCGGCCTTGGGTTTACTGGTATTTCATGGATGGAAATCTCAGCCGCGAGGGGATGACGGCCGATCTGGAGGCGATGGCGAAGGCCGGCATCGGCGGCGCGATTTTTCTGGAAGTGGACATCGGCATCCCGCGCGGGCCGGTCGCATTCATGAGCCCGGAATGGCAGATTCTCTTCAAACACGCCGCGACCGAGGCGGATCGGTTGGGCATCGAGCTGGCGCTGGGCACCGGCCCCGGTTGGTGTGGCACCGGCGGCCCGTGGGTCGAACCGGCGATGGCGATGAAACACCTGGTGGCAAGCGAAACAAAAACAAAAGGCCCCGCCCGCTACGATGCGGTCCTGCCGAAACCCGAGCCTCGCCAGCCGTATTTCGGAGTGGGAACACTGACACCGGAGTTGAACAAAAACTGGCGCGAATACTACCGCGACGTGGCGGTCCTCGCCTATCCGACGCCCGCCGGGGAACTGCGGATCCAGGACAGCGACGAAAAAGCACTCTATCACCGCGCGCCCTTTTCGTCGGCCGCGGTGAAGCCGTATCTACCCGCTCCCGCCTCGTTTGCAAAAGCGCCTGCCGAGCAGTGCATCCCATTCAAAACGATGGTCGATCTCACGTCGAAACTCCAACCTGACGGACGGCTCGCTTGGGACGTGCCGCCGGGCGATTGGACGATCCTGCGATTCGGCAGCACACTAACAGGCCAGACGACGCGACCGGCGCCGGTTCCGGGGCTCGGCTTCGAAAGCGACAAGTTTGATCCCGCAGCGGTGGCGGCGCATCTGGCGAAATTTCCGGGACCACTACTGGATGCGTTGAAGGGCAGGCTGCGGCCGGGTCGCGGGCTCACCACGCTGCATTTCGACAGTTGGGAAATGAGTTCGCAAAACTGGTCCGCCACCTTCCGCGAGGACTTCCGCAAGCGCCGGGGCTACGATCCCCTAACGTTGCTGCCCGCGCTAACCGGCCGCGTGGTGGAGAGCACGGAAATGAGCGAGCGTTTTCTCTGGGACCTCCGCCAGACCGCGCAGGAGCTCGTGATCGACAATCATGTGAAACCGCTGCGCGACTACGCTCACGCCCACGGCCTCCGGTTTTCCAGCGAGCCTTACGACATGGACCCGTGCTCGGATCTCGAAATGGGAGCCGTCGCCGATGTGCCGATGTGTGAATTCTGGTCGCAGGGTTTCTCGCTGCCCGCCGAATACAGTTGCTTCGAGTCGGTGTCCATCGCCCACACGAACGGAAAATCCATTGTCGGCGCGGAATCCTTCACCGCAGCGCCGGGAGAGGACTGGCAGCAGTTTCCCGGCTCGATGAAAGCGCAGGGCGATTGGGCGCTGTGCACGGGCATCAACCGCATCACCTTCCACCGCTTCCAACACCAGCCGGAGGAAGGAAAGTTTCCGGGAATGACGATGGGGCCTTACGGCGTTTACTGGGACCGGACGGAGACATGGTGGGACATGGTTCCCGCTTATCACACCTATCTATCAAGATGCCAGCAGATGCTCCGCCAGGGCTTGCCGGTGGCGGATGTGCTCTATCTGGCTCCCGAGGGCGCGCCGCATGTTTTCCGCCCGCCGGCTTCTGCGACGGAGGGCAAACTGCCGGACCGCCGCGGTTACAATTTCGACGGCTGCGCTCCGGGTGCCCTGATGGCGCGGGCGACGGTGGAGAACGGCCGCATCCGTTTCCCGGACGGCATGAGCTACCGCGTGCTGGTCCTCCCGGATTTCAAAACGATGACTCCGCAGCTCCTTCGGAAAATCGGTGAACTAGCAGCCGCAGGCGCGACGATCATCGGAAATCCGCCGGAAAAATCGCCCGGTCTCCAAGGCTATCCGAAGTGCGACGCGGAAGTGGCCGAACTCGCCGCGAAGATCTGGAAAAGCGGCAACAGGAACGTCGTCCGCCCGGCCCCGGCCGAAGGAAATGCGATCGCCGGTTCGAAATGGATCTGGTCACCGGAAGCGGGGGGAAATCCTCCGGTCGCCAAGTATGAGTTCTCCCGCACGGTGGACATCGATCCGGCGAAACCCGTGGATTCCGCCGTTTTCCAGATCACCGCGGACAACACCTATCAACTGTCAATCAACGGCAAGCTGGTGGGCAAGGGCGAGGATTTCCACACTCTCGACCGCTACGACGTCACACGCTTCCTTGTTCCCGGACGCAATGAATTCCGGGTGCTCTCCGCGAACACCGGGGACGGACCGAATCCCGCCGGTTGGATCGGCGCGCTCTCGATCCGCCAGAACGGCATCTCTCAAATCATTTCCAGCAACAGCGGGTGGACCATCGCCGGTCAACCATCGCGCGAACTCGGTCCGCCCGGCATGGGTCCGTGGAATCTGGCGGTTCCAACGGATGCGCTCTATCCGGAATACGGGGAAACCGCTCAAGTGCTTGCCGGACTTGGCGTGGTCCCGGATTTCACCAGTGATGCCAGCGTGCGTTACATCCACCGGCGGCTCGACAGTGCGGACTGCTATTTCATCGCCAACCGCGAGACTGCCGAAACGAACGCCGTCTGCCGCTTCCGCGTGGCGGGCTGTCAGCCGGAGTGGTGGAATCCCCTGACCGGCGAGCGCCGGACTCTATCTAATTTTGAGGAGAAAGACGGAGTGACTTCCATTCCGCTGCATCTCGGATCGCTGGAAAGCGGCTTCGTCCTATTCCGGGGAAAACCCCAGCCGTCCGCTACGAAAAATTTTCAGGAATCCCAAACCCTCACCACCCTCGAAGGTGCATGGAAAGTCGCTTTCGATCCGAAATGGGGCGGTCCGGCCGAAGTGGAGTTTTCTAGTCTGGAAGAGTGGAGCAAGCGTGCCGAAGAAGGCATCCGCTATTATTCCGGCAAGGCTGTTTACCGGAAATCCTTTGATCTAACTTCATTGCCCGACGCCGCGGTTTCCATCGGACTCGGGAGCGTTTGCAACCTTGCCTCCGTGCGATTGAACGGTAAGGACCTCGGTTCCGTCTGGTGCGCTCCGTGGCAGGTGAAAATCCCGCAAGGCCTCTTGAAGAAGACCGGTAACACGTTGGAAATCACCGTGGCGAACCTGTGGATCAACCGGCTGATCAAGGACTCGGGCCTGCCGGAAGCCGGCCGGCTCACCTCCACCACCCGCAATCCCTACAAGCCGGATGGAAAACTCCAGCCTTCCGGATTGCTGGGACCAGTCACGATTTCGACCGCGCGTTGATCGCCATCATTTGGCCGTGATGCTCCAACGACATGATCTTCAGTCCTTCACCTGCAGGATCGGCAGGCGCACCGGACCTATCAGACCGGAAGGTAATAGGGGTTCCGTCGGTGAGTAGTCAGGAAGGGTGCTGGCCCAGATTTTGGGACCGCCGGGATCCTTGACTCCCAGCCGCTCGCCGACGAGACGGTTGTGCCATACGTTGACCACACGGATGGCAAGCTCGTTGGAACCAGGACGCAGGGCCGTGGTAACGTCGATCCGATAGGGAGGTTTCCAAATTACCGGAAAGGTGTGTCCGTTGAGTGTCACTTCCGCCAACGACTCAACGGTGCCGAGGTCCAGCAGGGCGACGGATTTCCCGGAGGTGTCAGGACGCTGGAAAGTGGTTCGATAGATGGCCTCACCCGAGTGGTATTTGATCTGAGGTTCCGGTCGGTCCGACCATGAAACCAAACGGTCGAAGTCGGCTTTCAGCGAGCCGAACCCGACGCTCCACGGGCCAGACAACTCGACCCCGGAAGACAGGCAGAGTGCCTGGCCTTCTGCGACGGTGGCCGAAGCAGGCTTGCCGTCGGTGACATACTCCACGCGCAGTTGCTTGAAATGCTCCAATGCCGGGTCGCCACCGCAAACCACGTTGTTCACGGTCAGTTCAAGTCGCCCGTCGCTCACCAGCGACGCGAGGCGGGCCGTCACATCCAGCGAACCTGCGCCATCAACCGCCTCATAGGTCGCGCTTCGTATTTCAAGACTCCCTGTTCTTTTAACCACAATGTTGAGAGCCGTCTCCTTGCGGAACACCACGAAGACCGATCCTCCTCCATCCAGATGTAGCGGCACCCGTGTCGCGCCTTCTTCTGTCACGCAGGACGGGCGCTCGGTTTCACCCGTATCAGGGTGCCAGAGCTCGGGAACCTTGTCGCCGTTCCGGAATACAGGTTCCAACTGCACGGGCGCGTCGTTCTGGTTTGATAGAAAATAAATATCCGAATCCGCGCTCCGGCGGTGGGTGAAAATGACCTTGTCGGGCACACCTGCGAGATCCGGTGGCAGCTTCAGGACATCCATCAGATTCCCGCCGTTTTTCACCCGGCTGTTCAAACCTTCGGAGAGATCCCTAACCCGTTTGTCGCACTCCGGATAGTTTTGCAAACTGGGCGAACGCGTTGGCAAGGGCCCGAACACCGTCAGGCCGGCATCCACGAACGACTTGATTTTCTCCAGCGTCTCAGGCCGCATCGTTTCCGAAGGCGGCAGCACCAGAACGCGGTAGATCATACCATCGGGCAGGACCAACTGATCATCCTCGACTTTCGCACTGCGGAGCAGTGTGTCCGCGTTGATGTAATCATAGTTATAACCCGCAGGCAGAGCGGGCCTGAGAATTCCGGCCATCTTCGGTGCATCCTCACCAATGAAATAGGCCACGTCCGCAACATGAAGCCCCTCTTGCAAAAGCACGCTGCAGCGGCGCAGGTAATCGATCCAGGTCTTTGACATTTCGAACCAGGTGTTATGACGGTTGAACTCGGTGCCGAACCAGGCGCTCACTCCGGGCAAACGGTCGTCCGACGGCTGGTGGACATTGACGTGGAACACGAACTGGTTGATTCCCTCGCACATCGCCCAGTCACCGCGCTTTTTCAAACTCCACGGCGTGCTGCGGAATAGCGGGCCGCCGGTCCATGCCTCGGCGAAGACCTGACGCTTGCCATAAATGTGAGCTGCGGACGAGGCATCGCGGAGTTCGACCATGCCCAGCGCGCCGCTTTCCCAGAATTCGCCGCTGATCTCATCCGCATTGCCGCCGTATAACAGGAACTCGCTGGGGAAGCCCCAGTGGCCGTAGTTTTCCAACCACATCTTCAGCCCGTTTTCATGGCACAGGTCGCGCAGGCCGCCAACATATTCCGTTGCCACACGATCAGCCACGAAACGCCGGAGATCCCAGAGAAACCGATCCGACTGATCGGTGCTTCCAACCGTTCTTCCCGTCAGCACCGGCAGAAAACGCACGGGCTCGTAGCCGTATCGTTTCTTGAATTCCGCGGCGAATCCATCAGTCCAGTTTTGTGGTCCCATCTCGTAGCTGTCGGCCACGACATGTTTCCATGATTTCCGATCCGCAGGTGACAGACGTTTCAACAGCTCGCCGACATAGGCGTCGAAGTGGGACTTCAACGCCGGGCGGCTCATCTTGTCCACTTCCAGCCCGGTAGCTTCCGGGGCGGCGGGGCTGTTTTTCGTGCCGGTGGGAACCATGCACGCGCGCAGCACGATCCAGTCACCTGCGGGAACATCCCATGTGAACGAACCGTCTGCGTTCAGGTTTTTTCGCAGATCGAGGATCGCCTCGGGCGCGACCGCACAGCCCTTCGTGGCGGGCTCGGGTTGGGACGGCCACGAGTAAAAGTCGAACGGAGGCAGCGGGTCCTGGAAGGCTTTTTCCAGTGATTTCTCGGCCACGTAGTCCACGCCTGCCGCTGCGGAAATCCGCAGCCCGCCGATGTCCGCCGGTGATGATAGAACGATGCGGAACACCTTGGCCTTGGTCTCCGAAAAACCGATTGTCACCGGGGCGAGCGGCGTGGGGCCGACGTTGACGGCCAGGTTATGGCGGTCGATGGTGAAACTGCGGATCACGCGGAAATCCTCGCCGTCATCCGAGGCCTCCAACCGCGCGCTGACATTCACCGCACCCGACGGCGTCACTTTCAAACTGCGTGCGACGGCGGTCTGAGGCAGTGTGATCGTGACCGCCGCGGCCTCCTTGACCACAGTCCCATCGAAGGCGGCGACCGACTGCGCGTCGTCACCCAGCGGCGCTGAAAACCCCATCACCGCGACGTCTTGATAGAACCCCTCGGGTTGCTGAAGTTTCCCCACGAAACGCTGCGGACCATGCAGCCGCATTTCTGCTAGAGCCACATGCCGCATCGCCTGATCCGGTCTCACCCAGGGGCCGCCCGACTGGCTCCAGCCGGGTGAATTGAAAACACCGATATCGACCCCAATCCGTGTACCCTCGCGAACGGCGTGCGTCATGGTATCCCAGAAGGGCTCCGTCAGCGCCTTGACCGGACCCGCTTCCATGTGGCTCTGTCCGCTGATGGCACCAATGTAGGCCTCACCGATGCCCACGCGCCGCATCGCTTCGAGGTCCTTGGTGATGCCGTCTTTTGTGACCTGGCCGTCCAGCCAATACCAGTAGCACCGGGGCTTCGTGGCATCCGGCGGCATTTTGAAATCCCGCTCCAGTTGTTGTGCCGCCGCGGATCCGACCGCCGCGGTCAGTGCGATGGCACCGGTCAGAAGGCACTGTTTCAAAGATGGGTTCATGGGTTTGCAAAAAAAATGTGGTCCGACATCGAAAATCAAACTCAGCCGTCCGACGTGCGGCTCATGTACTTGAGGATCGCCTCACTGCGCGTGCGGACGTGAAGTTTTCGATAGATATTCCCGAGGTGGAAGGCCACCGTATCGATGCGGATGCCGAGCTCTTCCGCGATCTCCTTGTAGAAATAGCCTTTCACAAGAAGGTCGAGCGCTTCCTTTTCCCGCTGGGTGAGATGGAAGTCGTCCGTGGGTCCCTGCACGGGAATCTGGAAATGCTGGACCACCTTGCGGGCGATGGCGCTGGACATCGGCGCACCGCCGGTGAGCACGTCATCCAGCGACTCCAACAGCCGCGAATGGACGTCCCGCTTGAGCACATAACCCGAGGCTCCGGCAGCAAGCGCTTCGAACACCTTGTCCGCATCCTCGAAGACGGTGACCATGAGGAACTGGGTGGACGGGCACAGCGGCTTGAGTTTCCTAACCAGTTCGATGCCGGAAATTCCCGGTAGCTGAATATCGGTGATCACCGCGTCCGGCGGATCCAGCGGGATCGCCTCAAGGGCGGATTCCGCGCGGACGTGCGAGCCGCCGACCACCCATGCGTCCGAGGTGGCGATGGTTTCCAGAAAGGATTGCCGGAATTGGGAGTCATCCTCGACGATGACCACCCGGTGAGGTGCGGATTTCATTTTTGCAGGGTTGTTGGAGTTTTGGGAAGAGGACAGCGAAGAACCACGCGTGAGCCTTTTCCAGGGGTGGATTGGATTTCACACGAGCCATTCATTTCTCTGGCGCGGGCGACGAGGTTGGGGAGTCCGTTGCCAGCCTTCGGATAGATGGGATCAAAACCCGTGCCGGTGTCGGTGATGATGGCGACCAGCATGGTTCCCTCAATCATCAATTGCAATGAGGCTTCACACTTGCCCCCATGCTTGAGGATGTTGTGCAGTGCTTCCTTCACGGCCATCGAGAAGTGGTTGCGGAAGTCCGAGCGGATCTGGAACGCGGGAAGATCGGTGGGAATGGAAATCCGCAGGGTGACCGGAGCATCCCGGAAGATTTCCTGGGCCACCCCTGACAGATGGCCGGCCAGATGTTCCAGCGAGTCGTTCGCCGGGTTCACCGCCCAGACCAGCCCGTCCATCGCACGAACCAGATCGGATGCAGCGGACTCGAGCCGGACGGCCTGGTGGCGGGCCTTGCCGGGGTCCCCGTCGATCGACTCGCGGACCACGGAGGCCGCGTGCTTCATCAGCGAAACGCGGGTTCCCAGATCGTCGTGCATGTCCCTGGCAATCCGCGCCCGGTCACGCTCCACCGCGCTGGCCTGCCGGATGGCGGCGATGCGGCTGCGCGAGCGGCGCTGATAGTTGAGGAAAAATCCCCAGGCAACGAGGATCACCCCCGCAGCGACCGCCAGAGGCATGAACCACGCCTGTTTCCAGTATGGCTGCCGAACGATGATCGGAAACATCAGGTGGGCGGTGCGGGCCACCGGCTTGTCAGCCACGGCAACCGCGCGGAACGTGTATTTTCCTGACGGCACGTTGATGTAGGTGGCCCGCAGCGACGCTCCCGGGATGACATTGTAGGCTTCCGACCACGCGATCAGGAACACCTCGCCACCGGACGCCGGACGGACGGATAGATTCTGGGTGCAGCTCCAGAACGCTGAGTTGTTTTGCGCGGCATCCAGGAATCCAAGTCCGGATGTTCTTCCCAGCATCACGCGGGCAATGGCAGGTTCGGTCCCGCCCCTCGTCCAGCCCGTGGGAATTCCGCCTATCTGGTCCATGCGCTCGCCTTTACTAAAATCGCCGTTAGCCCACAGGTTCGCATCCCGCTTGGGAGATCTCGTCAGGGAAATGTCGTCGATCACCCAGAAGCCGGTGGTGTCCGGCGCACCCGATGACAGCACCGCCCGGATGCGGCGGGTGGCTTCGGGAACAAACAGGGGCTCGGTTCTCTCCACCATCGGCGAGTTCAGGATGTCGCTCTGCCAGCCGGGGCTGGAGCGGGTGGTGGAAAACGTCGTGCGTCCGAGGAACGCGTCCTTCTCACCTAACATCTCAAAGGTGAGCGACATTCCTTGCGCGGTTGGATGCCAGTCCTCATCCAAGCCCTCCAAGCGGCATTTCACGCTGAGAGGATCCGCCACCACGTCCGCCGGAAAGCCGAAATCAAAGTCCAAGCGATGTGGTCCCGGCGGGAGTGCCAGCGGAGACGCTTCCTGTTCCGAGGCCGGCTGGTCATCGACAAGGACGCGCTGGAGTTTCAGTTCGGCCCTGGGGATTTCCGTTTTCTTTCTGGCCAGCAGATCCTCCGCCACTTTCTTGGCTTCCGGACTGACAAAAAAGTAGTCGTGGGGATTCCTGGCGATATTGCTGAGCCTTACCTCGTCGATGCAACCGGCAAAGGGCTCGAACGGCCCCTGCGGATTGAATTTCCCGGTGTTTCCGATGGCAAAATCGCTGACTTCGCGGCTGAGGTCCGCCGTCAGGGTGCCGCGCCCGATCTGATTCGCCGCGGCCGCACCGGATCCGATCCGTGTCCAGTAGAGCTTGAGGTTGTCCGGCACGTTTTCATTTCCGTCATAAGTCACGGCGACATGGAACCAGTCGTGCGTATTGATCGCGTGCGGTCCGGTCGTGGGAATCGTGGCGAGTCCCCCACCCTTCACCGCGTCGCCGGAGAGCTGGATGAAGGAGAGGAAGCCGGGTTTTTCGATCCGGAACATGAACACGCGGAGCGCGTTGTCGTCGTCGTCCATGCTGACGATATCCTGGGCAAGTCCGGGCGATTCCGGAGGCAGCACGTCCAGTTTCACCAGTGCTTCCATGGTGAAGGCGCCATCCTTGCCCATGATGGAAAACGGTCCGTCCAGATTGTCCTTCCGTCCGGTGTCCAGCTCGGGCATGCCCAGCAGGATGGGGCCGTAGGGGAGGACCCTCCCGGGCTCGCTGACGCCGGGCCAGACGAAGGAAACGGCGGACCCGAAATTCTCCAATGACGCCTTGCCCGCCACCGCGCCGTTGAGCAGTCCCAACAGGGGCGTGGGACTGCTGCCCGAGTCCTTGAACGGGGGAGCGCTTTCGTTGAGATGCCACAGGTGGAGCGTGGCGTAATCCGCGCCATAGGGAATTACCGTCGGCGCGGCGAAAGACGGCGCGACCGCTGACAGAAACCACCCCGCCGCCATCAAACCTCTTCGCATTCCACATGCTATGAATCCCCCGCCGGTCACCTGCAAGCTTGGAGGTAGTGAGTTCAGGGTTTGTCGGTTTTTTCCGGTGCTTCGCGGTAGTCTGGGAAACCGAGCACGCGTGGGGTCCGGTTCTCAGCCTGGTTGATGACGAAAAACAAGGTGCGCGAGCGGGTGTCGTGCAGCCATTTCGTTTCGCAAAGGGGATAGAGCCGCTCGTTGCCGGGCATGCGGTAGGTGAGGTTGACTTCGTAGTCTTCGTTTTTCGAGGCCGGAGCTTTCACGATGACTTTCGAGTTCGGGGCCATTGCGAGCTGCTCGGAGCCCAGCTTGCCGCCGACGCTGTCGGCCGTGAGGTTGAACCAGAGCATCTCGCCCTGCTTGAAGTTCGCCACGTTGACATCGATGACCTGAAGCTTTATTGGGACGATCTTGTTGGTGGGATCGCTGCTGACGAGCAGATAGAAATCGGTGACGGACTCGGCAAGAACGGCTGCCGGCGCATCCGGACTCGCGTTCTCAGGCTTGGCGGCGGGAGCGGGCAACATCCGGATGGAAAGCGGGCCGCCGGGCAGTTTGTAAACCGGCGACAGGTTCATCCGCGGAAGCTCGACTTCCTGGGATGCCGTGCCGTCGAAGAGATGAAGGTTTTCAGGAGCATCCGCCGGGGCCGCGAGAAACAGGATCCGACAGGTGCGCGGACCTTTCGAACCGGCCGCGGCAAGGGCGGGCAAAAAACAAATCAGGCAGAGGAGGCGTCGCATGGAGGTAAGATTTTGATAGAAAAGCCGGCATTCAAAGTTCCCCTTGATCAAGCCAGCGGAAAGAGACGAGTTCGTAACGGCGGCCGAAGGTCTTGTTGACCGCCTTGGTAGGAAGCGTGGTGATTTCCGCAAGGTCGGTGGGATCGACGTATTCACGGGTTCGGCGGACGACGGCCTCGCAGGTCGCGGTCGCCTTGATCTTGCCGGTTTTGTCCCTGGTATCCCCATAAGCCCGGATGGTGAAGGTGTCGTCGCGGGCGGTGAGGATCGGGGCCAGCGGGCGGAGCACGTCGGCCTGGCGGGTCCAGCCCGGCAGGCCGTAAGTGCTTTGCCCGACCGCGGCGGCGGGGAACTGGTATTCCGAAGTTCCCGCAGGAGGCGGATCAGCCGAGGAAACCCGGGAAATCACGTTGGTGATGCCGGTGTAAGGGCTGGTGGAGGATTTGCTCGCAAGCTCGTTGAGAGCGGACTGAATCGTCCCGGCGAGAGCGAGATCACCGGAAGAGAGCTGCCGGTTGACGAACTCCGAAAGTGATAGAAACGGGCCGCGCAGCCGGACTTGTTTGACGATTTCGCTGGCGAGGGCATCGAGGGTGTTGTCATCCAGTATCCGGTATCCCGCGAATTCGGCCGCCTCGGGGAATGATCCCGACGATCCCTGGGACTTGGCCTCCGAGTCGCCCGCGACGCTGAAGCGCGAGAACGCGTGGTCGGTCTTACCGGATAGATCGATGCTCCATCCGCTGCTGCTGTCCTTGATATAAGGGATTTTCTGATTGCGCGCATGTCCGAGCAAAGCACGCCAGGCAGTGACCGAGGTGGAGTTCACGTTGAACATGCCTTCCACCTCAAGGCGGGAGGCGATGGTTTTCCAGGAGTCGGGCTTGTTGACATTGCTGTTGAAAAGGGTGGTTGCATTGCTGGAGGAACCGGCGGCGAACGCGGCATCGCGGGCCACCGCCTGATAGGCGCGGTTGCCAAGAGGTGACACTCCGCTGACAAAATCGGTGTAGGTCTTCTGGAGGCTCTTGCCCGCGGTTCCGTAGTTGGTGGGATCGGGTGCGATGGATGAGAAGATCCAGTCGTCGAAGAGCAGGTGATTGGCACAATACGAGTCGTCATGCTGGAGGTTGACGGCGTCGGAATAGCTGCCGGTGACGGAGCTGGCGGAGATCAGCGGAGCGGCATCGCTGTTTCCGATCAGGTTGAAGCCGAACGGCGGGATCGGATTTTCATAACGGAGGTCCCAGTTCTGGAGCTCCGCCAGCGATTGCAGCGGGCGCAGCGGGAGCTCGTCAATGACGCAGCGGGAGAGTCCGTCAGCTTTGGTGAAACCGGTGACGATGTAGCTGCGGTTGGTCGAGTCGCTGTTCGGATAGAGGCTGTCACTGGCGCTGAGTGCATCGAAGCTGTAGTCGAACGGGGAATTGACCGGATGATTGGTGCCGCCGTAGTGCCTTTGGATGGTTTGTTCCACCAGGTCCTTGCCACCCATTGCGGTGTAGTTGACCAAGGGGCTGGACTGGACGAAGCCCTTGGCCGCGAGGTGGGTCCTGCTAGCCATCCGCGCGCCGAAGACCGTGGTCATGAACGGCACCGGATTGCTGACGGTGGAGCTCAGCGCGGGAGATGCGGCGAGACCGCTGAGAGGTTTGTAGATGTCGGCGGCCACCGTGGGCGAATAAACCATCCGGTAGGCGAGCGCCCGCTTTCCGTTAGACAGCATATCAAGGAAGATGCCGACACCGCGGAGGGTCGCGGAACTCCCCTTGGGCACGTCGTCGTAGGTGGTGTCGAAGTGGGCTTCGGCCTTGATGGAGGCGGTCCCTGGAACCACCATGCGAGCGTCCGCATCGTTTTTGAGTGCGAAATAGTGGCCGCCACGGCTGCGGAAGCCGGGTTGCAGTTCAAGCGGGTTGGTCGCGGGATCGAGGTCCGCGGAAACGGCAGTCGCCAGCGGGCTGAAAACGCGGGTTTCGCCGGGCTTGAGGGTGAACGCGCCGTTGATCTGATATCTCAGCTCGGACGAACTGGAAAGGGCGGGGCTGTTGTTCGTGTTGCCCGACATCGGGCTGTTGTATTTGGCATTCTGAACGCCGTTCACGGTGTATCTCAACGCTGCGGGAAGCGGCTTGGAGAGCTTGAACAACAAGGGAACCTGGGAAAAGCTCATCTCGACGTTGTAGGGATTCCACATGGTGACGACGGGGGTGAGGAGCAGACGCGGCTCCAGACTTCCGGCAGGCCATGCGGGCTGCCCGGCAGCCGGCGGGGGAGGAGTGCCTGCGGTGTGGGAAAACACCCACTGGATGCGCGCGATCACCGGCAGGATTCTAACGCGGTGCAGAAACGAAAACACGTCGGCGTCGGCGGTCACATCGTTAGCGACAGAAAAAGGAGTGATCCTGGCCTTGCCCGTGGAAGTGGTGGTCATCTTGCTGTCCCGGTAAAGGAGCGCGTAGTCCTTGAGATTTTCCCAACTGCTGACAGCACCGTGCCGGTAGATCGCAATATCAGATCCCCCGCCGCGGTACGACGACCACGGATAGATCATCGATTTCGCCGCAGTTGGATTCCCGGTGGTGGGCATGGAGGAAAGAACGTCCTGGCCCGGTGACAAGCGGAAAAACGGCAGGTTGGCGGTTCCCAGAGTCGACCAGTTTTCCGTCAACAGCGAGAGGTCCTTTTTCCAACCACCGGTGGCCACGTTGGTTAGCAAACCGACCGAGCTGGTGGAGAGATCGTGGAAAAATTCCTGTGACACGGGCAGGATGTCGGCTTTGCCGAAGATGTCGCTCTGCTTGAGGCTGATGCCCTTGAGCGCGGGCGAGGGATCGGTCAGGAGACCTTCCATGCGGAATGGCTTCGTATCCGCGATGGCATGGGACTTGGCCAGGACCGACCAGCGTGCGGCGCCGTCATCCGTGGGATCATACGGTTTCGGCAAACGGGCCTTTTGATTTTCCCCGCTGACCCACCAGGCGAATCCGCCCGAATGGGTGTTTCCCGCAATGAGGGTGGGCTTGAGGTGGATCTGCAGTTTTTCCCGTGCGGCACCCGTGCCCACCGACCGGTCGCCCAACAGGATGGCCTTGGCACCGGATTGCGAGTCACCTTTGGCGGTGTTAGGCAGCGTCGTACCGGCAGAGGGCTCTCCCGACACCAGCCAGGAGAGGAAGCGTTCCTGCTTTTTCGTCTGATAGTTTCCCGGTGAAACGGGACGTCCCGGAGCGGCGCCCGTCAGTTGATGATCGGTGCCCTCCCAGCTCTTCCAGACTCCCGTGACCGGTGGGTTCTTCTCGTCGAGCACGTCCGCCCTGGCCGTGATCCGGGTGTCCGGACCTGCGAATTTCTGCAAATCCCCGATCGCGAGCATCATCGCCAAACGGGCATTGCTGCGGGCGGCAAGCATGTCGGACGATTGGGAGGAAGCACGAAGGCTGATGCTTGAAAGAGACAACAGTCCTACCGCGACTACCGTCACCAGAATCATCAGTGAAAGGGTCACGATGAGCGCGAAGCCCGCTTTTCGCCCTTTCCTGTTCGGAGACCGCAGGCTTCTTGTGGATGGATGATACATGGATTTGGGTTTTGGGTTTGACTCGAAAAACTCGCGCGGGTCAGGTCGCGATGACAGCACCCTGCCAATATGATGTAGTCACAGGATAGATCCCGCAGTTCACCGGAGCAGGTGGGTAAATAAGCAATACAATGCGGCCCTGTAAACCTCCCTATTCGTGTAGGAACACCATAATCACCTCATAATAAAACACTTACACCATTCAACGATCTAAAGAAGTCTTGTATTGCACCCAATTCATTCATGCCCAATCGGTGACGCACCTCCGGACGAGGCGCTTTCGCCTTCCCCGGAAAGCTGTGTTCATTCTTTCGCCTGCGCGGGAGCCTCACCGGCCACCACCGCGACTTTGACCGTGCGGGTCGCCACCCCGCCTTTGGAATTCCGGATGGTGTAGGTGAAGAGATCCGCCTCCGTGTTTCCCGCCTGGGGTTGATAGAAGACCGAACCGTCACGGACGGTGACTGACGCGCCGTTGATGCTCAGCGGGCTCACCGAGCGGAAGGTGCAGAGCTTGCCGTCGTTCTCCAGCAGCTTTTCGACAGGCACTTTCACGCCACCCGCCGGAGTCCGTTGAATCGTGTCGATCCCGGTGACGGCGTTTCCGTTGGAAGCGAACTGATAGCGGCCCGAGCCGACCGAGAAAACGGCGGCTCCGTCCTCCATTCTCAGATAGGTCACGCCCTCGGCACCGGCGACCGGCTTGCCGCTCTCCGTGACAGTTCCGACATCCTTGGCCGGGACGTGGATCTCGGCGGTGGTGTTGGCGGGAATGGTGGTGGTCAGAGTGAAATTCCCGTTCACGGAACTCCACGCGCTGGTGATCAAACCGTTGATCGTTCGCAGCTCGCCGTTTGCTTCGGTAATCTTTCCTCCGGCGAACGGATGGATGAGGATCTGCTTGAACGCCGGTTTCGTGGAATCAAAATCAATGCCCGCGACTGTCCGATAGAGCCACTCACCGCATGAACCGAGCGAGTAGTGGTTGAAGGAATTCATGCCCACATCCTGGAATCCCTTGTCGGGCGTCCAACCGTCCCAGCGCTCCCAAATCGTGGTGGCTCCCATTTTTACGGAAAAGAGCCATGACGGAAACGTGTCCTGCACCAGCAAGCGGTAGGCAGTGTCGATTTTTCCTGCCTTGGTGAGTTCCGGCAGCAGGTAGCTGACGCCCACGAATCCGGTGGATAGATGATAGTCCCTGGCAATGATGTCGGCCTCAAGATACCCGGCCGCTTTCTGACGCAGCGGAGCCGGCAGCAGATCGAACCTCAGCGCCATGACATAGGCGCACTGGGTGTTTCCCTTGATGTGGCCGTCCGCAGTGACGTACTTGGCGACGAATGCTTTTTTGATGGACTGGAAAAGCTCGTCATATTTCGTGGCGTCGCTGGTCTTTCCAAGCGCGGCCGCCGCCTTGGCGACGAGGCCCGTGGAATAGGCGAAGTAGGCGGTGCCGATCAGCTCCTTGTCGGTATCGGCTCCGATGGAAAGCCAGTCACCGTAGTCGTTGCCACGGTCACCGCTGCGGATGAAATCGGGGCTTCTGGCTTTGCAATACTCCACCCATCTTTCCATCGAAGGATACTGCCGTGCCAACAGCCGGAGATCTCCATATACCTGATAGACCGTCCACGGGCAGATGACCCCGGCATCGCCCCAGGCCGGCGCGCCTTTGCCCGGTCCGGCGAATGGAGAGACATCGGCGAAGCCGCCTTCCGAGGTCTGGCTATCGGTCACGTCCACCAGCCATTTCGTGAAAAATGCGGCGACGTCCGCGTTGTAGGTGGCGGTTTTCACAAACACCTGCGCGTCCCCCATCCAGCCGAGGCGCTCGTCGCGCTGCGGGCAATCTGTTGGAACGCTGAGATAGTTCCCGCGCTGACCCCACTCGATGTTGGACTGGAGCTGGTTCACAGCTCCGTCAGAGCAAACGAATTTTCCTGCCTGCGGTGTGTCGGAGCCGATCACGATGCCCGTGACGGCGTCCTTTGGCGGCTTCGAGGAGAGACCTGTCAGTTCGACATAGCGGAAGCCGTGGAAGGTGAACTTCGGCTCCCATATTTCCGCACTTCCGCCCTTGCAGATATAGGTATCGATGGAAGGAGCTCCGCGGAGATTGTCGGTGTAAACGGTGCCGTCCGGATTGAGCATTTCCGCGTGGCGCAGGGTGATTTCCGTTCCCGCCGCGGCGGAAACCTTGAGGCGGACGACGCCCACCATGTTTTGTCCAAGGTCGTAGGTCCACTTGCCGGGCTTTGGTTCCGTTAGCGCTTTGACAGCGACCTCCGTCAACTGCCGGACCGGTTCCATCACCTGTCCGTCCATGGCGCGGACGGGTTCGGTGCGCTCGACGACCTGGCTCCAGCCGGTGTCGTTGAAATCCGGCTTGTCCCATCCGGGAATCTCGGTGGTGGCATCGTAGTTTTCCCCCATCATGAAATCCGTGGAAACCATCGGGCTGGAGTGGGACTTCCACGTGCCGTCAGTGATGACGCGCTCGCTGCTGCCATCCTGATAGACAAGCTCAAGCTGCGCGAAGAGTGCGGGACTTTTCCCCCAATATTGGAAACCTCCGTTACCGATGTGCCCGGAATACCAACCGTTCGCCACTTGCGCGCCAATCGCGTTGCGTCCGGCCGCCACCAGACCGGTGACGTCGTATTCCTGATAGCGGAGGCGTTTTGAATAGTCGGACCATTCAGGCGCGAGGAAATGATCCCCCACCCGCCTGCCATTGAGTCTCAGCTCGTAAACCCCAAGGGCCGTCGCATAGACCGTGGCCTTCGCCAGTGGTTTGCCGACCATGAAACCTTTGCGCAGATACGGCACGGTAGGAGGATAGGCCAGCTCGTCCGGAATGCGCACCTTCGCATGTTCGGGGAAGAACTTTTCCTGTTTTTTCCCGGCGATTTCAAATTCCACGCGGAGCCGTTTGACATGCGCATAGGCCGGATCTTTGCCCAGAGCATCGTTACCGACTTCCACCGTGAAAGGTCCCGGGCGCCCCATATCGGCAAGCTTTTGAGTGACGTCGAGCGAACCCGCCCCGTCCACCGCCTCATAGGCAGCACGACGGATGACAGGAGTCATGCCGGGAGCGGGCGCCTTGGAAATAGCGCTGCCGTCGATCCATTTCGCGCTCCAGTCCGAGGACTCCAACAGACCGATGGTCCATGAGGCGGGCTGGCTCCATGCGGATGGCTTGCCGTCCTTGTCCCATGAACGGACTTTCCAGAAACACCGGGCGCGTGAAGCGAGCTTCGTGCCGTTGTAAACGATCTGGTTAGTCGCATCCCCCGCGGTTTTTCCGCTGTCCCACAGATCGCCCTGGTTCTGCTCCAGCAGCTTCTGCGAGGAGGTGACGAGGATTTGATAGGACATCTGTTTCTCACCGCGCTGGAGCGACTCGACCACCCAGGAAAGCCGTGGTTGCACGACGTCGATGCCTTGGGGATCGGTGAGGTATTCGCAACGGAGATTGCCGGTGGTCACCGCGGCTTGCAGCGCGGATGGACAGATGGTGAAAAGGGCTAGTGAAACTCGCGTGAGACGGAGCATTTTCTGATATTTCATGAGAATTCGGTCGTTGGGACGGGTGCGGGTGGCTCGTGTTCGGAGAGAGTGACTGACGGTAACAAAGCCCCCGCGGGAAAAATCCCGGGGAGCTTGATCGGGAAAGGAATATGGACCCGGCGGTCATTATGCCGGCCTCCGGGTCCGTAGAATCATTCGGTTCCTTGTACACGGGCGAACTTGCGGGCGGAGTCCACTGGAATTGTGGCTTGTTTGCCCACATAGTCGGTGGAATCTGCGGCCGGATCATTACTGACGACCACAGCACTGTTAGTCCATATTGCCAGATCCGTGCTTTCCTGA